>NZ_CP134050.1:282500-387500 GCF_031583145.1 Brevibacillus brevis | reverse complement strand
GGACGACTACATGAGCAAGCCATTCAGTTTTCAGGAGCTGCTCGCAAGGATCCATGCCCGCATTCGCAACCAGTTTCCCCATATGGTGGGCGAAATGCAGATCGGACCTTTCCGCATCGACGATCGCCGCAAGGAAATCCGCTACGATCAGCGGGTCTTGTCCCTCTCCGCCACGGAGTACGAGCTGTTGAAATACCTCGTGGTCAACCACGGTATCGTCCTCAGCAAGGCGACCATCCTGGACAAAGTGTGGGGGTACGATTTTGGGGGCCAGGAAAACATCGTAGAGGTGTACATCCGCTCGCTGCGCGAGAAGCTGGATGACCGCGAGCATCAGTTGATCCGCACCATCCGCGGCTCCGGCTACCGGGTGGATCTGCCATGAGGCAATCGAGATCCATCCGCTCCCAAATCCTGTTGCGGTCCCTCATGATTCTGTCCGGTCTCCTGCTGATCATCGGCATCCTGCAGCACGTCTACATGAAAGATTTTATGTACAGAGAACAGGCGGTCTCCCTTCTGAGCCAGCTTCGTTCGATATCGCCGGAGGTATGGCTGTCCTACCTGCAGAAAAATCCGAACGGAACGGAACCGAATCCGCTAGAGACCCTTCACATTCCCGATTCGACCCTCGCCCTCATCGACCATACGGGGACGATCCGAAAAGAATGGGCGGATCCGCGTCACGGATCCCCCCCTCCTCTCTCGAAACAGACGTATATAGATGCGATGCAGCCACAGCGAAAACACGGCGGAGCCCCCTTCACCATTACGACGGATGCCCTCGGCATGCCCCAGATCCTGGTGCTGCAACCGATCGGATCCAGCGAGCAGCCTGCAGGAGTCGTCCAGCTGACCGCGAGCATCCGTTCTGTACGCGAGGTGCTGATCCGGCAACTGACTACGTATGTCGCGCTCTCGGCACTGGCCTTGATCGGCGGGGTGCTGGCCTTTTTGCCTGTCTTGCGGAAAACGCTCGTGCCTCTCTCCAGCATGGTTCAAACCGTAGAATCCATCAATGCCGGCAACCTGAATCAACGGCTGTCAGAGCAGCAAGGCCAGTTGGAAACGGATCGGCTGGCTGCGGCGTTCAACGGCATGCTCCAGCGGCTGGAGGACTCGTTCGCCGCCGAAAAGGAAGCAAAGGAACAGATGCGCCGCTTCGTCGCGGACGCCTCGCACGAACTGCGGACTCCCCTTACCTCCATTCACGGATTTGTGGAGGTCCTGCTCCGAGGGGCCGCTGCCAAACCCGATCAATTGAAGGAAGCGCTCCTCAGCATGCACGGCGAATCGGAGCGCTTGACCAAGCTCGTCCAGGATCTGCTGTTTCTCGCGAAGGTCGATCAGGCTCCAGCATTGGCCGTTCAGCTGACGCGCGGAGGCTTGCATCGCATTCTCGGGGAGATGGAGCCCCAGCTCCGCATGCTAGCCAAATCGAGGGACGTTCGCGTCACAATCGGCACGGAATCGGAGCTGCTGCTCGACCCCGACCGCATAAAGCAGGTCATTCTCAATCTGTTTCAAAACGCCGTCCAGCACACCGATCCTGTCCACGGCCGCATCGAGGTATCGCTCACGGAAGCCGCTGGCGGAGTTCAGCTGACAGTAAAAGACAACGGGCCCGGAATTCCGGCTGAAGCTCTTCCGCATCTCTTCGACCGCTTTTACCGGGTCGATACAGCGAGAGCACGCACACAAGGCGGATCCGGCCTGGGTCTGTCCATCTCCCACTCCATCGTCGAGGTGCACGGCGGGCGCTTATCCGTCGAAAGCATGATCGGAGAGGGCAGCACCTTTACCGTTTGGCTGCCATTCCCAAAGGAAGGCCCGTCCACCCGCTAAAACAGTAAAAAAGCCCCTGATCATGGGGCTTTTTGTTCTCCTCTTACTGTGCCGTATAGCCGCCGTCCACTACGACGGCCTGGCCCGTCACACCTTGCGCTTTTTTGCTGGCCAGGAACACGGCGTAGTCCGCCACTTCCTGCACGCTCAGCAGACGCTTTTGCGGCACCAACGGATAGATGACTTCTTCCATTACTTTTTCCAATGGCACGTTCCGCGTCTTCGCCAAATCAGCCAGTTGGTTTTGCACGAGCGGAGTGTCGACGTAGCCGGGGCAAATCGCATTGACAGTAATGCCGTCTGCCGCTCCTTCCAACGCCGCCACTTTGGTCAGGCCGATCACGCCGTGCTTGGCGCTGTTGTAGGCAGCCTTTCCGGCAAAGCCGATCAAGCCGTTGATCGAAGCCATGTTCAGAACTCGCCCGTAGCCTTGCTTCTTCATGATGGGAAAGGCGTGTTTGATCGCGACGAAAGGAGCCGTCAGCATAATGCTGATCATGCGTTCGAATTTCGCGGTCGGAAACTCCTCGATCGGCGAAACGAACTGCAGTCCGGCGTTGTTAACCAAGATATCCAGCCGCCCGAAGGCTTCCACCGTCTTTTGCAGGCTTTCCCGGACCTGCTCCTCATCCGTGACGTCGCACGCCAGGCTGAGAACCTGGTGCCCTTCGCCCTGCAGCCGGGACGCTGCCGCTTCTGCCGCTTCCCGGTTGAGGTCCAGAATCATCACTTTGGCACCTTCTTCGGCAAACGTACGGGCAATTTCCAGCCCGATCCCGCTTGCCGCTCCTGTCACCAAAGCCACCTGCTCTTGTAATAGTTTCTCCATCTCTCTGATCTCCTCTCCTACCTCGATCGTCTGATTGTCCCGTTGCTTATGCGAAGATGGAAACGGCGAATGCCAGAATGAATACGGTGAGTGTTTTCAAAACCGTAATCGCGAAAATATCTTTGTACGACTGACGATGTGTGAGGCCCGTAATGGCCAAAAGGGTGATGACAGCGCCGTTGTGCGGCAAGGTGTCCATGCCGCCGGACGCCATTGAGGCGATGCGGTGCAGCAGCTCGGGACTGATCCCCGCAGCATTTGCCATCTCCAGATACTGCTTGCCCATGACCTCGAGCGCGATCGACATCCCGCCGGAAGCGGAGCCCGTTACACCAGCCAGCACGTTTACCGCGACCGCTTCCGAAACCAGCGGATGGCTGCTTGCGCCCAAAATCCAGCCTTGGATCAATTTGAAGCCAGGCAGCGTTTTGACAACGTTACCAAAACCGACCTCGGAAGCCGTGTTGAAGATCGCCAGCAGAGCACCCATAGCGGCAGCAGTCAGGCCGCTAGCCAATTTGTTTTTCACTTGATTGACGTTGATCAGGAGGGCTGCGATGATCCCCAAGCTGAGAGAGATAATCAATGCCCAGGAAGATACGACGTTTTTCACCTGCTCGATTTTAAACGATTCCTTCAGCATGGCTGCGTCATACCAGGAAGATACCGACCAGATGCCGCGGCTGAACAGGTAGTTGCCGATCAACACCAGCGCCAGCGGCAGAATCGCGACCCAAATGTTCATGTAGGATTGGCTCTGCGCAAGCTCCGGCTCATTGATATGCCCTTCGCCGTAGCCTTCGCCCGCAGCAACCGCCTGTTTGCGCCTGCGCTCCAGCCAGTAGATGCCGCCGGCAAATACGATGATCGCACCTATGATTCCCACCACCGGAGCCGCGTACGCGTCCGTACCGAAATAAGTGGTCGGAATAATGTTTTGAATTTGCGGTGTGCCAGGGAGTGCATCCATCGTGTACGTGAAAGCACCCAGTGCGATGGTGCCCGGAATCAGCCGCTTGGGAATATTCGCTTCACGGAAAATCGCGGCAGCGAACGGATAGACTGCGAAAGCCACAACGAACAGCGACACGCCGCCGTACGTCAAAATCGAGCATGCGAGCACGACTGCGAGGATCGCGCGGTTCGACCCCAGCGCTTTCACAATCGTGTGGGCGATGGAGGACGCCGCCCCGCTCAGTTCCATGACTTTCCCAAAGATCGCGCCAAGCAGGAAAATAGGGAAAAATGATTTCACATAGTTGGCTGCGTTTGTCATGAAGGTTTCGGTATAGCTAGGCAACAAGGCAATCCCGGACAGGACGACCGCGAGCAAGGTAAAGATCGGGGCAAACACGATCACCGGGTAGCCGCGATACGCAAAGAACATCAGGAGTCCGAGTGCGAGGACAATGGACAACACTTCTATGATCATACGATTCTCCTTTCAAGTACGCCTCTTTGTAAGATCGGGCGTCTTTTTTGATGGAATGGCAAAGCATTCTCCTCTCTGACGATGCTAAGAAACCGCTTTCAACTTTCTGTCGAGACTATATAGCACGGACCGTGCCAAACTCCGCTGCCCCATGAAAAATTGTGTCGAATGCTGGCTTTTCGCGGTCATGGGTCGCACCGTCGAGGGATGTCGTCGCCAAAATTTCCGAAAGCTCGGAAAAAAGATTCCACAAATCCGGAATGAGTTGTAAGCGCTTCACCAAAAGGCCGCGCACGCTCTTCCGGAATTTCGGAATCCGGGAAAATCGGTTGTCCCGTTTGCAATTTCCGGGCTTGGACCAGCAAAAACCCGAGAACACCTCGGTTCTCGGGCTGACAGGGATATCCGTTCATTTCTCCAATCGGTGCTTTTCCCACTTCTCGTAAAAGCTGGACTTGCTGATACGCAGCAGCTTGGCTGCCTCCTGCTTGTTTCCGTTGGCCTCTTTCATCGCCAAAAGGAGCGCTTCCTTTTCGGCGAGCTCCAGCGTTTCCTTCAGCGGCCGGACCGCGGAAGCGCTGGTGCTTGCCTCGGAAGCGGCAGCCGGGAGCCAAATGTGCTCCTTTTTCAGCACGTCGTCCTCCATCAAATGCAGCGCACGCTCAAGGACGTTTCGCAGCTCGCGCACGTTTCCCGGCCAAGAGTAGCTCTTCAGCACTCCCCATACATCGTCGTCGATCGAGCGAACGGTCACTCCCGTCGATTCTACCAGCTGACCCAACAGGTTGGAAACCAGCTCAGGCAGGTCCTCCAGGCGCTCCCGCAGAGGCGGAATCGACAGCGAGACGACATTCAGGCGGTAGTAGAGGTCTGCCCGAAATTTCCCTTCCTTGATGCTTGCCAGCATATCCTGGTTGGTCGAGGCGATGACGCGCACGTCGATGGGCGTCGAGCGTACGGCTCCGACCCGCTCCACTTCCTTTTCCTGCAAAACGCGCAGCAGCTTGGCCTGCAAGGGCAGCGGCATGTCGCCGATCTCGTCGAGCAGAATGGTGCCGTGGTTGGCCAGCTCGAACTTGCCTTTCTTGCCTTTCCGCACCGCTCCCGTAAATGCGCCCTCTTCATAGCCGAACAGCTCCGACTCCAGAAGGGAATCCGGAATCGCCGCGCAGTTTACCCGAATAAAAGGCCCCATTTTCCGCTTGCTTTCGGCATGGATCGCGTGGGCGAACAGCTCCTTGCCCGTTCCGCTTTCGCCGGTAATCAGCACGGTCGAATCGCTTTTCGCCACTTTTTGCGAGAATTGCTTGAGGACCTGCATCTTTTGACTGTACCCGACAATCTGGTCGATGTGATAAGTAGCCCCCAACCGGCGACGCAGCTCTTTTTTATAGTATGTCAGCTCGTCCTTGAGCTGGTCTACCATCGCGGCAAGTGAGGCCAATTCCTTTACGTCCTGGAACAACACGGTGCCCAGGACCGCCAACACTTTTCCTTCGTACATGATCGGGATGCGGTGGGCAATCATGTTTTGCCCCTTGATCCGCTGAATATCGGCAATTTCGGCGACACCTGCCTGCCCGACGATGTGCATCCTCGTGTTTTCGATGACTTCCGTGACCGGTTTGCCGATGACATCCCCGACATTCAAGAATTCACGATAGCTTCTGTTCAAGAGGAGGATTTTCCCGTCTTTGTCCGTCACGATCATCGGTTCGTGCGCGTTTTCAAAGACGACCTCCAGCAGCTTGCTCATCTGTTGAAGATTCCAATCGATAACGACTCCTCCTTTCCAGACCTCTTGAATGATAACAGGTGCGACAGCGCGAGAGAAAAAACTCGCGCCTCGCCCTCGGATCAAACCGGACGAACCAGCTTGGCAAGACGCTTCGGCGCCGACCGCAAGTACCCCTCGAGAAGGTAGCTTTCGATCTCTTTCCAGTCCGAAATGTCTTTCGCCGCAATCGAGACCCAGCCGTGGTGTCCGATGTAAGGCGTTTTGGTGAAGTGCGGTCTCGTCAGCAGTACCTCCTGGGTAGTCGGGAGCGTCTTGATCGACATCTTCGGAGTTCCATCCTCGCCCTCTCCGAGCATGACAAAAGGCTTGTCATTCACCCGAAACGTCTGGTGTCCAAAATGATCCACCTTTTCGGTTACCTCCGGCAGGCGCATAGCCAGCTTTCGAACCTGCTCTACAAAGGCCAAGCCCTCTTTGGATGTGATCGGATAATGCCCCATCGCGCGTGCCCTCCTGTCTTCCTGCAAAATCTACTATCCTATCTGTTCCCGATTTTCAGGCGCCTTTCCTTCCTGCATCCGATACAGCGGCAAAATAAACAGGATGCCGACGACAAAGAGCAGGGCAGCCAGCAAATAGATGAAAAGCAGCGGGAGATTTGTCTTTAGGAATCCCGCCACGCTCATCGTCACTACCATCGAGCCCGTAAACATCGGGGTCAAGATCCCGTTCACCCGTCCGATAAACGTGCTCTCCGTGTTCTTGAGCAGCAATGTATTGATGCCGATTTGAATGCTCGGCAGCAGCAGCCCTCCCAAAAGCTGGGCGGCGAGCGTCAGCCACAAGTGATTGGACCACCCTGCTACGGCGAGTGCGACCGCGTTGCCTGCAAGTCCGGCAACGAGCAGCCTTTGGGGGGCGACCTTCTTGGCCATGGCCATCGTCAGTCCTCCACCCGCGATCATGCCGATCCCTTGGACCGTGAGCAGCCATTGCAAGCTTTCCTTGGGCAAGCCAAGCCGTTCGGTGACCAGGAAGATGCCGAGCGGCTGAACCATCCCGATGGCCAAACCGGCGGCCAAAAAACAGAGGCCGAGCATCGTAAGAACGCGGCTATCCCTTACATAGCGTATCCCGCTGGCCATCTCTTTCCAGAAATCGCTCGGCTGAGCAGACCCGCTTTCCACGCGATCAGCCGGCAAGGTGACAAGCACGAGGGCAGAGAGCAAAAACGCTGCCGCTGTAATGACCATCGCGACTTCCATACCCCACTGCTGGAAGACAAACGTCCCGAGGATCGGCCCCAGCACCATGAAAATCGCAAACAGCGTCTGGTACAGGGACATCCCCGCCTGAAGCTGCTCTCCCGGCACGTGCAGCTTGAACAGCTTCATCCCTGACGGCTGGGAAAATTGCGACAGGATGGCGGAAATCAGGGTGACAAAAAAGACCGCCTTCCACGTACCGTAAACAAAGGTCAGCAGAACCACCGCGACCGATACGGCGCTGATGACGTCACACCATACCATTGTGCGCTTCGGGCGCCAGCGGTCCACGAATGTCCCCGCCAAAAACGAAAACAAAAAGATCGGTGCATACTCCGCTACGGAAATCAGCGAGACGGCACGCGAATCCCCGTTTGTTTGCTCCATGACGTAGAGAAGAATGGCGAAGTTTCGCACCCAGATGCCAATTTGCAAAAACAGGGCCGACAGAAGAATGGCCCGCACATAGCGATTCCGAAACAGTCCTGACATGAAAAAACCTCCTTATCCATCATTTCTGGACAGGAGGCATCACATATCATCACAAAAAGACTAGAAAACCCGGCACCAAAAAAACAGGGTCCCCCATCCAATCGCCAATATGCATCACCTAAGCCTATCCAGAAATACGCATCGTTTTTGATTCGATTGCTTTCTTGGAAATAGGACTTAGAAGATCATTGGCTTGATGGTCACCCTTCCGTTTGAGATGTTCACAGCATACCATACGCCTTTTTCCCAGTTCAAGAAGCAATTGTCAGCGCTCGTCCTTTTTTTCAAACAAGTAGAAAATGTAATCGTGCGACGCTCCCGCATGCCCCAGCATGGCTGAAATGTTTCCGCGATGGTACGTCCCGTGGTTGACGACGTGCTGGATGATGGTGCTGTACGGTGCGACGAGTGTGCCCATCACCGGGTGAGAGTAGGAAGAGCTGCCATCCAGATCGATTTGCGAGAAGAAGTCCTTGAATTTCTCGGCTACCTCCGCAAATCCGGCGTACCAGATCATCCAATCCATAGCTTTCGCTCTTGCGACAGACTTCCCATGATTTGGCCGACCCGCTCGTAGCTTTCCCCTTTCATAGCGAGAAGCCACACATGGTCCGTCAGCAGCATGTGTACGAGCGTCTTGTTGATGGAGGGAAATACGCTCTGGATCTCTTGCTCGCACACCTCGGAGGGAGCTCACGTCAGCGTTGAAATACTTTTTCGTTTTCCCATAAATGGTAGTCGTACAGACGCAGGCTTTCGTGCTTCATCTCTTTTTCCTCCAGTCCCTTCATTGCTAATGGCTAACTCGATCATACCTCATCTTCCCTGACAATCTTGGTCAGTTAAGTTACGTCGATTGGTAATAGTGCAGCAAATCGGCCGCGACCGCAGCCAGGCGTTCCTTCAGAAAGGCGGGCTCCTGTACGGAGATGGATTTTCCGTAGGGCAGCAAGAAATGCGGGACATGCTTGTGTACGAGCTCTTCCTCCACCAGGAATCGGGCATGTTCCCCGGAGCGCTCCACCAGCAGTCGGCCGAGATACCAGTGGCAGCACAAGTCATTAATCGCCTGCTTTCTCCCCGTGACGTGGACATGGATGGGATTCTCCTGCTTGTCCGACTCGGGAAGGAGATTGGCCAGAAAAAATTGTCGGGCCGAAAAGGTAGCCGGACGTTCGAATGTCGAATCGGTGCGGTTTATGCTGAGGATGCGGTCGACACGAAAGCTCCGAATGTCGCCGCGCAGGTGACAAAAGGCGACGAGATACCAATTGGCCTTCCAGTGGACGAGGCCGTACGGATCAATCTGCCTGCTCCGGTGATCGGTTTGGTAGCTTTTCTGGTATTCGATGCAGAGTGTTTGTCCGTTGGCAGCAGACAGCTCCAGCTCTTTCAAGATCGACTCCAGCAGTGGATTGGCGGGCGGCAGGATGACCTCGACGCCCTTGCTGTGACGCTCCATCGCACCTCGCTGCTCGTCATTGGCGTACCGCTTCAGCTTCGCGATGGCCCGCTTCAGATCCTCGCTAAACGGATAGCCCGCTTCCTGGGCAAAAACGGCGGCGTGAATCAGCGCCTTTTGTTCGTTCAGATCAAAGAGCAAGGGCGCATCGGTAAAGGGCTGAAGCAGCGTGTAGCCCCCGTGATGGCCGGCATCCGCAATGATGGGAACCCCGCTCGCACACAGCGCATCGATGTAGCGGTAAACGGTGCGGACGTTTATCTCCAGCGCTTCAGCCAGTTGTCCTGCGGTCAGCCGTTTTCCTGAGCGCAGCAGCCACAAAATAGCCAGCATGTTATCCGTTTTGGACATCTCTTCCCCTCGTTTTCCTGTGACTTGTCAAAAAACAGATCTTCCCTTTTTAGATGTCCATGATGGAATTCCCTTCCTTTCCATAAGTAAACCTCTATCGCGGCGATTCGAGGATGAGCGGCCGCGACTTAAGGGGTGGGGTTACTCTTGCCGAATCCGGTAGCGAGAATCGGCGAGGACGATCATACTGACTCAGTGAAAAAGGAGCACTCCTTCCATGCGAAAGCCGCATGTTCATGAAGTGCTCCCGTCAAACCCCCTCAACCGCGGGGAGGTTTTGGCGTTTCTTCAAACCGGTGCATTCGTTTGTAGAATGTACTTCTGGGGATGCCCAGCAGTTTTGCCGCTTTCGACACATTCCCGTTCGTCTTTTGCAGCGCCTCGACCATTTGCTGCTGCAGGATCTTGTCGCGAAACGTAAGAGACGTGCCGTGCCCCTCCGCCCTCTGTTCGGGTAGGCTCCTGCCGGCGGAGATGCTTTTGCTCAACTCTGCGTTTTGATAGAGCAGGGAATGCAGAAGAGGCAAGAGGTCGCCGTTTCTGTTCACGGCAAGAATCCTCAATTTATCCAGCACATTGAAAAGCTCGCGAATGTTTCCGGGCCAGGTGTAATCCATCAGCGCAGCAAAAAATTCCGGAGCGAAAACAGCATCCCAGTCATGCTTTTCGCAGTAATGGTGAACGAGGTGCGGGATGTCTTCCACCCTCTGCCTGAGTGCCGGAACATGCACCGGATATACGTACAGGCGATAAAAAAGGTCTTCGCGAAACTTCCCTTCTTTGACCAGCTGATGGATGTTGCGGTGTGTGGCTGCAATCACGCGAAAATCGACGGGTATCTCCTGGCCGCCGCCCAGCGGAGTAATTTTTCGCTCCTGCAAGACACGGAGCAGCGCCACCTGCATGGAGTACGGGATTTCCCCGATTTCATCCAAGAAAATGGTGCCCTGGTGGGCTTGTTGGAATTTCCCCTTCGCTCCGGTTCGCTTCGCCCCGCTGAACGCCCCTTCCACATAACCGAACAATTCGCTTTCCAGCAGCTCTCTCGGGATGGCTCCGCAGTTTACCGCAACAAATGGCCCGCCTGCCCTTTTGCTGTTCTCGTGAATGGAACGAGCAATCACCTCTTTGCCGGTTCCCGTCTCGCCCGAGATAAAGACGTGAATGTCTGCGGGAGCTACCCGCCCGAGCTCTTCCAGCGTCTGCCGGAAGACACGGCTTGTGCCTGCCTCGCCGATGAACCGGAACGGCTTGGCAGCAGAGGAAGCCTTGTCCTGACAGACTGCCGGCCTTGACGCTTGCTCCTCCGCTTTCAGCAGGTAGATACATGTGCCGATGAAGCCTCCGTGCTCCGCAGAGCAAATCGGCACTTCCATTCGATTGCGGTATCCGCGCAGGTATATCTCTTCCGCATGCATTCCGCACCAGTTTGGAATGTTCTGACGAATCGGCTTGCTCGCCGCAACGACGCTTTGGCGTGGGGTGCAAATAATGAGCGGCTGTTCCTTTTCCAGCACTTCCATCGAACGCTGAATCAATTCCATCTCGTCGCGATGCGAGCGGATCTTTACTTCTTTCTCCAGCGTATAGGCCGCTTGCGTGACAATCCCCAGCATGTAAGGATGCGCCCGGTCGACCGGACACGAAACATCCAGGATGCCCAGGACCTCTCCGTCTTCGTTGCAGATCGGTGCGGCGGCACAGCTCCAGCCATGGGAAGCGATGGAATAGTGCTCGGTGCCGGTGACCATGATCGGCTGACCCAGCGACAACGCCGTCCCGATGGCATTGGTCCCCATTTCGGCTTCCGTCCAGCGCACGCCCTCTACGAATCGGATTTTTTCGGCTACCTCCCGGACATTTTCGCTCCCCTTCATCGACAACACGTAGCCTTCCGGATCGATCAAAAGCGCGATCATTCCCATCTCTCTCGCAATTCGGTCCATTTTTTCGAGGAACGGGGCCGCAACGTCCGTAAGCAAAGCGTTCTTTTGCTGCTGGCGCCGAAGGGATTCACCGCTCAAAATGTGCCTCCCCCGATCCAGATACGGGCTGACCTGGGCGTTTCGGGAACGATACCAGGATTCGATGATGGATTGGTGAATCCGCGAAGAATCCAGCACACCTTCCTGAACAAACCGCTTCCACGTCTGCGTACTCAATGCCGTTTCTAACAAGATACATTCCCTCCCTCAGTAACTCGCCTGAAGTAACTCGTGTCAGAATGTATGCAAGGTCGCTCTCTCTTTGTCTAAATTCTAATCAATTATGGCAGCGTTTACAATGGCAGCCACGCAAAATGCCCCCTGACTCACAGAGGGGGCTTTTGCATGGGTCAGCTGATTCAGGCGTGCACGGCATGGCCGATGGCAGCCAGCAAGGCTTCGTGAATCGCTTCTGACAACGTCGGGTGGGCAGAAATAAACGTCTCCATCATATCCGCCGTCATTTCCCCATGGAGCATGACCGTGCCTTGGCCGATCAGCTCCGTCGCGCGCGGTCCGACGATGGATACACCCAGTATTTCGTTGTATTCCGGTTCCGTGATGACTTTCACCTTTCCGATCGCTTCACCGAGAATCATGGCCTTGCCGTTGACGGAAAACGGAAATTCCCCGATGCGTACGTCTCCGTATTGCGACCTGGCTTGCTTTTCAGTGAGGCCCACGCTGGCAATTTCGGGCGACGTGTAGATGCACCTTGGTACGGCCCGATAATTCGCTTTGGCATCCAGACCGCACGCGTGCAAGGCGGCTACCGTTCCCTCATGAAAAGCAACGTGGGCGAGCTGGATGCCCCCGACGACATCCCCACAAGCGTAAATATGGGGCACGTTTGTCTGCATCTGTCCGTTTACGGAGATGCCCTGCCTGCCGAATGCCACACCGGCCCGCTCCAGCTGCAGCTCGGCGGTCCGCGGCTTCCTTCCGACCGCCACCAGCACGATGTCTGCTGCGGCCTCCCCGGCACCGTCCGGGCTCTGGTAACGAACCGTTTTCGTCTGCGCATCGACCGCTGTCAAGGACGTGGAGGTCAGGATCCTTACCCCTGCTTGTTCCAGCTGTTCTTGCAAAACGCCCACGATATCAGCATCTTCGCCGGGAAGAAGCTGATCGGCCATTTCGATCACCGTCACCTCGGACCCCAAGCGGCTGTAAATGCTGGCAAACTCGCATCCGATGACGCCTCCGCCGACGATCAGCAGCGTCCGGGGAATCGAAGAAAGCGACATCGCCTGTCCGCTGTGGACGATCCAGCTGCCGTCAAACGGCGCAAACGGCAGCTCGACCGGTTCCGATCCCGAAGCGATGATGATTTTTTCGGCCTCTACGATTTCCTCTCCCTGTTCTTTCTCTACCGCTATTTGATGCTGGCTGACAAAGCGCGCCTTGCCCGTAAGCACCTTGATTCTGTTTTTTCTCATGAGAAATCCGATTCCCGTGACGAGCTGCTGCACGATGTTGTTTTTGTAGCTCTGCACGCCCGGCCAGTCAATGGAGACCTCCCGCTCGGGCACGCGGATGCCGAAACGGCCGGCATGCATTACTTTCTCGGCCATCTCGGCAGACTCCAGGAGCGATTTCGTCGGCATGCATCCTTCGTTCAGACAGGTCCCGCCCAGCGCCCGCTGCTCGATCAGAGTGACCTGCCTGCCTTTCTTGGCGGCGGCAATCGCCGCAACGTAGCCGGCTGGCCCCCCTCCGATTACTGCAATCGCACTCATCCTATCACGTCCTTCACAAGAGCATCCGGTACGGCTCTTCCAGGTATTTTCTCAGCGTGTGCAAAAATTCGGCTGCCGGCGCTCCGTCCAATACGCGGTGGTCGAACGTCAGGCTGAGCGGGAGAAGGCTCCGCCGTCGGACTTCCTCGCCGACGAAGACCGGCGTATCTTGTACGGCCCCCACACCGAGTATGCCTGCCTCTGGCGGATTCAGCACTGGGGTAAAGAACTCGATGCCGTACGCGCCAAGGTTCGTGATGGAGAAGGTGGACCCTTGCATCTCTTCCATGCCGAGCGTCCCTTCCCGTGCCTGAGCGGCCAGCGCTTTGATCCGGCGGGAGAGGTCTGGCAGCGACACAGACTCTGCATGGCGCACGACCGGAACGACCAGCCCTTGTTCAAGCGCGACGGCGATCCCTAAGTGGACGTGCCCGTACCGATGAATCCGCTCATCGAGATAAGCGCTGTTTACTTGCTTGTGCTTTTGCAGCGCGAGCACCGTCGCCTTCGCGATGAGATCCGTCAAGGTCAGCTTGGTGTCGTGCTCTTTTTGCGTGACCTCGTTCATTTTCTGTTGCCAAGCGATCAAGTCGGTCACGTCAGCCCGGGCGGTGATCGTGAGCTGCGCGCTTTCCCGCAGGCTTGCCATCATCCGGGAAGCGATCACTTTGCGCATACCGGAGACTGGCAGCTGCTCCACCGTTTCCTTCCCGGCAACGGCGGCTCGCTGATCGTCTTCCGGTGCCACAGTCTGCTTCGTCTCCCGGTCAGCAATTGCCTTTTCAACGTCTTCCTTGGTGATCCTGCCCGCCGGTCCCGTCCCGATGAGGGATTCCAAGGGAAGGCCGGCAGCCTCGGCCAATTTGCGGGCGACCGGGGAAATTTTCACTTCCTTCGAACTTGCAGGGGTTGCCGCCATCGGTGCCATCGCCGTCGAGGCAGCGGGCAGCTCCTCCCTTGCCTCAGGAGCAGCCGCTTCGAGCGTTGCCGTTGCGGCCGTTTCCTCCACGATTTGCTCGCTTGGATGTCCGATATACCCAATGACTGTTCCAGGCGGCACACCCTCCCATTCCGAAACGGCGATTTTCAACAAAACGCCGTCCGCCGGGGCTTCCAGATCCGCCTCGATTTTTTCCGAGCTGATGCTTGCGATCACTTCTCCTTTGGATACGAGATCGCCGACTTGTTTGTTCCAATGGGAAACCGTTCCCTCTTTCATCGCCATTCCCATCTTCGGCATGAGCACTTCGACTGCCATCGGTTTTCCCTCCGTTTTCTTTCTGAATCAGACGCTCAAAAGCGATTTGTCGCCAAGCAGTTCGGATACCGCCTGAATGACCTTTTGCGGCGTCGGCAAATACAGGTCCTCCAGCACAGGCGAGAACGGAACCGGAGTATGCGGCGCCGTGATCCGCTTGATCGGCGCATCCAGACTGTCGAAGCCTTTGTCCGCGACCAGGGCCGCGATGTCGGTCGCGATGCTGCAGCGAGGATTCGCCTCGTCGATGACGATCAGCCGGTTCGTTTTTTGCACGGAGCCCAAAATCGCGTCCTCATCGAGCGGCGACAGGCTGCGCGGATCGACGACCTCTGTTTCGATTCCTTTCCTGGCGAGCTGCTCCGCCGCCTCCAAGGCCGTGTGCACCTGTTTGCCGACCGCGACGATCGTCAAATCCGAACCGGCGCGCTTGATGTCCGCCTTCCCAATCGGAATGGTGTAATAACCTTCCGGCACCTCTCCTGTCATGTTGTAGAGCGTCTTGTCCTCGAAGAAGATCACCGGGTCGTTATCCTCGATGGATGCCAGCAGCAGTCCCTTCGCATCGGCCGGCGTGGACGGAACCACCACCTTGATGCCCGGTATGGCTGTGAACAGCGCATACAGGCTTTGCGAATGCTGCGCCGCCGCCCGGAATCCGGCGCCGTGCGTCGTGCGGATCGTAACCGGCACCTGGGCCTTGCCCCCGAACATGTACCGGAACTTGGCCCCCTGGTTCAATACCTGGTCCAGACAGCTTCCAATGAAATCGTTGAACATCAATTCCGCAATCGGGCGAAGACCAGTGGCCGCAGCAGCCATCGCCGCGCCGACATAGCCCGCTTCGGTAATCGGCGTATCCAGCACCCGCCCCCGGCCGAATTCCTGGACGAGCCCTTTGGTAACGCCGAGAACGCCTCCCCATGCCTCTTCATCCTGCAAATGGTCCACCTGCGCCCCGCCGGCTACGTCTTCCCCCATCAAAATTACGTTTTCGTCTCTGCGCATCGCGAGTTTCATCGCCTCGTTGATTGCCTGCGACATGCTCATTTTTTTGGTCATGTTCCCTTCCCCCTTTGCTTCCTTATGTTCAGTACGATACGTACACGTCTGTCAGCAGCACGGACGGCTCCGGATACGGACTGTTTTCCGAAAACACGACTGCTTCCTCGACCGCCTTGTCAACCGCCGCTTCGATTGCATCCAGCTCGCTTTCCGTAAACAGCTTTTCGTCGAGCAGATCGTTCCGGAATTTGCCGATCGCGTCTTTTTCCGACAAATGCGCCTTCTTGTCTTCTTCTTTTTTGTATTTCTGGGCGTCGCCCTCAAAGTGGCCGTAGTTGCGGTACGTGACGCACTCGATCAGCGTCGGCCCTTCTCCCCGGCGGGCACGCTCGATCGCTTCCTGTGCAGCCTGGTAAACGGCCAGCACATCTTTGCCGTCCACCCGGATGCCCGGAATGTTGTAGGCGATCGCACGGTCCGCGATGGTTTTGCAGCTGGAGGCGTAGGAAAACGGCGTGGCTTCCCCGTATCCGTTGTTCTCCGCCACAAACACCGCAGGCAGCTTCCAAATGGCAGCCAGGTTGATTCCCTCGTGGAACGTGCCCTGGTTGTTCGCTCCGTCTCCGAAGAAGCATACACTCACCGCGCCTGTCTGCTTGTACTTGGCTGTCAACGCAGCTCCGCACGCCAGCGGATAGCCTCCCCCGACAATGCCGTTTGCCCCAAGCATGCCTTTGTCCAAATCCGCAATGTGCATGGAGCCGCCCTTCCCTTTGCAAAGCCCGGTGGCCCTGCCGTAAATCTCCGCCATCATTCCATTCAGATCGCACCCTTTGGCGATGCAGTGTCCATGTCCGCGATGCGTGCTGGTAATGGTGTCGCTGTCGTCCAGGTGAGCGCAAAGCCCGACGGCGATGGCCTCCTCCCCCGCATATAGATGAACGAAACCGGGGATTTTCCCTTGGCCGAACAGGTCGTGCACTTTGTCCTCGAACTTCCGGATCTCGAGCATTTTTTGATACATCCAAGCGGCCTTTTCGCGGGACAACGGAATCCCTTTGACTTGCTGATCCACTTTCGTCATTTGCGTGTCTCCTCCTCGAACATGTTTGATTGAGGTGCAGCCTTTGACACAGGGATATCGCAAAAAGAATGCCAACCGCCGAAGCAGGCAACATTGCGGCTTTTTTGTAACCGCTTTACTTTTGAAAAGGAACAAAAGTGGACACCTGTCTCGTTTTGTCTCTTTTTGTTCACCGGCTCCTCGCGTTCCTTTGACTGATTGGCATTCCGCTCAAGCGCTGTTCGGATATCCCGCGACAAACGGAGTGCGGTAACGCAAAAAAGCCCTCCCGGCGTTAAGCCAGGAAGGTCTCATATGCAAATCTTATTCTTTTGTCCGAAGCAGCCTCATGCTGTTCAAAATGACGATCAGCGCGGCGCCAGTGTCGCTGAGCACCGCGAGCCACAAGGTCAGCCAGCCCGGGAAGATCAGCACGAGAGCCGCCAGCTTGACGACGATCGAGAACCAGATGTTTTGCCGGATGATCGCAAGCGCCTGCCGGCTGAGGCTTACCGTGTGCGGCAGCTTTTCCAGATTGTCAGCCATGAGAACGATGTCCGCTGTTTCCATGGCCGTGTCGGTACCGGCTCCTCCCATTGCGATGCCGAGATTGGCGGTCGCAAGCGCCGGCGCATCATTGATCCCGTCGCCGACCATTGCGACTGTTTTCCCGTCCTGCTGCAGCTGTTTGATCACCGTCACTTTGTCCTGGGGAAGCAGATCGGCAAAATACCGGCTGACTCCTGTCTGTTTCGCGACCGTTTCAGCTGTGCCGCGGTTGTCACCGGTCAGCATGACGATCTCGTCGACCCCTGCAGCCTTCAGCTTGCCGATGGCGGCTACCAATTTATCCCTTACTGTATCCGAAACGGCAATCAGGCCGAGAATCTTCTGTGCAGTGCCGATCATCACCAGCGTATTGCCTGCTCGCTGCAGCGCCTCGATCTGCTCGGTCCACTCCTGCGTGGAGACGCCAAGCTCTGCGAATAAAGCAGGCTTCCCCGCGTAATGCGTCTGCCCGTGGATCGTCGCGGCTGCGCCTTTTCCCGGGAGGACGCGATAATCTCGTCCCTCCAGGGAAGCGATCTGCCTGCCGACTGCGCAGTCCATGATGGCCTGAGCAATGGGATGCCGGGAATGCTCCTCGATCGTCCGGGCGATCGCCAGCACTTCATCCTCGTCGCCTTTGCCCGCATCGATCCGGGAGACTCGCGGTTTTCCAACGGTCAGCGTGCCTGTCTTGTCAAATGCAATCGCGTCAATCGCCCCTGCCTTCTCCAGCGAGGTGCCGCCTTTGATCAGGACGCCGTTTCGCGCCGCGTTCCCGATGGCGGACACGATGGCAACCGGTGTCGAGATGACCAGCGCACACGGGCACGCTACGACGAGCAGCTCCAGTCCTTTGTAAAACCAATCGCCCCACACTCCCCAGCCAAAAAAGGGGGGAAGCAAAATGACCAGCAGGGCCAGGACGAGGACAATCGGCGTGTACATCGCCGCGAATTTATCGACAAACGCCTGAGTTGGCGCTTTTTTCTCCTGCGCCTCTTCGACCAGATGGATGATCTTGGCGATGGCGGTGTCTTCGACCAATCGGGTCACGCGCACTTCCAGCGATCCGCTTTCGTTGACGCTCCCTGCAAAGACAGCATCTCCTGCCTGCTTATCCACCGGTATGGACTCGCCGGTAATCGGCGCCTGATTGACGCTGGACTCTCCCGTGATGACATCGCCATCAAGAGGCACCTTCTCTCCCGGCTTGACGACGATGACATCGCCTACCCCGACTTCCTCTACCGGCAGCCTGACCAGTCCGGTCTCCCGTTTGACCCATGCTTCCGCCGGGGCCAAATCCATCAGATCGCGAATCGAATCCCGCGTCTTCTCGATTGATTTCGTTTGCAGCCAGTTTCCGACGGCAAACAGCCAGACGACCGTCGCCCCTTCCTGCCACTCCCCGATCAATGCTGCACCGATAGCAGCGACGGACATGAGCACGTTCATGTCCAGCGACCTGCTTTTGATGGCGTAGAAGGCACTGCGAGCCGGCCTGTAGCCCCCGACTACGATGGACAGGGCGTAGCACACGATCGCGATTGCCTCGGGAAGCCCGCCAAGCGAGAGGAGAGCTCCGAGACCGAGCAGCACACCCGAGATGACGGCGAGGACGGTGCCAACTTTGTCCGATTGCTTCGCCTGCCCCCTCTTGCCCCGAGACAGCGGACTGGCCGAATATCCCGCTTTGGAGACTTCTCTGACGATCGCGTCGTCCGTGAGCCCTTCTTGCACGATCTGCATTTTTCCGGTCGAAAAATTGACGCTGACTTCCTGTACAGCCGCAAGCGTTCTCATGTGCTTCTCCAGCGACTTGGCACATGAGCTGCAATCCATCCCTGCAATCCGGTACACATCCGCATGGGCCAGGCTGAGCGCCCCCGCGGCCGCCGTCTCGGCGCCGACGACGGGAAGCAGCCTCATCCCTGCATTCGACTCTCCCGGATCATGCTCATGGCTACTGCTGCAATGGTGATGGCCGCCGCTGCAGCAGCCACCCTGTTTTCCGTCCTCTGCCATCTGCTCTCACCTATTTTCCAATCCATTATCTTGCCCTTCGATATCGGATAACATTCAAGCAAATATTTAATTATCATACTATCCCAACCCCTTGTCCGGTTCAAGGATAGATTGAGATTTTTCCGCCTATTTTCTGCTTGTCTTGGAAAAGTTCCGAGCAGCAAGCATGAGAAGGCCTGGCGCGCCAAACCTTTTGGCGAGTCCGCAGCCGCCGTGGCCGCACTCGTGCGGGAGAGGAAGGGAGCCATTTCGGTCGATACGTAAAAGGACTCCCCTTTCGGAAGAGTCCCTTTGCCTACCTCAGCGCGCTGCGTTTTCTGCCGAGTTCGGCCCTGTCTGCCAGCGTTCCCCGCAATCCAGGCAGACGCACTTGATGATCTTGCGCTTCTCCAGCGCCAAACGAATGGCGAAGAGCACGAAAGCTCCAGCCAATCCGAGAAACAAGAAGATGACCGGAGTGCCTTTGACAGTGATCCCGATCCAGGCCAGCACAGCCAAAACGATCACATAGATGACGGTATATAGAAGCCGGTTGATCGACTCGGTGAAGTCGATTTTCTTGGAACGGCATTTCGGACATTTTTGCTGAACGTTCATCGTCTCTCTTCCTCTTCCTTTCCGCCTGATTGTCCATGGAATACGCTTATCTTACACCAAAAATTGGCGGCCCACTACCGAACCGGCAAAATGTCGTTTTTCCTTCCCAGTTTTCACGGGAATGACTATAATAATAGAACATTGGAAAGAGGCAAGAGGTGAGTCTGGGTGTCTCCAAAAGAACGGGACGATATTTGTGAAGTGCAATGTTTTGACGATGCAAAAGTGAACCGCTTGAAGCCGTTTGCAGCCGAATCCGCAGGTGTCGCCAAAATCTTCAAGGCACTGGCCGATGACACACGCGCCAAGATCATCCACATCCTGTCCCTGGAAGACGAGCTTTGCGTCTGCGACATCGCTGCGATCATCGGCAGCTCGATCGCCAATACCTCCCACCATTTGCGCCTGTTGCGCAACATGGGGCTGGCCAAGTACCGCAAGGAAGGAAAGCTCGTGTTTTACTCTCTCGATGATGACCACGTGCGCCATCTCATCTCTGCCGGCGTCGAGCATGCCAAGGAGCTGAAGGTTCCCGTGCCATCGGAGGGCAAATGACGAACAGAGAACTGTCGCGTGAACAAAAACGAATGCCTGCCAAGTAAAAAGGATTCCTCATTCCGGCGAATGAAGGAATCCCTTTTTGCTTTCGGCGAATATTGGGCTATGCGAATCGCGAAGCCCGTAAGAGTATAGCCGTTGTCCGGCGCGTCGGAATCGCCATGCCCGCGAAAGTCCGGCGCATATACGCGATACTCTCTGGACAGCTCAGGCAAAGACAGCGACCACGACCGTCTGGAATCCGTGAGACCATGCAGGAGGATCAGGACCGGTGCATCCTGTGGCCCGGCCGCCACAAACTTCATTTCGATACCGGTTTTGAGACTGATGGAGAGCTTCACCGCAATCACCCTTCTACCATTTTTTCGTGAGCCTTATTCCATCCCATGCTATGACAGAATACATGCCGCTAGAACGAGCTTCCCTCCCTCGGGCACAAAAGAAAAAGAGGCGCCAAGGAGTGTAAGACGTTCTCTTCTGAATCCCAGCAATTGAATTTGCAGCACAAATAGGGTACGGAATCGCAACGGTTCTCGTACCCTGATTTTTATTAATATGTCAAGGATTATAAATATTTGGTATAGAAAATCGCATGATAAATCAACTGTCTTCCGTTCGGCAGAGGGGATAATAAGAAAACTCCTGCACAAAGGATCGGTTTAACTGATAAAGTATTTGACATAAAGGATATAATTTATATGAAATAAGAGAGAGCATTCCAAAGGAAAAGAAATCTCGTTAGAAGTTTACGTTTGTCAAAATTCAATAGTAGTCTTTTTTAACGAGGCAGGTTAGTAAAAAAAGGGTGTGCAATATGAAAAAAAGTTTATTGGTTTGTATTACGATAATGTTGATGCTATTATCGGCTTGTGAAAGTGTTGAAAAAACACCCACTCCAAAAAATACTTCGAATAATAGCGTAGAAAATGCAACTGTTTCCAAAGGTGCAAATGCTTCTCAAACAAGTACTACCAGTGAGCATGAGTCTGAAACGGATGAGTCCATTATTCCCAAAAATACCGCTGAATATTGTGATGATGTATTTACAAATTTGGATAGTGAAACTGAAAAGTCTTTCTATGGAACTTGGAAAGTTGAGAAACTTTTGGGGTTTGCAAATTCATACAATGATGCTTCTGAATATCCAACAGGGCAAAAAATTATTGGTGATGAATTTATAATCAAAAAAGACTTCTTTTCATCAAAAGGACTTAAAAACTATAATGTTTATCAACATGAACTCAAGAATCCATTATATAGGCTTGACTTTACATGCTATAACACAGACTCGTTTTATCGTTTATTTAAAACAGATCCCGATGCTTTAAATATAAATTTAAATGATAAGGTAAAATACATAGTAATCAATGACTCTTCTACAAAACTTGGCGTACCTCTAAGTTTTTTTATTGTTAATAATGATAGGCTTATCTTGTTATTGGAGGCAACATCTTTTGAACTTAAAAAAGTCACTGATTAAATGAATGGAGGTTAAATAAAAGCTGATGCCAAAGATAGAAGCGTATTTTTAACAAAGTTGAAATTTAGAGAAAAAGCATGACCTATTCTACATGTGAATGGTCATGCTTTTTCTTTTGTTAATTCATATGATTTTTTTCATTTTGTGATTCAAAAGAGAACCTCTTACACCGAGTGGATGCGCCTCTTTTTCTTCTATCTTTTATCCTAAGTGTTTTGGCTCTCTTGCAGCAGTTGGAAGACTCGGTTCGGACTGACCGGCAGACGGTCGATCTTGATCCCGAACGGAGCGAGGGCATCTACGACCGCATTGGCGATCGCGGCAGGCGACGAGATCGCGCCGCTCTCCCCCACCCCTTTGACGCCGATCGGATTGCGCGTGGAGTAGTACTCCTGCTCCCCTTGCACCGCTTTCGGCACTTCCATCGCGGTCGGCATCAAGTAATCCATGTACGTGCCCGTCAGCAGCTGACCGTTGTCGTTGTAGACGACCTCCTCGTACAGGGCCGTCCCGACCCCTTGTGCAAAACCGCCTTGGACCTGGCCTTCGACGATCATCGGGTTGATCACGCGGCCGCTGTCGTGCACGATGCAGTAGTCTTTCAGCTTCACGAAGCACGTCTCGACATCCACTTCCACTACGGCGACGTGAACCGACGAGGAGTACGTAACGGTCGGCGGCACGAAGTAGTGCGTAGCCTCCAGTCCCGGCTCCATGCCATCCGGCACCTTGCAGCGCATGCCGGGGAGCGAAGCCTCGTACACCTCCGCAAAGGTCAGCTTTTTGTCCGGATCGTTTGCCGCGTACACGACGCCGTCTTTCATTGTCAATACATCCGGGGCTACGCCGAGGACATTTCCTGCTACTTCCAGCACCTTAGCCCGCAGCTTCTCGGCCGCCAGATGGGTCGCGGAGCCCGCGTTTACGGCGCTTCGGCTGGCATACGTCCCTGCCCCGAAGCCCAGGAGCGACGTATCTCCGCATTTGACCGTCACTTTCTCCAGGCCGACACCCAGCACATCCCCGGCGACTTGTCCGAAGACCGTCTCGTGGCTTTGACCTTGCGGAGACGAGCCTGTGTGGATCATCACTTGGCCCGAGGCGTCGATGGCCGCCTTCGCTCCTTCAAACGGGCCTACGCCGGTCCCTTCCACATTGGAGGAAACCCCGATTCCGACGTATCTGCCTTCCTTTCTCCACTCTTCCTGCTTGGCCCGAATTTCCTCATAGCGGGCCATGTCCAACGCCATCCGCAGCGCTTCCGGATAGTCGCCGCTATCGTAGATGAGCTCGCCGCCATCCTTGTAGTACATGCCCTGGCTGTACGGCATTTCTTCCGCAGGGATGATGTTTTTCAGCATGACTTCGGCCGGATCCATGCCCAGGTGGCGGGCGACCATGTCGACCATCCGGTCCATCGCCAGGACGACTTCCGGCCTGCCCGCACCACGGTACGGAACGTTGGGAGTCTTGTGCGTCAGTGCGATGCGGCAGGTGAGGTCGAACACCGGAATTTTGTACGCCCCGCGGAAATGCGCCGCGCTGTTGTACGCGCAGGTAAGGGCGAAGTAGTTGATCGCCCCTACGTCGAGAACGAATTCGTCCCGTAGCCCAAGGATTGTGCCGTCGTTCGTAAAGGCGACTTCGATGTCGTGGATTTGGTCGCGGGAATGGCGAGCCGCACTCATGCTTTCCACCCGGTCTTCGATCCACCGGATGGGAAGGTTCAGCTCTCGGGCCAGATAAGCCAGCATGACTTCTTCTGTGTAAAGGCCGCCCTTTGGACCGAAACCGCCGCCCACGTCCGGCGCCGTCACGCGAATGTTCTGTTCGATCAGGCCCAGAATTTTCGCCACGTAATGCCGCACCTCGAACGGCATTTGCGTGGAGGACCAGATATGCAAATGATCGCTTCGGCTATCGTAGGTCGCCACCACGCCACGGGTTTCGATGGGATTGGAGGATACCCTCGGGGACGTAAACCGTCCTTTCAGCACATGGTCCGCCTTTTTCCGGACTTCCTCATAGTCTCCGACCGGCAAGTGGAAGTACGATTGCAGGTTGCTCTCCAGATGGTCCTGGACCAGCGGAGCTCCCTCTTCCAGCGCTTTGAACGGGTCGACAACGGCCGGCAGCGGTTCGTATTCGACCTTGATCAGCGCTGCCGCATCCTCCGCGACGTAGCGGTTTTTCGCTACCACGACCGCTACGCTCTGGCCCACGTACATGACCTTTCCCTGGGCGAGCACAGGCTCCTCGTTGTGGAGCATGATCGGCTGGATCTGATCCTCGATGTGCTTTGGAAGTCGGCAATGCGACTCGATCTGCGTGAGCGGCTTGACCTTGCCGATCAGATCGGCCCCGGTGTAGACGGCGTATACGCCATCCATGGCTTTGGCCGCTTCCACATCGATGTGTTTGATCTTGGCATGGGCGTGCGTGCTGCGGACGAATGTCGCTTCAACCATGCCCGTCACCTTGATGTCCGCCACGAATTTACCCGTCCCGGTCACCATACGATAATCTTCTTTCCGTCTCAAGCTTTGTCCCATTAGAGTTGCCATCGGTTCACTCTCCTTGTCCGGCAAGCGTCCTGGAAGCCTGCTCGACCGCTTTGACGATGTTGGCGTACCCCGTGCAACGGCACAGGTTTCCGGAAATGGCTTCGCGGATTTCGGTTTCGGACGGGCTCGGATTTTCATTCAGGAAATCGACCAGCGTCATCAGGAATCCGGGGGTGCAAAAGCCGCATTGCAGAGCGTGATTGTCGGAAAACGCTTGCTGAAGCGGATGCAGGCTGCCGTCCTCGCTTGCCAGCGATTCGACCGTTTCAATGGTGCAGCCGTCCGCTTGAACGGCGAGCATTAGACAAGAGCGAGCGGCCTTTCCGTCCACCAGAACCGTACACGCCCCGCAGACGCCGTGCTCGCAGCCGAGGTGCGTACCGGTCAGATTCAACTGGTCGCGAATAAAATCAGCCAGCAGGATGCGTGTTTCGACTGTCTCCGTCACCTGTTTGCCGTTTACCGTAACGGTTATTTCCCTCGTATTCATCTCGCTGCCCCTCCCGCCCGTTTGATTGCCGTTTGCAACGCTCGTTTGGTCAATGTCTTCACCAACGAACGTCTGTATTCCACCGAGCCGTGCAAGTCGCCGTCCGGCTCCACCTGCTCGCTCGCCAGCACGCTTGCCTCCTCCAGCACTTCTTCGTCAGGCCGCTTGCCAATCAAAAACTCTTCCGCGTCGGTGAGTACGCAAGGCACCGGGTTTGCACCGCCGGCAGCCAGTCTGGCCAACGAAATTTCGCCTGCTTCATCCAGATCAACCACCGCCGCGATCTCCACCAGGGCAAAATCGCCGTGGCGGCGGGACAGCTCGGTAAATTCGTACCCGCTCGTCTCCGGCATAATCGGAAAGCGCAGCTCCTTTACCATCTGGTCCGGCTGCAAGGAGGTCAGCAAATAGGTCAGGAAAAACTCGTCCGGCGACACCGTTTCTTCGCCGTCTGCATGCGCGATGACGATCTCTCCCCGCAGAGCGGCGATGACGCAGGGGAGCTCGGCCGACGGATCGGCGTGGGCGATGCTCCCGCCGATGGTCCCTCTCTGGCGAATCTGCGGATGCCCGATCCAGCGGACGGCCTCGGCCAACAGCGGGCAGCGCTCTTTCACCAAGGGCGAGCATTCCACATCGCGGTGCCTGGTCAACGCGCCGATCACGAGGTAACCGTCCTCCTCGCGAATGTAGGAGAGATCCTCCACTCGGCCGATATCAATCAGGTACTTCGGCGTCGAGAGCCGCATGTTCAATACGGGAATCAGGCTTTGTCCTCCGGAAATGATCTTCGCATCCTCCCCCCGTTCGGAGAGAAATTGAAGCGCTTCCTGCAAACTCGACGGGCGCAAATATTCAAAGGCGGCTGGTTTCATTTACGCTCCCCCACTCTTGACTTGTTTTTCGATCGCTTTGAAAAACTGACCGGCCATGAACTTCGCAATCCCGCCCAGCACGCGTCCGCCTACGCTGGCGATCATACCGCCCACTTCCGCGTCGCAGTCCCACGTCAGCGTGCAGCCTTTGTCGGTCGGAACCAGCTTGCAATCCATCTTCGCCTTCACGTGTCCAGGAGAACCGCTGCCTTCCGCAAGCAAAATGTAATGGGAGCCTTCCTCGACATCTTCCAGCTTCACTTGGCCGATGTACTCTCCCTTTACCGCAGCCACTCCCAGCTTCAACACGACGTCGTACTCGCCGTTTTCTTTCAGGACCAGACGTTCGCAGCCCGGGATCGCGCCTTTCAGTATTTCCGGATTATGCAGAGCATCCCAAATATTCTGAACGGTCTCTTTAAAGGTGGTCTCACCCGCTAGATTCATTGATTTCGTCACTCCCCAGCTGGCATCTTGTTGCCGTTTCCTCCAGTTTAGCCTTGATTTTATATAATTTAAAATACATAATCATTTATGATTCAATAGACAAATCGACATATGAAAGTGGGAGTGCCTATGGATCTGCTTCAACTGCGATACTTTCAGGTCGTCGCTCGCCTGGAACATATGACCCGGGCTGCCGAAGAGCTGCATATCTCCCAGCCTTCCTTGAGCAAAATGATCAGCCGGCTGGAAAAGCATTTGGGAGTCCCGCTCTTTGACCGCCACGGCAAGCAAATCCGTCTCAACCGTTTTGGCCAGGCTTTTCTCAAGCGCGTCGAACGTGTTTTTTCCGAGCTGGAGGAAGGCCAGCACGAGCTCGCCGACCTCACCGGCTTGGAGCGGGGGCAAGTATTCCTGGCAGCAGCGACGGGCCGATTGCTGCCTGAGCTGCTCAGCTCCTTTCTCAGGCGGCATCCTCACGTCAACGTCAAGCTGCTGCAAGGCACGACCCAAGAATGTCAAAACCTGTTGGAACGGGGAGAGGTCGACCTCGCCATCACCCATCCGCTGATTGAGGAAGTGCGCGTCCAGAGCGTCCCTTTGCTGACCGAGAACATGTTTCTCGCCGTGCCCCCCAATCACCGTCTGGCAAGCCAAAAGCAAGTATCGCTTCAGGAGGCGGCGGAAGAGACGTTCATCAGCTTGACCAAAACATACGAGCTGACGGAAACGACCACCAACATGTGCCGGCAAGCCGGATTTACACCGAACATCGCCTTTGAGTGCAACGACGCCGAAGTGATTCTGCGGATGGTTCACAATGGCCTCGGTGTCGCGCTCGTCCCCGAGCATTGGTGGACGTACCCAGATCACTGGCATACCCATGCGTCCGAAAAAAGGGATACCCCTGTCTATTTGCCAATCGTCGATCACTACTCCAAACGGGTCGTAGGTCTATCCTGGATCAAAGGCCGCTACCTCACCATGGCTGCCCGCGAATTGCGGGATTTCACCATCCGGTACTTCGAAGAGCAAAACAGAGATGTCATGTAAGAAATTTCCAAAAGATTCGCACTTTTTGCTTGCTTTGTATCATAAATCGAAAGCGCTTTCTCCGCAGGCGAGAGATCCTTTTCTCTTGTCTGCATGAAAATAGAATGGTGCCCTGATGTCTAACCAGTAATACGGTTTGGCATCGGGGCACGGCTTTGCCTTTGGAGCAAAAAAGGACTTACCCGATGCTCCTGCGCACCGGATAAATCCTGATCGCCTTATTCCGGACGATGCCGTATCGCCTGCTGCAGCTGCCGGTACTCTTCCGGCGTATCGATGTCGAGATTCCACCTCGCGCACGAGAAAGGGACATTTTGCGTCTGAGCCTTGTATTTCTCGACCACTTCTTTGCCGCCCCGGTCCCCTGCCACGCGTGCAAGCTCCCCGAACAAAGACGCGTCAAAAAGAACCGGATGGCCGGCTGCTTCCCCGTACACAGGCCGAACGATCCGAATCCCCCTCTTCCAGTTCTCCTCGTACGTCCGGATCAGCGCCTGCACCACTTCGTTCGGCACGTACGGCTGGTCAGCCAAAAACACCAGCGCCGCATCCACCCGCCCGGCTGCTGCTTCGATCCCCGTTCGCAAGGAAGACGCCATGCCCGTCGCATACGATGGGTTGACCAGCACTTCCACTCGCGGCTCGTCACCCGTCAACTGTCTGAGTCGCTCGACGTGCTCTCCGCCGATCAGCAGGACCGGACTCAGGCCATTGACGATTGCCCTGTCTACCGCGTGGCGAAATAGCGGCTTTCCGTTCACCGGCAAAAACTGCTTGGCCTCTCCCATGCGCCTGGACAGGCCGGCAGCCAAAATGATCGCTCCAATCCTAGGCATGGATTTTGCTCTTTCCGTGCAGGGGCAGCGCATCCCTGCTGTTTCTGGCCGCCATAAGCTGCGAGACGATGCTCATGGCTACCTCGTCCATCGTTTCGGCACCGAGGTCGAGCCCGATCGGCGCATGAATCGGCCCGCTGGTCAGGCTGCGGTTGATTCCGGACAGCATCTCCTCCGTCCGCGACAGCGGGCCCAATACCCCGATAAACCTGGGTGAGCTTCGCAAAGCCAAATCGAGCGATTGCTGATCGCGCTCCAAGTGATGATTCATGATCACCCACCAGCTGCCCGGAAGCTCCGCTGGATCGGCCTCGGACGGCGACTGAACGAGATGCCGAACGGCGGCCGGAAAAGCCTCGGGATTGTTGAACCCGCTGCGTGGGTCCAGCACCGTGACGGAAAAGCCCATTCGGGAAGCCAGCTCGACGACGGGCCGGGCATCCAGCCCCGCGCCGGCCACTACCAACCGCTCGCTCGGCTTCGCGGCGTCAATCAGGAACCGCCGCCCGCCGAACGTGAACACTTCCGCGCGGGTTTGGCGGGAAAAGCGTTCTTTTGCATGGCGCAAAACGGCCTCGGGCAGCTGCTCCACGTCACCCGCGACAGAACCGTCCTGCTTGAGCAGCACACGTGCCCCGTCCACGATTTCCAAAAGCAACGCCAGGCTCTCTTCCCGCTGCAAAGCTTCGTCTACCTGTCGCCAAAAGCGATCGTGGGGATCCACAGGCAGGATGCCGACCTCCAGCGAGCCCTTGCAGCCGATGCCCAGGCTCCACACTTCGCTTTCGCTCAGGTCATAACGTTGGAGGCGCGGCTCACCTGACTGCATCGCTTTTTCCGCCCAGCCAAACAAATCGCTCTCCAGACAGCCCCCGCTGATCGTTCCATAGATGCGGCCATCCTCCGCCATCATGACCTTCGTGCCTGGCAGCCTGTACGCCGATCCCTGAACATTCATGAGCATGAGCAAGGCGGTCTTTTGACCCTCCCGCCAAGCTGTCTTGATCTGATCCATTACGTCCCGAAACTCCTGCAAACGTGACATGTCGACATCCTCCTCCTGTTATCCCTAAGCTGTCCTGAATGGGTCGGTCAGTACCCTTTTCGCATCAAAACCAGACAGAGCACCAGCGAGACGACGATAAAGCCGAGGAGCACCAGGAAGCCTCCGGTATACGACCCGCTAAGCTGACTGACTGCTCCTACGACCATCGGCCCGATCGCAGCCAACACGTACGAAATACAGCCGAAAATACCGCCAATGCGTCCCATCACCTGAGGAGACGCCACCTTGTGCAGCATGGTCATGGTCAAAGCCGCCGGCATCAGGAGCACGCTGATGAGCATAATGGTCAAGACCTGGGCGCCAACCGCGCTGGACGTGAACATCGCCAGGAGCATGAAAAGGATGATCAGTGCACTCGCTCCGCCAACGAACACCGCGCGCTTCATGAGCCTGTCCGACCAGAAACCGGAACCCATCTGCACCAGGATCGCCAGTCCGTAGCCCGCCGCGTTGATTACCGCGGATTGAACAAACGGGATTTGCTTGGCTTCCGTCAAATAGCTCGGCAGAAATGTGGAGATTCCGTAGAAGCCGATGGAAATACAGCCGTACACCGCGACCAGCACCCAGAAGATCGGGTTCTTCAATACCGCTTTGACTTCGCTCGTATTGGCGAGCTCTTTTTTGCCGGTTTCTGCGCCCGATTCGATGAATTTTTTTTCGGCGGCGCTTACCGCGTAGTGAGAGCCGGGGTTATTTCGGACCATCACCCAAAACAAGATGAAACAGAGGAGAGAAACCGCACCCAGCGCATGGTAGCTTTCTCTCCAGCCATAGTTTTGAGCCACCATGGCGATAATCGGCAGACCGATTACCGGCCCGAGCGAGTTGCCGTTGAACCACAGCGCCTGCGCTTTCGCCTGCTCATTGCCGGGGAACCACTTCGCCGTCAACGTCAGCGCGATCGGATACAGCACGCCTTCGCTCAAACCGAGAATGGAGCGGGACCAGAACAGGGCAGACACCGATTCAGCCAATCCACCCAATACCATCGCGACGACCCAGAAGAAAATACCGATAAGACCGCTTTTAAACGCGCCGATCCGGTCAACGACAAACCCCCAGCCAAACTGTCCAATGGCGTAGGTGATCAGGAAAATGCTGCTCAAGGAACCCTTGATCGCGCCATCCTTGATCCCCAAATCCTGCAGAAACGGTTTGTTCGCCAGCAGGACGTTGATGTTTGACTTGTCGATCATGGAAACGGTGAATAAAATGAGCAAAGGCAATCCGATGTAGATCCATCTCGCCTTCGTCACTTTTTCAGGCACTGCGCTCGCTGCTGTCCCCAGTTGGCTCAAAGAAATACCCCCTATACTTCGAATGGCGTTACAGCAACATTGTACGTTCGTTTTTTTATTATTTTAAATATAAAAAGAATTATTACATCATTCGTAAAACTTCATAAGCCTAGAACGATGCCGATAAGCCACTCCTTATCCCACGAAAAAAACCTGTCCCGGATCGGCCTTGGCCAGGACAGGCAATGACTTGTTTTGACTAGGGCTTATAGACCCTGGGGAATATCCGCCTGATCGATTCCCCCGGCGCATCCCCTTCGAGCGACGCCTTTTGGACACGGGAAGGTCCCTAAACAAACGTTTAAGTAACCCTTCTTATCGAAAAATACTGCTGCCGGGTCGTGTCCGCCGTCCTTTTACCCGGCAGCTCCGGTTTTTGCGCAGCAAAAAACAGCAGAGCAACCCTTCTCCTGCTGTTCTTCGGTCGTACGAATCAGTCCAGATCGAACGCCTTTCGGAGCCATCCGGCTGAGGCATCCACTTCCGCTCCGGTGAGCTGATGGCCAAAGGAAGTCCAATGGACCTGCACCGGTGCTTGTGCTCCTTCAAACAGACGGACGAGCTCCTCCGTCTCTTGCGGAGAGCAGATCGGGTCGTTCTTGCCAGCGCTGATGAAAATCGGCACGCGGGACAGATCCGGGAGCGGAATTCCCCTGCGCGGCACCATCGGATGATAGAGAATCGCCCCGCTCAGCGCATCCTGGTAATGGAACAGCAGACTCCCGGCGATGTTCGCTCCGTTGGAATAACCGACCGCTACCACATGATCACGGTCAAACTGGTATTCGAGAGCCGCCTGATCCAGAAAATCATTGAGTTCTTTCGTGCGGAAGATGAGGTCTTCCTCGTCAAATACCCCTTCCGCCAGCCGTCTGAAAAAGCGCGGCATGCCGTTTTCCAGTACGTTGCCCCGAACGCTGAGCACGGAAGCGCCTGGGTACAAGCGCGAAGCCAATGGCAGCAGATCGTTTTCGTCTCCGCCTGTGCCGTGCAGGAGCAGCAAGGTAGGCGCCTTCAGATCGGTTCCTTTGCGAAATACATGCTTCATGTCACTCGTCCCCCTTGAGGACACGTACCTCGATCGGCATCAGGCCCTGCTCGATTTGCTGGCGGTACGGCTCATACCATTCCGGGAGCATCAGCTTTTCGCCCAGTGTCTCGAACGGCTCGTCTTTCTCGAAACCCGGAGGATCGGTCGCGATCTCAAACAGAATTTCTCCGTATTCGCGGAAGTAGACGGCGTTGAAATATTGCCGGTCCACGATGTCGGTCGGCTGAAGCCCGTTCGCCTGCACGTGCTCTCTCCATTTGCGATGATCCTGGTCGTCTTTCGCCCTCCAGGCAATATGGTGAACGGTCCCGGCTCCTCCTGCCCCGCGCGGCATGGGCTCGGCATTGACGTCGATGATGTTGCCCAAATCGCCTGTCGCCCGGAAGCGCACAAGGCCGCCCTCTTCGCCTATTTTTTCCAATCCCATCACAGTTTGCAGCACTTCCATCGTCTTGGCCGGATGGACGCTGTACAGAATGGCCCCGCCGAATCCTTTGATCGCGTTCTCCGCAGGAATGCCGCCGAACGACCACTTGCTGGGCTGCCCGCCTTCGCGCTCAACCAGCTCCAGCTGCAGACCGTCCTGATCCGCGAACTGCAGGTACGTTTCCCCAAAACGCTCGACTCTTGTATAAGGGACGTTGAATTTTGCCAGTCGATCCGCCCAAAAATCGAGTGTGCCAACTGGAATCAGGAAGGTCGTATACCCGACCTGCCCGCCGCCCACACGGCCTTTGCGAGAAGTCGACCACGGGAAGAACGTCATCGCCGTTCCCGGACTCCCCACCTCATTGCCGAAATAAAGATGGTAGACTTCCGGCGCATCGAAGTTAATGGTCTTTTTGACGAGCCGCAAGCCGAGCAAGCCTGCGTAAAAGTCTACGTTCTCCTGCGCGTTTCTGGAAAAAGCCGTAATATGATGGATTCCTGTCGTTTGCTGTTTCATCATGATTCACCCTCCTGATTATCACTTTTGTTGAAATCGGTTGTAGCTGACAAACTCTCCGACGGGCTTGCGGTAGCCTCGAGGACGCTGGCCCGACAGGTCTTCTTTGCCGATCGCGATCATCAAGGCCGGCACAAACCGCTCGGGAATATCCAGTATCCGGCGAATCTCTTCGGGATCGAAGCCAATCATCGGGCATGTATCCCAGCCCTTCTCTTTTGCCGCCAGCATGAACAGCATCGCGGAAAGGCTCGCATTGCGAATCGCCTCATCCCGTTTCAGCATGTCTCCGCCGTTCTCGTAAAACGACTGAATCGAGGAGACGGTATAATCGTATTCCCTTTGATCGATGACGCCCAGCTGGAGAAGTCCCTCGTTGATTTTTCCCGCCTGCAAGTGCGCTTCCTTGTCGCCGAGCACGAGGATGACAGCGGAAGCGGTTTTGACTTTATATTGCTTCTGGGCAGCCTCGTATACTCTGAGTTTCGTCTCGTCATCATTTACGATCACATAGCGGGCGTGCTGCAGGTTGAAAGCGGATGGAGCAAACTTCACAAGCGCGAGAATCTCGTCAAGCTCGCTTGCTGCCATCTCCACACCGGGAATGAATTTGGCGGCGGAACGCCTTGCTTTTACCAGGGTAGAAAAATCACTCATGGGGATCTCTCCTCTCGAATTCATGTATCTTTAATTTAAGATATATCCTGCAAGAAAATGTTACTGCTTCCTGTCCAAGACTTTGCGCCCTGTCCTTTTTAACAGCTCAATCACCGCTTCCTTTTGCTCGGACGTCCATTCCTCGAACAGCGTCTCGATCGCCGCCCGATGCTGCGGGAAAATTTCATCCATCAGCTTCTTCCCTTCTGCAGTGATGGCTGCGTACACGACCCGCCGATCCTCCGGGTACAGCTTTCGTTTCAGCAATCGCTTGGCTTCCAGCTTGTCGATCACGTACGTCATGCTGCCGCTTGCGAGCAGCACCTTCTTGCCGATTTTCTGGATGGGCTGATCGCCCTTATGGTACAGCAGCTCGAGAACCATGAACTCGGATGGGTTCAATCCGTACCGCTTCATGTCCTCCGATACATAGTCGCTTATCGAACGATAGGCTCGGGACAAGATCACAAATAGCTTCAAGGAAAGAGCATCGAGGTCCTCTTCTCTACTCATGGTACCATTCCCTTTGTTTTTAATATCTTGAATTCGAGATAATTGTAAAACGAAAAGAATCGATTGTCAACCTGGTTGATTGAAAAATATCCCACATCTAAAAAAACTGTATATAGCGCACCATCAGACTCGCCTGGCACGAACATCCATTCATGTGCCAGGCGGTCCACAGTTTTATCGAGTTCCATTCCGTTTCCTGGCGTTGCCGGGTCTCCGATCTCTTTTAGTCAATTTTACTACATAGTGCTGATGGACGGCGTGTTCCTTCGCTTCATCCCGGGGACACTTGCTTGGCAGCCCGCTTCTGCTCGGGCCCATGAGCGCGCTTCAGGAAAAAAGAAGCCACCCACGCGACGGCTACGAGCCCGAATGCTAGCAGGGATGCGTTTTTCATCCCTGCGATCAATGCCAGCGCCTGCAGGGCGGATTCATCCTGTCCGGACAACGGATGCTCCAAGTACTTTCGCGAGCCGTTCATCATGACGGTGACCAGCAGCGCTGTCCCGACCGCTCCGGCTACCTGCTGCAGCGTCCCGATGATCGCAGTCCCATGCGGGTACATCGGCGGAGGAAGCTCATTGAGCGCATTGGTCATGACAGGCATCATCAGCATGGAAATGCCGAGCATGAGCAGCGTGTTGAACAGCATGATGGTGCTGTACGACGTCGATAGCGTAATGTGGGCGAATTGCCAAAGCGTATTCCCGATTAGCGTCAGTCCGGCAATCGCCAGCCATTTCGCCCCGAATTTATCGAACAGGCGGCCGGTCACAGGAGACATGATCCCCATGATCACTCCGCCGGGGAGCATGACCAGCCCTGCTTTCAGCGGGGTGTAGTCCAGCGCATTTTGAAGAAAGATCGGCAGAAGCATCATCGCGGCAAACATCGCCATCATGACGATGATCATGATCAGCACGGATATCCGGAAAATGCGGTATCCAAAAGCGCGCAGGTCAAGCAATGGCTCCGGTATCGCGAGCTGTCTCCACGTGAAGAGCGCCAGCGAAACGGCGCCAACCGCAATGGGAAGAAGCACCCCGTAGCCAGCCCAGCCCCCGTTTCCTTCGCTTGCGCTGCTGAATCCGTACACGATTCCTCCGAATCCCAGGTCGAAAGCAGGAGCGACAACAAATCCACCGTCGGACGCGTCGTCTCGGTCACATTTTTGAGTCGGGCAAAGGCAAACCCCATCACGAAAATGGCGATCGGCAACACGCCGTAAAACAGGACGCGCCAACTGAAGTGCTCGACAATGATCCCCGACAAAGTCGGGCCGATCGCTGGCGCGAACGTGATGACGATCCCGATTGTCCCCATGGCCGATCCTCTTTTCTCCAGCGGGACGATTGAAAATACGACATTGGTCAGCAAAGGGAACAGGAGTCCCGTACCTGACGCTTGAAGCACCCTTCCCGCTACCAGAAAAGAAAAGCCCGGGGATACGGCGGCCAGGAACGTTCCCAGCGTGAAGAGCCCCATGGCCGACAAAAACAAGGTTCGGGTCGTAAAGCGTTGAAGCAAGTAAGCGGTGACGGGAATGAGCACGCCGATGACGAGCAGATAGCCGGTAGACAGCCACTGCGCCGTGCTGGGCAAAATGCCGAGGTCGTCCATGATTTTGGTCAACGCCACGTTCAGCAGCGTTTCATTGAGAATCGCCACGAACACGCCCAGGATCATCACCATGATCACCATCAAGTTGCCTTTGCTTCCGAACGTCCCCCCTGCACCTTTCAATTCCTGCTGTTTTTCCACAATCGTTCCCCTTTCCGCATCGCAGGAGGAGCCTGCATATCCCAAGCGCTCCTTTGCGATGATTGTTTGGCTTCCCTATTCTAGCCTGAATCAGATAAGGGTATTTCTTCTCGATTGCGATGTTGGGGCAAATCCCAAACTTTTCTTTTACAAACATACGTTCCTGATTTTATAATCAAATTGCGGGCAACACTGGGGGATGTACCCATATGCCGCACATTTTGGCATGACCCCAATTTTTAGCCGAGGAGCTGAATGTTCATGACAATTCGCTTGACCCCTTACCTGATGATGGATGGTACTGCGAAAGAAGCGATCGAGTTTTACGAGAAAGCGTTGGGCGCAAACGTGCTGTTTATGCAGACATTTGGAGAAATGCCGGAAAACCCGGAGTTTCCGCTACCTGAAGCCGCACGGAACCGCGTGAGTCATGCGACGATCAAGATCGGAGAATCCGACTTGATGTTCTCGGACACATTCCCTGGGCAGCCCGTGCAAAACGGCAGTCTGGTGACCATCTGTCTTTCGACGGACGATCCAGCCAAATCCAAGCAATTTTTCGAAGCCCTGCAAGAGGGCGGCACCGTTGTCATGCCGCTGCAGGCAACGTTCTTTAGCCCAGCCTACGGCATCGTGACGGACAAGTTCGGTGTGAGCTTCCAAATATACACGGAAGGCCAGCACTCCATGTAAAAAAATCGAGGAAGGGAGCTCTACGCCCCCTTCCTCTTTTGTTTGCGGGATACAGCCAATGCCTACTTTTCCAAGTCGACGTTTTTCGTTTCGCGGGTAGCACTCACCGCGATCAGCGAAATCACGCTCGTCACGATAATGTAAATGGCTACCGGTACCCATGAATTATTGTATTTGGTCAGCAAAGCTGTGGCGATCAAAGGTGCTGTGCCCCCTGCCAGCGCCGCTCCCAATTGATATCCGAGCGTCACCCCGGTATAACGCACATTCGTGCTGAAAATTTCCGAGAACATCGTACCCAGGACTGCCGTGACCGGCGTCCATAAAATCCCCAAAGCCACTACCGTCGCAACGGTCAGCCATACCGCCGACTTCAATGAAATCAGGTAAAAATACGGGAAGGCGAAAAGCAGCATCGCTACGGTACCTGCAATATACAGAGGTTTGCGGCCGTATTTATCCGACAGTTTCCCCATGAACGGAATCATGAACGTCGCGATCAGTGTCGCAATGGTAACCGCGTTGAGTGCCACGCTGTTGGTATAGCCCTGATATTTTGTCGCGTAGGCAATGATAAAGGTCCCGAAAATGTAGAAGGGCCCTGTCTCCACCACTTTGGCGCCCGTGGCAATCAGCACCGCTTTCCAGTGGTAACGCAACGTTTCGACGATCGGCACTTTCGCGATATTGCCCGTTTCCTTCGCTTCTTTAAATGCCGGTGTCTCATCCAGGCCATTGCGGATCCACAAGCCGAGGAATACCAGCAGAGCGCTCAGCAAAAACGGCACGCGCCAGCCCCACGACATAAACTGTGCTTCCGGCAAGACGGTCATCATGGATACGGCCAACGTGCCCAAGAGCATCCCGACAGTGACGCCCATTTGCGGAATGCTGCCGAAGAAACCGCGGTTATTCTTGCCTGAGTACTCGACTGCCAGGAGCAAGGCTCCTCCCCACTCTCCGCCGATTCCCAAGCCCTGGATGCAGCGCATCGTAATCAACAGGATCGGGGCCCATACGCCGATCGCCTGATAATCGGGCAAAAGCCCGATGAGAACGGTGGCTCCGCCCATCAGCGACAAAGTAAGCACCAGTGTCTTTTTTCGCCCGATCTTGTCCCCGATGTGGCTAAACACAATCCCGCCCAATGGACGGATAAAGAACGGCAGTGCGAAGGATAAATAAGAGAGCAGTAAACCTACGACCGGATCAAAGTTCGGGAAGAAAATCTTGTTGAATACGAGAGAAGCCACCGTTCCGTAAAGAAAGTAATCAAACCATTCGATCGAGCTACCGATCAAGCTTGCGATCAGCGCCCTCTTCGCGGTTTTGCTTGAAACCGCCACTTGTACTTGCCCCATACACACATCCCCCTTTTATGCTTGACTTATGCAATACAACGATGAAAGTGCCTCCCTTTGAATTCAATCCTCCCTTCAATAATTGCATGTACACTTCAATTTTTGGACAAGCAAAGTTATGCGACATCCGCACATGTCGTTGCTGTCAGGACTGTATGAACCGGGATCCCTTGCCGTCTTGCTCCATTTTCTATCTTTTTGATACCAATTCATAAATTGAAGTCCCGATTCAAATTCCGTACAAAAAAAGAGTGTTCGTCCTTTGGGCTTTTATGCAATTATCTTCATAAATAAGAATTCAATGAGAATAGCTATCAATTATAATAATTACAAATATTCAAACTGTCAACAAATTTCATATATATTTCTTTATTTACGTTTATTATTCTGCATATTTCTTTCTGTTTTTGTCTCACTTGTGATAAAATTTTTATTATTGTCCTTTTGATGTAATGGATCTGTGCCATTATCTTTGTGAAGGAGCAATCATGGAAAACAGTCTGGGGCCTTTAATCAAGGAGCTTCGTCTCCAAAGAAAAATGACCTTGAAACAGTTGTCCGAAAAAACCAGCCTCTCCATCAGTTTTTTGTCTCAGGTGGAGCGTTCCAAGTGCTCGGTCCGAATCGAATCGCTTACCCATATCGCAGAAGCATTGGGCGTAAACCCGAGCTATTTTTTCTCCGAAAGAAACCAGCCAAAAGGCTTTATCCGGCGAGCGGGCAGCAGCCCCCTTCCCTTTCGGCAGTCCAGCTTTACCTACACAGGCTTGTCCGGGGATATTCCGAATCCTTTGTTTGAGCCTGTCTTGGTTACGCTCTTGCCTAACAACCAGAAAGTCACTTCTTTTACCCACGACGGGCAAGAGTTCATCTATGTATTGGAAGGCGTGCTCACCGTGATTTTCGGTCAGGAAGAATACGAGCTCTTTCCGGGCGACAGCTTTCACACGGAGTCGAACAACCCGCACAACTGGTACAACCGAACGCAAGGGATTGTGAAACTGCTTTGTGTGTATGCCAATTCCCGGCAAACGTAGCTTTGCCGGATTCGCTTTGGCTTTTCGCCATAGGAGGATACGCATGGGAAAGCAAAGAGGTCCGCATTAACGGACCTCTTTTTTGATCTGTTGCCCAGTCCCCATCAGCTGATCCACACTACATCGGAACTGGTCACCTTCCAATTTCCGTCGACCTCCTCCAGCATGACCTTCACTCCGATTGCTCCGTCACCACTCCTGTATTTGGAGGCACGGACCATTACCGCATCTCCGACAAACTCGATTTTGTACACCCGTAACAACACCCCGTCGAGCATGCTGTTTTTACGATTGTACAGACCTTGTTCCCTCAGCTTCGCCAGCGACGAATCCATCGTCGTCACTTTGTATTTTTCAAAGGAGCGCAGCACCTGCTGTTTGGCTGCCTCATTCAATCCCGGTATGCCTCCCAGGTCGATCGCAATATATTTCATTCCGAAGTTGAGAGCGTCGTCCATTGGCATCAAGGAGTCCAAGGCTTTCGATATCCAATCGGCAGCTTCCTTCTGGAGTAGCGAAGCGGCAGCATTCGTGAATAGAAATCCGGTAGGATCACGGATTTCCTCGAAGCGATAAAGCTTGGTGATCGCAGGGGTGCTGTCCCCTTCGAGATAGTGCCCTTCCTTGACGGGCATGCCCGTCGCAGGATCCGTATAGGCGAAGGCGACGGCAGAGCCGCCATCTTTCGTGGTATATGTCCGCCGCAGCTGTTTCACCTGCTTTCCATCAATCTCGGAGGTGCCTGTATGCTCCCATCGCGCTCCCTCGAATGAGCGGGCTGACGCCTCAAACAGGATCCGTTTGCTGTTGGAGATGTTGAACGGATCGAAAATGTCCCTGCTGAACTCTTTGTTCTCGCCTTGTCTGAAGGCGAGCTCGAATGGCCATTTGACTTGCTCCTGGCCCTGGTAAATCGTGACGGACCGCTGCTCGCTCATCGACGTCGCCGCTCCTCCTGATTGCCCGTAGGCAACGAGGTCGATTCTCGTATGCTTCTCTTCCACGTCCTGCCACGTGTCTACGATGACCAACTCTTCCGGGCTTTGGGTGATGACCTGCATGTGCTGGACGTTCGGCTTTTGTAACAGTGACGAATGATCCGCCGCCATCGACTCACGCCCGCTGCCCAGCACCGCCAGCCCCATACAAAGCCAAACTACCCATTTTTTCATGGCTCTCCCCCCATGGCACTGGTATCCATATTTTTACAGACGTTTGCCCAACGGGAAAGTTGCGTCTTTTCTCTCTATTCCATGTTCAATGGAGTTCCTCCTTGATGGAACCGGCTTGTCCTCTACATCTGCCCGTTGCTTTCCCATGCCTTTGGAGCCGAAATCGAAAAAGCATTCCCAACCTCGAAAAGGGTAGAAATGCCTAAATAAGCAATGGAAATAACGGAATCCTGCCAAACCGTTCCTAACACCTCCCTATCTCCCGCAGGTCATTTCAGTGTCGTCGAAACAGGCAGGTCTCCCGGCTTTAGGATCATGGCCAGCGGCACGCCTTCCCAATCCGTTTGGATCAGGGGCTTCTTGGCGTGCCGACTCTTTTCCTTACAGCTTCCCCCTTCTTAGCCGCAGCGAATTGAGGACAACCGACAAGGAGCTGAAAGCCATCGCGATTCCCGCTACCCACGGCGCCAGGAACCCGATCATCGTGGCAGGGATGGCGACAGTATTGTAAAACAAGGCCCAGAACAGGTTTTGGCGAATATTCTTCATCGCTTGCTGACTGAGAAGAAAGGCGTGGACGATCCCCATCAGCTCCCCGTGCATGATCAGCACGTCGGCCGAGTCTTTGGAAATATCCGCGCCGGTCCCGAGGGCGATTCCGATATTGGCCGCGGTCAGTGCAGGAGCGTCATTGATCCCGTCCCCGACCATGGCGACGGTTTTCCCTTTCTTTTGCAGCTCTTTGATGATCTGCACCTTTTCTGCCGGCAGCCTGCCCGCGTACACCCGTTGAATCCCGGCCTGTCTGGCCACACTCCATGCCGTCAGCTCATTGTCCCCCGTGATCATCACGATGGTTTTTCCCAGCTTTTTCAGGCGCTGGACAGCCACCCCGGCATCGTCCTTGAGCGGATCCGACAAAGCGATATACCCCGCCAGCTGATGATTGATCGCCACCAGCATGACGATCCTCCCCTCCCCAGCATGCACGCGGATACGCTCCTGAACAGGCGAGATGTCGATGTTGTGGCTGTTCATCAGCTTGGCCGAACCTACGATGACAGACCGGTCGCCTACGTTGGCGATGATACCGTATCCCGGCAGAGGCGTGAACGCGGAAGGAGCCGGCACACTGACCCCCCTGCTTTGCATATAGGAGACGATCGCAGCGGCCAACGGATGCTCGGACGCGGTCTCCGCCGCCGCCACCAGGCGCATGAACTCCTCTTTTTCCCCGTCTGTGGTGTAGATCTCCACGACCTCGTGCTTGCCTTTGGTCAAGGTGCCGGTTTTGTCCAGGATGACGGTGTCCACCCTCTGCAGCGTCTCCAGGTATTTGCCCTGCTTGAACAAGATCCCCAACTGAGCCGCCCTTCCGGATACGACCAGAATGGACATGGGGGTGGCCAGCCCGAGCGCGCATGGACAGGCGATGATGAGGACCGCGATCGCCTTTTCCAGCGACTCGCCAAAGGCGTGGGAGGTAAAAACGTAATACCAGGCCAGAAACGTCGTGACTGCGATCGTCATGATGATTGGCACGAAAATGTCCGTCATCTCGTCTGCCATTCGCTGAATCGGAGCTTTGGACATTTGCGCTTCTTCCACCGTATGGATCACCTGGGTCAAGGCAGTCTCGTCCCCGACCCTGGTCGTTTTTACTTTCAGCCAGCCGTTTTGGTTCAACGTCGCTCCGATGACCGTCTCCCCGCTCCCTTTCTCGACAGGCAAGCTTTCCCCTGTGAAGATGGACTGATCCACCGTCGATCGGCCTTCGATAACGACTCCGTCAGTCGGGATGCGCTCCCCTGGCTTGACGATAAAAATATCGCCTACAGTCAGCTCCGTGACCGGTACGGGGGTGACACCCGAGGGACGCAGGACATTTGCGATCTTCGGCTGCAGCTGGTGGAGCTGCCGGATCGCGTGCTTGCTGCGGTCTTTGGCCATCGCTTCCAGGTATTTGCCCAAGAGCAGAAACGTAAAAATGACGGCGCAGGTCTCGTAGTAGAGAGTCGGAGGATGAGCGGACGCCGGTTGGGTGGCAAAGGTGATGTAATGGCTGTAAAAAAAAGCGGCGGACGTGCTGAGGACGACGAGGACATCCATGTTGGCTGTCTTGCTTTTCAAGGCATGCCAAGCCCCCGCATAAAAGGGATAGCCGATCCAAAACTGGATAGGCAGCGCCAAGGCCAGTTGAAAATATGGGTGCAAAAACAGCGGCGGGACCCAAATGAACGAGGAAAAGGAAAAATGAGCGGCCATCGCCCACAAAAAAGGGATGGTCAGGAGCCCCGACAAGAAAAAACGGCGCAGCAGGTCGTCTTTTTCCGAATGCGCTTCGCCTTTCTTGTCCGGCCTTGCCTGATAGCCGAGCTTTTCGATTCGCGCGATGATCGCTTCGTCATCGATCTGCTGATCGTCGTAGGCGACGCGTGCCTTGTTGGTCGCCAGGCTGACTTGCACCTCTATCACGCCATCTGTCCTGGTCAATATCTTCTCGATCCGGCTGGCACAGGCTGCACAAGTCATCCCCGTGACCTGATACGTCTGTCTCATGGTCATTCCCGAACACTCCTCTGTCACCAACGCATGTCCCGTTGTAATACGTATGCGCTGCCGAGAAGATTTAGAATGCAAGTGAAGATTCCCCAAACCGAAGAGCGGAATTGATTTACACAAACGTGTAAACGCCGTTGCGACGGGGGGAATACGGGGAAATTTCCTCGCAGCGGGCATGGAACCGCCTGTTTCCGAATACGATATGGTGCTTGCATGACGGAAAGAAAGCGGTGATCCTTTGAAACGAGCTTATCGCTGGCCCTCTTTTCTGTTGGCTGCCGTACTGCTGCTGCCTGCCTGCTCTTCGCCTGCGAGTCCCGAAGCCGGAAGCCCTTCATCCCAGCCCACCGGCGCCGAGAAGGGAAAGCTGACGTTTGCGCCTTTTTCGCTGACGGTCGAGGTGAGCGTGCAGCCCGCTCCCCCCAAGATTCTCAAGGAAAACGAGCTGCTCATCGCCCTCCCGCCTGAACAGGCTGACCGGTGGAAGAACGCGAAAGTCTCGGTCAGGCTGACCATGCCAAGCATGGACCACGGCGCTGTAGATGCGGCGTCGTCGTACAGGGAGCCGGGACAGTTCGCCGCGAAAATCGTCCCCACGATGGTGGGCGAGTGGCAGGCGGACATCACGTTTGAAGCGGACGGGAAGACCTCGACGGTGGTGTATCCGTTTGTCGCGGAGCCGTAACCCCTTACCACAGCCACGGGTTTACATGGGGAACCCAACCGTTGATTACCAGTCCACGCAAGATCGAGACCACTCCGATGTAGACGGCCAGCAGATTGGCGATCAGCAAGATTTTGGAGCGGAGGGCCCTGGACAAAACGACCGAAAACAGCCCCATAAAGAAGAGGGCGGGCAGTGTCCCGATCCCGAAGAAAGCGAGTGTGAGCGCGCCTTCCGCGACGCTCCCGGAAGCGGCAGCCTTCATGTACATGGTATAAGTCAAGCCGCACGGCAAAAAGCCCAGCAACAGCCCGCTCAAAAAGACCGGCAGCGCTCCTGACCGGTTCTTTTGCTTATCCAGCCAGCTCTGCGCGAGGGGCAGCTGGAGGACAGACCATTTGCTGAGCGGCAACGCGAACTTTTTGCCGACCCACAGCAGAATCAGAAGCCCGCCCAGGATGTTCGCGATTCCTTGAAAGCCGACGATGGCTCCAGCCGCATCCACAAACGATCCGATCACGCCCATAAACGCCCCGGTCCCCATGTACGTGAGGATCCGGCCTGTATTGTAGGCCATGACTGTCTGCAGCATGGTGGATCGGGATTGCAGCGTCCAGGCGGACATGATGCCCCCGCACATGCCGATACAGTGGGGTGCGCTAAACAGTCCCGTCAACGTCAGCAGCAAATAATCGGACGGGCTCGCGACCATACGCTCCCCTCCTTCCCCCATTTGTGTTGTCCTCTCTTTTCCTTACGGCTCCCCCGACCCGATTATGCCTGCCTTTGGCCAAACGGTCGCACAAAAAAAAGCACCTTCCATTGTCAGGTCGGTCTGACAATCGGGTGCCGTTTCATTCTTCCTTGGAGAGAGATACTGGTCGTCCGCCGATTCTCCCGCTCTCGCCGCTTCATTTGACAGACAGCGTCTTTCCCATGCAAATGCTCGCTTCACTGTCTACATAGGGACCGTACCTTTCCGTTTCTTCATAGCCCAGCTTTTTGTACAGCGCTACCGCTTCCGGCTGGTTCCTGCCGGTCTCCAGAACCGCCCTCGTCTTTTCTTCCTCCAGCGCCCATGCTTCCAGTTCGCCCACGATTCGTTTGCCGATCCCTTTGCCCCGCACTTCGTCTTTGACGTACATTCGCTTGATTTCTACGGTTTTTCGATCATCCATGCCTCGAAAGCAGCCGCAGCCTGCGGGACTGCCATCGACGTAAGCCACTACGACTTTGCCATCCTCTTTGATGACATTAAACGGCGTGAAGAAATCTTGTGTATCCGGATAGCGGAGCCACAAGTCCTTGTCGAGCAGCTCGACCAACAGGCGGAAATCTGGGTCATTTGCGGATGTTCGCTTTACGCTGACGATCATCGAAACCTCTCCTCCTCAACTGGGTGATTTTCCTCTTGAGACATATGTGGCAGCACTTGCTGCCATTCCCTCTTTTCGATGCAATGGCCTTGTTCCGATCAATCTTCCAGTGCCCGCCGGATTACTGCCCTGGCTTCTGCCGCGACAGCTTCCTCCTTTGCGTCGAGCGCCTGCATCCAAATCAGCATCGGGATGTAAACGGCCATCATGCGGGCCAACCCCTTCGTCGCCTCATCCACTTCTCCGTATTCCTCGAAAAACCGGGAGCGTGCCTTTGCCGGCAGGAAGCTGTAGACAATATTCAAGTCGCAGCCGGGGTGTCCGATCCCTATGTCTCCCCAATCGATGATGCCGGAAAGGCGGCCGGCCTCGTCTACCAGCATGTTTTTGAAATGCAGATCGCCGTGGAGAAGCACATCGCTTTGCGTCAGCGGCCCTATTTCCAGCCGCTCCAAATAGCCTGCGACGGTGCGGATCTCCTCCTCTTGCGTCAAGGCGGAGAGATCGGACAAAAACCGCTGCATCCTCTCCTTGCGAGCGGCGACATCTCTGAGATTTCGATGGTCCAGAGGGGCTCTTGCCTCTTTGGCGATGGATACCGGAGTGGAGTGGAGACTTTTCAAAAACTGTGCAAGCACAGGGGCCGAGGCTGTCCGCTGCTCATCCGAAAGCCCGATCGGAAACGTCCCCGAGACGTACGTATATCCCAGAAACGGGCACGGATACTCGTCATCTACCCCCCCGTAAAACATCGGCTTCGGAAACGGAATCGGCAAGCGATCCGCCAGCTTCGGCAACAGCATTCCCTCCCGCTGGAGCAGCTCCACTGCGATGTCTCTGCGCGGAAACCGGAACACGTATTCGTCGCCGACCCTGTAAACGGTATTGTCCCAGCCATGCCCCAATCTCCGGACTGGCCTGGCAGCCAGCTGCGGAAATTGACGACCAATCAACCGCTGGGCCAAGTCTTCGGAAACGTCCCATTCCGCCTCCCAAATTTTTGCCGACATGGATAAAACCCCCTCCCTCTTAGGCCGGATGTTTTCTCACTATACCACAGCATCTGAAAGAGAAAGCACCGTTGTCATCGGGTGGAGTCTTCATCCCTTCTTTTCGTTGCTGCACACAGAAAAGCCGGGGAGAAACGATAGCGTCTTTGGTTCCTCGCCCGGATGCTCCTATCGGATAAGGGCTTCATTCCTTTCCGGAGAGCGCCTTCCTCTTCATTTCCTTCGTCTGCTGGATAGTGAGGTCTTTCTTGCTTTCCACGATTGCTTTCTCCCAGTCCCCGTACATCGGATTCGGCAAAACGATGAACCGGCTTCCGAACAACTCTCTGGCCTGATCGACAGCTTCCGCACGCGCCTGGACGCTCACGGGAGCGAACGCGTCCGAGAAGTCTTCCAAGTTGTCTCCCATGAGCAGGACGATCTGATGGTCCTTGGCCACCTCCTGTCTTCTGCTCTCCTTGCTGGACGGCATACCCGCTTCCCGAATGAAGAGATGATCCCGCTCGGCCTGCGGGAAGCCTAATTTCTCGAGACTTTTGAGCGTGTCCTCTTTGATGTCGGGCAGACGATTGGTCACGTAGTAGACATCACCGCCCGTCTCCACCACGTGATTCAGGAACTCCACCGAGCCGGGCAACGGAACGGCCACTTGCGACTGAATCCATTTCGTCCAGGCCTCGCCGGACGCTTCCAGGCCGAAAATGACGTCCGCCGTGTACCCGGTCGTATCGATGATCGTATCGTCAATATCGACCACGACCGCCAGCTTTTCCTTTTTCACATTTTCCGCCAGCGCTTTGTCGTACATCAGCTTTGCGACGTTGAATGCCTGGTACGAGAGAGCCCTTGCTTCCGCCGACTTCAACCACAATGTTCCCGCTACCTTCTGCTCAACGAGAGGGTTGCTCGACAGAGCCGGGCTGTCCACCGTCTGCTGGGCAGATTCTGCGTAACCCGCTGCCGGTACGAGCAATACCATCGAGGCCATTACACTTGCCGTCCATTTCGCCTTCTTGCTTGTCCGCATGGAAAGCACCCCTTTCTTTTATTCTCCTTTGTCAGCCGTACGCCGTGGTGATGAACGTTCATGCGTCTGTCATTCACCTCCCTCATCCTGCTATTCCATGCGCCATGACAAATCCCTCTATTTAATCGAATATTCAATCTACTATTCAGGACCTTATCGGCTCTGGCCTTCCGCATTCTTTTGAATCGCTTCCCACTTCTGGAACTTCTTCATCCCTATACTCGTATAAGAAAAAAGAAGAGAACGAATGGGAACGGAGGAAAAAGATTGATTGACTCTGCCGATCGAAGCTTCATCCATGAACGCGTCGACCGCCGCATGGAGCCCTTCTACTGGATTTTGACATTCGAAGCCATGTGCTTTCTGATCGCACTCGGAATCGCTCTGATTGCCGGACCCGTTTATCTGGTCTATCAGTTTCAATCCTGGACTTATCTGCTTTTGCTCCTGCTGCTTCCTGGTGCATGGCTTGTAAAGTTTTCCATCGGCTATTTGCGGGCGGCGATCCGGAAAAATCGTCTCCTCAGCCGATATCGGCTCTATGCGGATCAGATCGCGTTTCGTATTTACAATCACGACGCCCGTACCGTTCGGGAGGATGCCATCCCTCTCGAGCGGGTGGAGTGTATCTACGTTTCTAAGTACATCGCGCAGTATCATTACGCCTACCGCAAGAGCAAAATGACGGAAGAGCAGCCGGTTTTCCACGTTTTGCCCATCCTCTATGCCGTTTATCAGGAGGGAGCGCAGCGGCGCGTCGTGCCTGTGCCTTTCTACGAAGTCGGGGAAGCGGAGTTGTGGGTGAAGGAGCTGCAAAACCGCGGCATCCCGTTCCGGGCGACGAACAAGCTGCTCTTCCCATTGACCGAAGAGCAGCAGCTCCGCCTGTTGGAGGACGAGATCAACTCGAAGCCATTTTCTTTGGAACGCCATTTGGAGTTTGAACTAAATTCGATCTTAATCGAGCTCGAGCGAGAGGAGGCGGCCCGGTTAAGGAACACCTCGGAAAGCTCCGCGAAACCCGGCGGGGCTGCCGTCGAACACACAGGCCCTCGACGTTCAAGCTGGAAACCGCGACGGTCGACCTTGGCCATTTTCGCCCTGCTGCTTGTGTTTTTATTGGTCTCGATCAAGCTGGCCGACGCGGGGCTTGTAGACGAAGACGGCACGGGCCTGTGCTTCCTTGTGCTGCTCGTTTCGGCGGCGGCCTATCAATACTTGGCTCAGCCTTTGACGTTTCGGGTTCCACTGCGCTTCCTTCTCGGATCCTTCGCCTTGTGGACGTTCTCTGGCGCCTTCATGCCGGAAGTCGAGGCCGGGCCCGGAGACGAGTTTTACTCATCCGCCATCGCCGCGGTCATCCTCATGGCGATAGCCATCTGGCCCTTGTTCGGGATCCAATACTGGCTGCGCCGAAGAAGGCGGAGGTAGCCGTCATGCACAGCAAGGCCAGTGACTTCGGACAGGGATTCCTTTGGCAAAACCGGCCCGTCCCAAACCGACAGGACAACGAAAGGAGGAGACGGCAGTGACGCTCTATCCCGAGATGTTTTTCTCCAACTGGCACTGGATTACGGTAGTGCTGATTGCGATCGCCTGGATCGCTCTCCTTGCCGGAGGATACGAAAAGCGTGTCGTGCTGCGCAGCGGAATAGGCGCCATGGTGCTTCTCTACGTCATTACGACAATCCCGATCGCCACCATTACCTATCAGGAGAAGTCGATCGACAGTTGGATGCGCGAGCAAATCGTTCACCACTATGAGGAAAAAATGCAGCGAATCGGAGGATCAGCCCGCGAAATCGACCGCCTGGCTGCCGCGGCCGGCTCCTTCCAAACCAAGGACGGCGATTACAAAATCTACGTCTACGCCGGGAATTACACGGACACTTCCCGTTTCGACGGACGCCTGTCCGTACAGATTTACGACGAGCAAGGACAGGAGCTGGATGAGCGGACATACGAGGATGTGCACCTCGAGCCGGGTGAAGTACAGCAAATCGGGATCTTTTATTCCTCATCCGGATTCAAGACCTACAACTACCGGTTCGAGCCTCAAAACAAATAGCTGCGAAGGAACTCCCGCAAAAAAACCGACCTTTCTTCCTTACAGAAAGGTCGGTTCTTCCTTAGGCGGCATTCTCCGCCTCTAGGTAAAAGCAATTCAAAAACCGCCGGAGCATTGCCATTCCGACTGCCCACCTGTGATGATTTTGGATGGTTTTGCAAAGGCAGCGAATACGCCCATGGCGATGGCTCTTTCCTGTCGTCGCCTTTATTTATATGTTCTCTCCAGCAGATCGTGGAGGTTGGCTTTGACCTCGGTCCATTCCGTATCGAGGATGCTGTAAAACACATTATCGTGGATGGAGCCGTCCGCTTTGATTCTGTGCTTGCGGAAAACTCCCTCCTTCTTCGCCCCGATTCGTTCCAGCGCTCTTTGCGATCGTCTGTCGTACCATAGTGACCTCATCATAAGGATAGGCTACTCCCTCTGCAAGAGTCAGTTTGTCCCCTGTGTACATGGTCAGTTGAGCCGCCCCTTCTCCCGAAAAGATGAGGGTGTTTCATTCTGTTGCCGCATCGTTTCTACGGGGGATTTTGTTGTGATAAAATGAAAACCAAAGAGCAGAAAAAGGACCGGAAATTGGCTATCCGCAGGTTCGCCCGGCTAGCAGGGCGAAAGCGGAGAGCACATGTGGGGAGAGGAACTGACAGAAATGGCTGATGTGACCTTTTACCGAAGCGAGGCTTTGCCTTTCCTGGAGGCGAAGCAATGCACCAAGAGCGATTTGGCCTACCAGAAACACTTCCACGGGGAGTATTCGATCGGCTTGATCGATGAGGGAGAAACCAGCGCCTGGTGTGACGGGAGGATGTACCCTGTGGAAGCGGGCAGGGTCATCAGTTTTCCGCCGCACATGCTGCACGCCTGTCATCCCCGCCAACAAACGCAATGGAAATACAGGATGCTGTTCATTCAGCCGGATTGGCTGAAGCAATTGGAGCCTGGCGAGCTGGAGCAGCTCCGTATCCCGTTTTTACTGGAAGGACGCAAGAATCACGATTGCCGCCGACTCATTTGCCGTGTAGTGGAAAGTCTCGCCTCAGCAGAAGAGCCGCTGGTGATTGAAAGCTGGCTCGCTGAGCTGATTCAGGCGATCGTCACCCCGCATACGCTCGATCTGGATCATGCCTCCCGAAGCGATCGTGAGCAACGGTATATCAGACTGATTCGGGAGTATCTCCACGCTCACTACACCGAACGGGTCACGCTGGAAGAATTGAAACGGATCGCGGGTATCAGCCGATTCCATCTGATCCGCCTATTCAAAAAAGGAACGAACGTGCCTCCGCATGCGTACCAGAACCTGCTGCGGATCAATCACGCCAAGATCGCGCTTGCCGAAAAACGGCCCATTGCTGAAATTGCGGCGGAAGCGGGTTTTTACGACCAGAGCCATTTTGCGAGGGCCTTCTTCAAGGTCGTCGGGACCACTCCCCAGCGGTATGCGGTATCGCGTTAGAGAAGAGCAATGAATTACAATACGCCTCTCCCTCTCTCTCCCATACTCATGGTCAAGGAAGGGAGAGATCAGCGCCAAGTAGCAGCTGACGAAAATCAAAGAAGCGGATGGCGGGACCCTGCGTCCACCATCCGCTTTCTTCTCTCCATGTCCATTCTCCTACGGAATTACTGCTTTTCCGGTAATCGCATCGATTCGGATCAATTGACCGGCATACGCCTTGTCGCTGATTGGCACGTAAATCAGCTTCGGCGTTCCCTTTTCCTCTCCCTCGACTCCTTCGATCGTGTAGACTAATTGCAGCGGCTGATGGGCCAAATATTCCAAGGCCGCCTTCTCGACAGGCACCGCCCGGGTCTTGTCGGGCAAAGCGACTTCTTCCCGGATCTGCGTACGATTCGAAAACCCGATGGCTTTCCCTGTCGCTGGATCGACCTCAACCACATAGGCTTCATCCGGATCATCCTCAATCACGGGAACACCTTCGTAGCTCTTGATAAATTCAAAGGCCCAGCTGCCGGACGATACCGGATTTGCCTCGACCGGCTGAACGATTTGGCTCACCTGCACTTCCGTTACTGTGGAGTCTGCGTACTTTTCGAGCATCCGTACCGCTTCCTGGAACGCCTCCTTCTGGGATACAGTCTGATTGGCATCGGCTCGCGGAATCGAGATCTCCGTGACTTGCCCCGTTTCCGCATTCGATTGGACTTCCAGCCTCTTTCCTTCTTTCGTCTCCCACGTGAACACATTTTCTTTCCCGAAAGGTCCATTTTCCTCTGTACGTTCCCTGAAGGGCAGGCCGTTTACATCTACGCCCATTTCGTTTGCCAACAAACCAGCTGCCTCTTCCTTGGTATGGACGGTCACCATCGAGCCGGGCTTTCCGCCATGTAGAGTGATCGGTTCATGGGAAGCGAGCTGGTCGTAGGCAAAGCCATTATTGCCGGTTCCATACTGGATTTTTCCGGTCGCGGCATCGATGTACCAGTACAAGGAACGGGGCTGGCCGATTTCCATGGAGCCGACTGCAGGAGTGTACTCCAGTATCGGGCGTACCTCCGTGGCCTCACGGGACTGTGGATCACGCTTGATCACGGCGTGTTCTGCATAGCGCAGCTTCATGTTTTTCATCAATTCCGCCTCGGCTTCCTGCTTGGATATCGCCGTTGCTTGGTCCGGCAAAGCGGAAAGCTCGTAGGAATCCGCCCGTTTGTTGTAGTAGCGGACACGGCCCTCTTTATCCACCTCGACAGAAAGGGTGTCCTCCCAAACAGGAATCCCGTTGTAATAGCGCATATAATCCAGGGCGGTGGATGTTCCTGTCTCCCGATACTGTTTCCAGTCGTCTCCGAGCACGCTTTGCAAAAACTGGCTGGCTCGTTCGACCGCCAGCGACTTGGGTGCCCGTTCGGTTTTTCCGTCCTTTGGATTTTCCAGGCTGTAGCTTCTGAGCATGTCACCATTTCCCGACATTCCGATGAAAGCCGTGCTTCCCTGGTTGTCGGCATTGGCCAGCGCCAGCGAGTAGCCTCCCCCGCCTTGTTCCTTGTTTGCCAATACAGCGTCGTCTTGCAGCTCGGGAAGCGCTTTTTGCAGCTTGGTCAGAAGCACACGCTCGGACTCGTTCACTTTGCCGAACGATACGATGCGGCCCACTCCATCCACCCATACGGAGATATCGGTAAACGGCACTGCTTGATTGTCCTCCACCTGCTTGTAGGTCACGTACAGCCCCTCCACGTCCAGATCCAGGAAGCGGCTTTTCGAACGCACGATTTCACCTGCAGCCATCTCTTGGTATTGCCCGAAATTCTTCCCGAGATAGGCCTTCAGGAAAGCGGCCGCCTTTTCGCTGGCCAGCTGTCTGGAAGGTATTTTCTCGCTGCCGCCTTCCGCCGACCACTTGAACACCTCCAGCTGGCCGGTGTTCTTGTTGACAGCTACTTTAGCATAAACCCCGTCCTGTTTTCGCAAAAGCGCGTTGATCACGTTGCCAGCCGTTCCCTTGATTTCCACACGGTAGCTGCTCAGTTCAGGAATCGCCTTCAAGAGCGGCGCCAGTGCCTTTTGCAGCGTCGCCTCATCTTTTTTCTCAGACAGGGCCGCCGCCGATTGCCGCCATTGCTCGCGAAGCCCCGATGCTCCCGGATTCCAAACCGTAAATGCTGCAACCACGCAGGCGATCGCTGCCGCTCCCGTGTAAAGCTTCCGGAAATTTCTCTTCCTCCTCTTGACGGCCTGGTCAAGGATTCTCGCCTCCAGCTCGGGAGTAAACCGCACATCCTTGACGTCCTGCCAGCTTGCCCCCCGAACCGCTTGACGGAACTCTTTGTCTACATCCATTCCAAGCCCTCCTTTTCGATCAGCAGTTTGAATTGCTTGCGAGCCCGATGCAATTTGGTGCGTACCAGTTCTTCCGATATGTCCAACACCTGCGCAATTTCCCGAACGGTCAAATCTTCGTAGTAGTGCAGCAGGATGACCTGGCGATACTGCGGGGACATCGCCATGACCCGCTGCGCCATCTCTTCCTTGGTCAGCTTCCCGATCACCCTGTCCTCGACATGCTCTTGATCAGGCTCATCCGGCACGCTTTCTTTTTGGAATGTAGAAAATATTTGGCGAAAGGACCACGAGCGCAAATACTTTTTGGACTCGTTGATCGCAATCCGGTACAGCCAGGTCTTGATTTCGCTTTCTCCGCGGAACGCATGCAGGTCCCGAAACGCCTTCAGAAAAACCTCCTGGGTAATGTCCTCCGCCATCGTTCGGTCTTTGACGATGAGGTAGACCAGTTGCAGGATTTTTTCCCCGTACTCTCTCATCACCTGCTCCAAAACGGCCTCCTTCGTCAGCCGCAGCGCCTGATCCGCCTGATTTAGATCCGGATACACAATGAACATTCTCCTCCCTTTCCTTTTCCGTACGTCTATTTGATCCAGCTGGGTGGAAAGCATGACAGTATTTATGAACAAAAAATAGGGGGAGCGTCCCTCCCCCCGAAAATCATGAGCTTTAGACTGAAGATCGTCAACTATCGAGAAATTCATACATTCGTAGATGGAAAAAGAAAGCAAGCTGCCATTCCAGATTTTCAAATCGGAATGGCAGCTTTCATTTGCGTGCAGAATCTTTTTTTCTCCGGATCCCTGCGAGAATCCCCATGGAAATGACCGCCCCTATCAATCCAAGGCTCATATCTTTTTGCGAATCGAATATGTCCCCTTGAAGCCCCATATAATCCTTGCCTGCCTGTCCAGCTACGATCGCTACCAGCATTTCAACGATTTCAAAAAACGCACTGAAACTGAAAACAATGGAGACCGGTATGGCAAACGACGGAAAGCCGCGAAGCTGGGTACTCCTAGTGAGCAGCTCCCTCGTTGGATAGGACCATAGAAGTCCGAATGCAAAATGAACGACCCGGTCGAAGTAGCTTCGCTGTGTATGAAACGAATTTTTTAGCCATACGTCAAAGGGAGTATGCTGATAGGTATAGTGAGCAGCGTATGTATGGAGAAGCAAAAAGATGAGCATAAACAGATACGACAAATTGGTAAAGGGAAACTTCTGAAAGGTAGCGACCAGCAGAATCATCGTTCCGACGGGAAGCAAACTTTCCATGAGCCATTGCAGGCGGTCGGTTGGAGAAATGGCGGTGACAATCCAGAAAACAATGTACAGAGCGAGCATCGATTGCAACTGATAGTTGCGAGAAAAAGGAATATGCGGATCGCGGAGCATCAGATGATGATCCCCTTTCTCTCTGTTGGTATGAGCAGCGTGCTTGGTCCTGTTATTTTAAGACAAATCGTATCGCACTATACAAACGCCTTTGAAACGTTTATTGTTTCCTATCGTCTAAAGATAAGCAACTATCAAAAATTAAGCCGAGGTGATACCTTCTACGAAAACGATACACGATAAATACATCCGTGAAACAAACGCCGTCGCAAATTTTTCACGCTGCACATGCGCATAAACGAACCTGCAACCCATGAGAAAAGGTGGTCTCTACGATGAAACGTAAACTTCTTGCCCTTTCCGCTTTCGCAGTTCTGTCCCTCTCTTTCATACAGCACGGGACTTTCGCTGCTGCTAACGGAACCGACCGTCCTGTCACCGGGACTGAACATACAGCGTATACCTTGCAAGATAACCAGAATGCAAGTGAATTGAAAAACGACTTTTTCCTCCCGCAAGCTACCATTACCGCAGCGGAAGGCATTCAACTGATCGTCAATGCCCTGGACTTAAACCTGGACAGCGTCCGCTTCGTGAAGCCCCCGCTTGCTAGCGATTATTTTGCAAAAGCCAGCAACAACGCCTGGTATGCAAGTGCACTGATCATTGCGGCAAATCAAGGCTTTGACCTGCCTTCGGATCTGGACCCGAACAAAATGTGGACAAAAGAAGAGTTTGTGCATCAGCTCATGACGGTGATGCAATCGCAAAACAAACTCCCTATGCTCAAGATCGTTCCCGTCACAATCGGGGATGAACGTGAACTGAAGGCAGACTACCAAGGCTCGGTTCAGCGAGCACTTGTCCTTGGCATCACAGCGTTGGATGAGAAAGGGAATTTCCATCCAAAAGCTGAAATCAGCCGGCAAGAGTCTGCCGTGATCCTCCAGCATGCTCTTGACTATATCAAAGCGCATCCAGGCCTTCCTACCCAACAAGCGGCAGGTAAGTAAAGTGTAAAGCTTATTTTCAACAAGAAAGAGCACGGGCTCCCATAGCCCATGCTCTTTCTTGGTTTCTCGCGAATAGCGGCACCCGTGCCGCGTCCCCACTCTCTTATCCCTAGTGAATATCTCTTTTCTTAAACCGACCGCCATGAACGGAAGATACATCCGTCGCAATGATAAAGGCTTGCGGGTCTAACTCCTTGATAATATCTTTCAGCTTCGTTTCCTCCAGCCTTGTAAAGACGCACAGAATGATACGCTTATCTTCCCCGCTGTAGGAGCCCTCTCCGTGAAGATAGGTCACTCCTCGACCCAGCCGCTCCGTAATCGCATCCGCAATCTCGGTTGTGTTGTCGCTGATGATATACACGGATTTCATATCATCAAAGCCTTTGACGACGATGTCGATGGTGCGGAACGCGACATAATAGGTAAGCATCGAGAATAACGCATTTTCCAAGGAGAACACAAAAGCGGCAATTGAGAAAATAATCACATTCACAAACATGATGATTTCCCCGACAGAAAACGGCAACCGCTTCTCCACTAAGATGGCCAAGGTTTCCGTTCCATCCAGGACTCCGCCGTTTCGAATGGTCAAGCCTACCCCTAATCCCAAGATCAAGCCGCCAAAAACAACGGCGAGCAGCTCATTGTTTACGATCGGCTCAATATGATGCATGAAAGTAGTAGCCACAGACAAAGCTACGATTCCATATAGCATGCTGATCGCAAAAGTTTTTCCGATCTGCTTGTATCCCAGGAAAAAGAACGGTAGGTTTAGAATGACCAGGAATATACTGAGGTTCATGGTCGTTACGTGACTCAGGATCATGGATAAGCCCGTTACCCCACCGTCAATGATGTTGTTTGGAATCAAAACGGCTTCAAGCCCGTACGCCATGATAATGGCACCGATCGTGATGAATATAGCCCTTTTGATGATATTTCTAACCGATAATTTTTTGTGATTGGATTTCTTTTTCTCTTCTGATACATTCATTCCGTTTTCCTCCCATGTTTTTTGAGTCCTTACCTATCATAACATATTAATATGGGAGAGACTTTCCCCAATAGGAGGATCCTATGGACAAACAAATCGTTAGCGAGCCCCTCACTCTCACAAAACTGGCCCTCCACGATTGGGAAATCATCCGCTCCATCTATACCGACCCGACTCTGATGAAGCACATCGGAGCGGTCAAGAGCGAGGAAGAAATCCGCCGCAACTTTGAAAAGGAGCTCGCGGAGTGGAGCCTCGATTCCACCCATTGGCTGACGTGGATCATCCGTGAAACTTCCTCAGGCAACGCTATTGGATTGATCAGCATTTGCACCCGCGACCTGGGGAAACGCACCGCGGAAGTAGGCTTTATCATTTTGGAAGCTTACAAGGGCAAAGGCTACGCTACCGAAGCACTCCAACTCATTTTTGAGTTCGCCGTGGACACTTACGGTTTTCGAAAATTTACAGCCGTTTGTTCGGAAGAGCATGCGGGATCTCGCCGCGTTTTGGAAAAGGCCGGCATGACCCTCGATGAAATCGTGCCCGAAAGCACGGAAATCGATGGGAGGCTGGTCAATGACTGTTTTTATTCGATGGACGCGGCCAATCGGATGACAAAACCGTCCGATTCCATCCACTGAGTTTTCGACTACACTCCCCAAGAAAAAAAGCGACAGCTACGGACCAAAAAATGTCCTAGAATGTCGCTTTTGATTATCACGAGGGAGGCCCCTATATCGTGAACGATTCGTGACTGTCTTGTGATGGTTTGGAGCTCTGTCTTGTGAGGGGTGGGAAGTAAACTGGTATGGTGTCAATCAAAACCCCCATGCTGAACGAGGGAGAGATGAAGAATGCTGAATATCCAAATCGTCTTGTTTGACGGATTTGATCTCATGGACGCCATTGGTCCGTATGAAGTATTTCTGTCTGCAAACATGCTGAGCGGAAGCCGCCTGCACGTCAGCTTCGTCAGCGCAGAAGGCCCGCGAATCGTCAAAAGCGGCATGGACGGTCCCGGGCTACAGGCTATCGGAGCAATCGATCCGGATAGGAGCGGCATCCTGTTCATTCCCGGTGCAATGGGCAAGGTTGGACGTGAAGAGACCGGACCGGACGCCGTAGTGACACAGTTGCTCAAAGCAAAGGAGAGCGATCTGATGCCGTTGTTGCGGCAAGCGATGGGAAATGAGAGCATGACAGTCGCCACGGTTTGCGGCGGGTCCATGCTGCTTGCCATGGATGGTTTGCTTACGGATCGGTACGCCGTCACGCATGTACTGGGCATGGAGGCGCTTGGCGCGATGGGAGCAAAACCTGTACCCGCAAGAGTTGTCGTGGACGGAAGGCTTGTGACTGGCGGTGGGGTTACATCCGGACTCGATGTTGCCCTCTATCTGGTGGAACAAGAATTGGGTCCGCGAGTCGCGCATGCAGTAGAGAAGCTGTTTGAATATGAGCGCAGAGGAACCGCTTGGAGAGCGGAAGGGATCATCCCCGTGGGCGACGATGTCCCGGTTCCTTCCAAACCTTCGACACAAGAAGCAAACGGTGAGCAATTGATTGCGACTCCAGACCATAATGCAATCTTCGACGGCGTATGGAAGGTCACGATTTCTACTCCGATCGGCAAGCAGACTGTCCTCTTTCACATTTCCACAAAGGATGGTTTGGTGACAGGGACAGCCAACCAGGGGGGAGAGGCTGCAGCGTTTGTCGATCCGGTCATGGAAGGAAACCGGATGTCTTGGTCACAGCGCGTGACAAAGCCGATGTCGCTGCACCTCAAGTTCGAAGTGATGGTGAATGGGGACGCCATGGTTGGTACCGCCAAAGCAGGTCTTCTACCTCCTTCCAAAGTAGAGGGAACCCGACTGGCGCACTCCTTTTCATCATGATTGGGCTGGCTCCTCGATGGACTTCTCATGGTCGAGCAACCAACGTTTTCGCGACAGGCCCCCGCCGTAACCAGCCAGGTCGCCATTCGAGCTGATCACGCGGTGGCAAGGAATGACGATGGCCAACTGGTTGGCGCCATTCGCCTGGGCCACGGCCCGGTAAGCGCTTGGCTTTCCGATTGCCGTGGCCATTTCCGCATAGGAAGTGGTCTGTCCCGGCGAAATCTGCCGCAATCGTTCCCACACCTTTATCTGGAAGGGAGATCCCAGCAATTTCAGCGGTGTTCTGAATTCCGTTAACCTGCCTTCGAAATAATCCAGCAGCTCCCTTTCGATCGAAAGGATCGGTTGTGAGCTCCCCGGAATAATCACTGATTTCGTCTTCTTTCGCAAACGTTCAATTTCACGTTCCAATCCTCGGCGGTCTACAAATTCAAGCAAATAGAGCGCCTCTTCATCAGCGATTGCGATCATGGGTCCAAGCCTCGTATCCAGCCATGACGCCTTGAGAATCTGTTGATCGCCGCTCAGGGCAGGTGGTGCACCCATGATCCGCGAGAAAGCGTCCCTAAACCCGCTGCCGGATTCATAACCGGCAGACAACTGGGCCTCGATGACCGCACTCCCCTCCCGGATATGCTTGAGGGCTAGTCCCATTCGTCTGGCTCTCGCATACTCAACAAACGTCATCCCGAACCTCTTTTTGAACTGGCGCCGGGCTGTGGAAGCATCGACGCTGATTTTTTTGAAGTCTTGTTCCGTCCAGCGTCGCTCCGGATTTTCTTCCACCGCATGGACCAACTTCTGGACAAGCTCCGAGACTTGGTTGGGATGAGACAAGGGACGACAACGCTGGCACGGTCGGAATGACGCCAGCAGGGCCTCCTTGGCCGTCTCGAAAAATTCACAGTTCTCGAATTTCGGTTTTCTTGCGGGGCATGTAGGCCGGCAGAATACGCCTGTCGTCTTTACACCGACATAAAAAATTCCTTCGTATTCGGACTTTTTATCGAGAAGTGCTTGGTAATACACCGGTCTCATGTCTTCTTGTATCATTCTTCTCCTCCTCGGCTCATACGTTTCGGATGGTAGCGACGCCTCACCAGACCCTCTTTTTATTATAGGGAGGGAAAAGAATTGTTCAGCCGAAAATCGAGCATTGATTTTTTCGCGGCCGATTTTTTTCGTTCGATGACGTGAGCAACCCGGCATGAATCATACCGTTGCAAGGTCTCTATGGGCTACCTCTCAAACTTGCTGACATACCGCAGATACTCTTCCATCTCCTCCAAATCATACCGATTTCGGATGAAAGCATCCGGATGAATCACGATCGTGAGCCTCTCACTGAATTTGCAGTCTTCCACAGCCTGCATAAACGTACTGACGATATCGTGGATGAGCTCAAACCGGTTCACATTCAAACGGTTTCTTCCGCTGCCGATTACCGGGATGATGATCTGTTCTTTTCTCCCTCGCTTGCCGATATACTCCCACAGGGCATGCAAGGCTGTCCGATATTGCTCGCGGCTAGGTACGGCCCTGCCATACTCATTGAGTTCAGCCGTTGCAGCCACATACGCGCCCTTCACTTTCGCCGATTCAAGCTCGAGCCGGGCAACCGTTCCTAACGGATATTTTCTTGCTTGCTCCCCTTGAAAGGAAATCGTTTCATATGGTTCATCCTTGAGCGCGTTTTCCAGCGCCGAGTCAAAAGCCGCCGCATGGTTGAAAAATTTGCTCTGAAGCTGAGCGAGTATGGCTCCCTCATCCAGATGATCGTGTTTGAACAGGCAATTGGACGGAACGATGACGGCCCCGCCGCCAACTTGAAAGAGATCGTCAACCGTAATTTGCAGAGTAATGTCCTTGTCAGGCAGTTTGACCGTTCGGGTAAGCCTGGGGCGGCTCATCCAGAGAGCGATTGCGATCCCCAGCGTTAGGACTGCCCAAACAGGCGGTTTCCACGGCGCACCTCCTCTTTCGAAAAAATATCCGGCAAATTCGGTAAAGGTCCACACGACAGAAAACGTCGCGATCCAGTGGATCAGAAAACGTTTGATCACAAACGAATACTTCCACGCATGCGTCGAAAAAAAGGCCCTGATTCGTTTTCTCAAAGGTACGGTCCCCTTTACATCTCCCAGCCTACAGCTGCTGGATATTTACCGCCAGTTCCTTGTCGGGAGCAAACGACTGAATTTTAATCCGGACCGGCCCTTCCGGATAACGCTGCAGCTGAAACGCCTGGAAACGTTCCTGTAAAAAACTGAACTTCCGCCGAAAAAGGGTTGCCACCTGCGGATTGGCAGTGGTGAAAAAAATCTGGGTTCCGTTCGTGATTGTCATCTGCCGCAAAAAGTCCAGCAATCCGAGTACATTCAGCTCATCCATGTTCGCCACCGGTTCATCCAGCATGATGATTTTCGGCGCGGTATCCATGACCAGATGCATCACGAAAAACACGGCGAGAATCACGGTCGTCCGCTGCCCCGTGCTCATCTGGTTGATCGTGCAACTCAAGCTGTGTCCCTTTCGCTTGGCAACGATCTGGTTGCTTTCATTCCATTGGAGCGATTCAAACTCATTGGGTGCATGCAACGCTACGAATAGTTGACTGATGGCCTCGAAGTTGCTTCGGACAAATTCATCCCCGTAGTCTGCCAGCGGTTTCAGCCCCGAGAGCACGTCCAGCGCTCGCTCACAGCGATGCAGCCGTTCCTTTTCGCTCTTGATTTGCCCTTTCAGCTCCAATGCTCTGCCCTCTTGTTGCTCCAGCAGCAAGCGCGGCCTTAGAATATCCGCCAAACTCGAACACTCCGCAACCAACTGTTCCAGATAGGAGCGCCAGTCAGGCCACGAGTGCTCCGGGCTGAGGTGAACGTTGAGCTCGCGCAATCGCTCAAACGCCTTTTCGGCCGACACAAGATGCTGCCTGGCTCGAGAAAGCTCCTTCTCCTGCTCCTCCAGCTCTTCCATCCGTCTCGACAGCTCGATGCGCTGGTTCTCTGCTTGACGGATCAGCTCCTCGGCTTTTGCTAATTCTTCGCGAGCCTTCTTGCTTTCCTGGTGGTGCCACTCCGCTCTCTTCTCCAGTCCCAGTACCAGCTGTGGCCCTGTTGCCTCAGGCCCAAGCTCTTCTCGAACGGATGAGATCAACGGGGTTTCCAGGAGTGCATCCAGCTCGGCAATCATTTTTAATCCAATCCCTCGCCGGTCCAACTCTTGCGCTTCTTGCTCAAGCCGTTGGCGCTCGGCTCTCTTCCGTTCCAGTTGCTCTGTGCATGCTTTCAGCGCACGCTGCAAGGAAGCGAAATCAAAGGCTTCCGGGATTTCCTCCAGGGCCAATCGGTCTTTATAATCCCGCAGGTAAGCGTGCAGGTCTTGCCATCGAGTCCATAAACGGTAGCGTTCTTTGGCGTGTTCATAGACTTGCTGATGATCCTGCATGCGTACTCGGCTTTCCTCTTCCTCTTCCAGCAGTTTGGTAAGCCATTCGTCGTCCGCATGGATTCCTCTTTCAATGGCGTGCAGCAATGTTTCCGATGCCGCATGATCATGCCCGCACATGGGGCACCGAGACTCTTCCGGATTCGCTTCCAGGTAGCGCCGGCCATCCGCTTTGATTTCGGAAGCGAGCCTTTGCAGCAAGGAAGCGTGCTCCCGTTGCGCTTTTGTTCGCGCCATCGCTTCCTGATATTGCTGCTTCGCATGCTCCCACCTGGCCTCTGCTTCGTCCATCTGATTTCGGGCGTCATTTTCATCCGCAAGCGCGAGCTGTACACCCGTCAGATCTCCGTAAAGGCGAAGAACGGTCTCCACTTCCATCAACTCGTCCTGAAGATCCGTCAATCTCTTTTGGACCCATTTTCTGCGATCCCGGGAGGTGCTTTGATCAAACAGCTCCCCTTTGCTTTGAAGCTCCCGGGCCAGCTGAAGATACTGGTCGCGCAGCTTTTCGTGATCGGCCATGAGAAGCGACAGCGCATTTTGCTGCTCCGATAATTTCCCCGCAGACGAAAGCGTCTTTAGCTGTTCGGTCACTTCGTTCTTTTGGTTCTGACAGCTGTCCTGCGCCTCCCGGTTAGCGACCAACGCCGACCGTACCCTGCTGCCATTCTGAATATCACCCAATTCCGGATGGATCAAAGGACGACTCACGATCTCCAGCTCCGTCAGACGCGGCTCCAAATGCTGCAGCCATGCTTCCACCTCGGACAGACCTGTGTCCTCCTCCAAAATGGGGTAGGCATAGTGGCAGTTCTTCATCCATTTCGCAATCGCGGATCGTTTCGCCGCTGCTCTGGCTCTCATCAGCTCGGTTTCTCGTGTCTGTTCGCTTTGCTGCTCGCCAAGCTGTGCTTCCAAGTTTGCCAGCGTGCGCGAAATCCGGTTGAATCTTTTTTGCATTTCCTCTTTATACTGGGTCCAGCGCCTCTCGACACGCTCCAATTGCTCGCCGTAAATCACACGGGCAAAAGCGGTCCGGTAGTCGATCGGATTGTCATGGTTAAAGCAAAATTGATGGACGGCTTCAGAAGAAAAGTAATTATACTGATGGAACATGCGATTGATCTGACTGCGTGCTTTTGGGGCTACTTTCTGCCGGTAGTACGCGATTTCGCGCTCTTTCTTTTCCTGTTCGGATGGCATCCCGGAGAATACCCGGTCGTCTCCCCAGAAAGTCATCTGCCCGTCCCATGTTTCTCTCATTTCCGAATCGGCGAGCAAATTCCGCTGGATCGCCCCGGTAAATGCCAGTTCGATGCACTCTAGCACAGAGGTTTTACCCATTCCGTTCGGACCTGACAGCAAATTGACCTGGGCAAACTCCAAAGAGGGAGCACGCGACAAAAAATGCGAGCGGTACTCCTCCCCAAAATGCAGCATTCGAATGGGGCCACTCGGCTTTTGCGGGAGATCTGCCGTCGTTTCCGTATGGAGCTCCGGGGGAATCGGCTCCAGCGAATCGTTCAGGTACTGTTCAACCAGAGCCTCGCGATAATCCTGCAGACAAAATCCCAGACCGGCAGGAACCAAAGCCTGTTCCCAATCCTTGAGGGGGTCGGCGGCGATTTGTCCATCCATGCGAGTCGGCAGTTTAGCGGTCGGCAGCCGCTTGGCAAGATCGGACCAAGCCACGATCAGCTTCTTGCCGTATCGTTTCCCCCGCTCCACTCGCACCATTCGCTCGAGCGGTACTCGCTGCAAGTCCTCCTCTTCCAATATCAAGCACAAATACAGGTTCCAGCTCCAATCCCCTTTCAATTGAAAGTAAAACGGAGCCAACACTTGCTCCTCAAATTTCTCATATTCCTGATGATTGGCCGTAATGCCTAAAAAGTCGTCCAGCTCCATCGGGATCAAAATGTACTTGCCAAGCGTCACACCCTGCCATCTATGCGTCGCTTCATAAACCTCGCCCCGTAGATGGTGTTTCCGGACAAAGTTTAGACCGCAGTCACGGATGAGCTTAATCAAACGGTTGTTCAATGGAAACACCTCCATGAGAAATATCCGGCCGGTTTTCGACCCGGTCAGGCTTGGTGAATTCGTCGCTTACATGAGGGTAATGGGCGATTTCTCCCGTGACGTCTTTTGTGGAAAAGATGCAAATGGAATCTTCCAGCCATACATGGCCGTACGGGATCTCGCGCAAAATCCGCTCTGCCGTCTCTTTCATTTCACTTTCTCTCTCCACATAACTAACAAGGGCCCCGCTTTTTTCATTCCCCGATTTGGGAAGCAGGTTGAAGGGAGCTCTCTTGGCCAACGCAAATGTATACGCTCCTTGCAGTTTTCGGAGCTGATTGGGCAGCGTAGTCGGATTTTTCAAAATTTTGATCAGATTTGCCACCCTGTCTGCCTGACGTGCCCTCCCCGGCTCACAGGCATCGTCGATGTGATAGCTGAGCCGGGAGCTTTGCTCAGACGAGGACAGGATGAGCTCCCCTTTTTCCAAATGACCCAGGCAAAGACCAAAAAAGATGTCTCGCTCTTCGACGCTTGCATGGATGGGAAAGGCAAATTCATCTGTAGCCTCTCGCATCAGTCTGTCAGGCAAAGCGGTTTGAAAATGCAGGGTCGAGGCTTCCCACCCACCGTTTCTCTCCTGGGGCAAATACAGCTTGACTGCTTGTACCGTACCCGACGTTTTCACAATGGATGGTCCACCGCCGTACGGCTTGCGGACAACAAGCAATTGAAGATGTTCATTCTTATGCGCAAACCACACTTTATATTTCCGGTATCTCTCGAATGCAAAGCCAAGTCCATGCTTTACGTTCTCGTTTCGAATGCCGCGCAGCTTTTCAGCCCACTGATCGTCCCCGTAGTTGAAAAAGCGGCGATAAATTCCCGACCACGGATTTTGAACCACGTGTTTTTCTCCTGGCTGCGTTTCCGGGAAAATGGTGCTCCCTGCTGCCCAGTTGGCCGTAATGTAGACAGTGGAGTCCCCCCATTCCTGGCTGAACAGATTGTTCCGCAAGCTGGCCATCTCTCCGTTTCGCGGGGCGGGATTCATCTGCGGGTGCAAGATGATCAGTTTCCGTTCGCTGCCTTCCGGATAAAAAATGCCGGAGTCTTTGATGTCCGGATGATAAGCATCCGCGCAAATGACAGATACCAGCTGATTCGGCTTCCGATTGCCAAAGAGAATGACGTTTTCTCCCCGCGAGAGTCCGTCCCCCTCGCAAACGAATAGGTCTTCTCGCATCGGTTGAAGCTTCAGTTGCGGTACGATGCAGAGCTTGTCTGCCTGTTTGGATGGAAAGAGATAGAGCATAAACCCGGCGAAGTTTTTGATATAGGCTCCATCTAACACCTTTTTGCCGACATATGCATGATCCGACCATTCATTTATTTTATTCTGGAATGTCTCCCAGGGAACCCCTTCGCAGCACAGGCACCATAGCTTGTTCGGGTGCGGCTGCAAATCGGGAGTGCGAATGATTTCGTCAATGAGCTGGATTGGGACCGCGTACTCGGGTGTGACGAAGATATCGGCTCTATGGACTCGGGCCAGCTTGAGAGCCTCCCTGCATTTCGCTGCGTGCAGGGAGCTTGCATGTCGAACCCCCAGCTCAGGATTCGCGAATACATCCCCTTTGCACTGCATGCGCAGTAGACGAAACGTAGGATCCTTGATCTCCAAAAAGTCAAAAGAAGGCACTACGCTTTCGTCCCCGAAGCATTGTTCAATCGGGATGACCGATATCGCCATCGAAGTTCCCTCCTTTCACCAGGTACCCAAAATTATTTCATTATTCTCACAATATCACGAAAGGACAGCAAATGAAATATGACTTGTACCCGATCTCGGCTCGTCCCTTCAACTCGTCGCATTCCATTCATTTTTCCATGTATTCCTATTTTTTCTGTTGCGGCGAGCTTTATTCACAGTATCGTAAATCTATTTGCAAAACAAAAAAAACTGTGCCCCTAACATCTCCTGCCTTTAGTACGGGTGGATCGCGTCGCTGCGTTCCTTCGGCCTGCTCAGGATGACGTTCAATCGTTCCGAGAACAACAACATGGCGGCAGCCGAAACGACGATATAGAGCGGGAAGATGCCGATGGTCGAGAACCCGGCCAGCAGCCCGAGAAGCGGCGGCATCAACGTGCTTCCGGTATAGGCGACGGCCATCTGATATCCCATGATTCGCTGTGCCAGCGCACCGCCGAATCGGGCAGGCGTCTCATGCAGCATGCAAGGGTAAATCGGCGCGAGTCCAAGTCCCGTGATGAGCAACCCGGCCAGCGAGAAACCGGTCGGAAGCGGCACTAGCAGGAGCAGTGCACCAGCAAGCGCCAGGATCTGACCCCCTCGAATCAACAGCAAATTGCTCAGCCTGAAAGTGACGAATCCGGTGATCAGCCTTCCTATTGTAATGCCTGCATAATAAATCGAAACCCAAAACGCGGCATCATCTGCCGGCAGCCCTCTCGCATTCACCAAATAACTGCTGCCCCACAAGCCCACTGTCGCCTCGACGCCACAATAGAATAGAAACGATGCCAGCGCAAACGCGACACCTTTGGCTTTGCTCGCGCCCCCGTTGCCGAGTGGCGGCTCCGCCTGTGATGGCACCTCTCCCGAAGCCGAGTCAGCGCCTTGCTTCTTCGCTGTACGCCCCCACAACGGAAGCGTGGCCGCAAGCAGGATCACCAACGTGAACTGGATGCCGGCCACTGCCAGATACCCGTCTCTCCAAGACGCATTCCCGGTCAAAAACGTAGCCATAATCATCGGACCGGCCGTCGCACCGACGCCCCAGAAACAATGCAGCCAACTCATGTGATGGGCCTTGTAATGCGCCGCCACGTAATGATTGAGTCCGGCATCGACAGCCCCTCCACCGAGCCCCAGCGGAATGGCGCAGACGATCAGCCAAGCGATCGATGGCGCATAGGCAAATCCCAGCAGCGCTCCGGCAGTCATGAAGCAGCTTGCCAGCGTGATGCGCCCCGTACCGAACCGGCGCACGACTGCCCCGCTTGCCAGGCTAGATACAATCGTGCCAACGGTCACTGTCATCGCCAACACGCCTGCCATCCCGATCGGTGCTCCCAGATCCGGCCGCATGACGGGCCATGCTGCACCGAGCAAGGAATCGGGCAGCCCAAGGCTGATAAAGGCCAAATAAATGATCAAAAGCAAAATCGTCCCCATACACATCCGCTCCCGTTCTAGAAATTCAATCGTCGTTTGCGGCAATCAACAGATCCAGCCCGAGCCTTTTCAATCCGTGCAAATAGTCTTCTTTCCAATCGCTCACCGCAACGGTCGGCAAATGCTCCTTCGATATATAGGAAGCGCTTCTTGTAACGATGGCGTCCAAAAGCTCCTCGGTTACTTCGTCACGGCAAAAGATCACGGCATTCGGGTTCAGGATCGCAGCGAACGTGGAGACGAGCCGGCTTACGGCATCCACCCCGATGTCGTCCTGCATGGCGGGAACTCCCTCTGGGTTCGTTATCGCTTGTTGAAAGTTTCGACGGTCGTACAGGGGGATGAAAGAAACTTCACCCGAAAATGATGTGCTTCCACGAACGACCTTGCCGTTGACGAGTATCCCTGCCCCTGGACCGTTTTGGCCGAAATACAGATAGACAAGGGAATGGTTCTCGCAAAGCTCCAACTTGTCGGAGTAGCCCAAGACGGCCGCGTTCATATCGTTCTCCACGATGGCAGGCAGCGCGAATCGCGCTTCCACAAAGCCCTTCAGGTCAAAATTCTGAAACCTCTCGTATCCTGGAATATGGATGATCCGCCCGTCGTTGACCGCTCCCGGCACGCCGAATGCCAGCGAACGGATCTTTGGGTGCCGTTTGATCAAAGCCTCGATTTGCCTTGCCAGCATCTCGATGCCGTCCTGAAGCAGCCCGGAACACAATCCCTTCTCCTTCACTTCTCCCACAGCATTGTAGACCGTGTAATGCGTTTCCGTTTTCTCAAGAAACAGGGTCGCGACCAGCCGATAGTCCGGATGATAGGCGTACCGCTGAGCCCTTCTGCCGCCGCTCGAGTCATCGAGTCCGGCGGAAAAAACTTCGCCAGCCTTCTCCATCCGGGCAATGCACTTGCTGATCGTCGGAAAGCTGATGCCCAGCTTTTCACTGAGTTCGACTTTCGTTGCGCTGCCGGACGATAGCAGCGTGGCGCGAATGCCCTTCACGATTGCGCTCTTCATGTCTTTTGGCGTAACCATCTTTTCGCTCACAAAAACATCACCTCGGTTCCAAGCACTTATTAAACGCATTTAATAAGTGTATTTATCATAGCAAGGCGCCCGCGTGAAAGGAAGCCCATCAGGAAAATAATCCCACAGCCCCAGAACATGCCTATCCCATCCTTCATCGGATTCGGCCGTGGGATTCGGTCGTTACGGGAGGCTCTTTCGGCCATGGGATTCGGACGAGATGCTCTCATCGCCAGCATTTTTACCTTCAATAAAAAGTTGTCATTTATCTTGACAGTCTGACTATTAGGCGTTATAGGCGTTAAATTTACTAAGAATTTGGAGCAAGGACCTCTTTTTTTCACCTATAATACCGAGTAAATTTATAGTCATTATGAAAATAGTATATCTTTCGAAAAGTGATTTTCCTCGCGCTTTTACGTGCTTAGCTATACTTCATGAAGGAGTGTGGAAGGTAGTGGAAACAGGCAAGAAACAGTTGAAAATCGGCGTCTTTTTGGCCGGGACAGGACATCATGTGGCATCCACATCCTGGCGACATCCAAAGGCCCAAGCAGACGGCAGCATCAATCTCTCCTACTTCAAAGAGCTGGCAAGGACTGCCGAGCGCGGAAAGCTCGACATACTGTTCCTTGCCGACAGCTTATCCATCAACCAGGATTCCCATCCGAATGTCCTGGCTCGCTTCGAACCGTTCACGCTGTTGTCCTCGCTGGCCGAAGTCACATCCAGAATCGGCCTGGCCGCGACAGCTTCCACGACGTACAGCGAGCCGTTCCATATCGCACGTCAATTCGCATCTCTCGACCATATCAGCAACGGGAGGACCGGCTGGAATGTCGTCACCTCTTCGATCGAATCGACCGCCGGGAATTTCAGTGGTGAAAAACATATGGAGCACAGCCTCCGCTACCAGCGTGCGGAAGAGTTCGTCGAGATCGTCAAAGGCTTGTGGGATTCCTGGGAAGACGATGCGCTGATCCGGGACAAGGAATCGGGAGCGTTTTTTGATCCGGGCAAGCTTCATACCTTGAATCACAGCGGCGAATTTTTTCCGTCCGCGGACCGTTGAACATCGCTCGACCCCCGCAAGGGCATCCGGTCATCATCCAGGCGGGTTCCTCCGAGCCGGGCCAGCATTTGGCCGCGAGAACGGCCGAGGTCATCTTCACCGCCCAAAACAATCTGGCCGATGCGCAATCGTTTTATCAAAGCGTGAAAAGCAAGGTGGTATCGTATGGACGATCTCCCGGTGGTTGCAGGAGGAAGCGACAATGATTAGATGGCTTGCAGAAATTTGTCTGGAGCCTGATTCCACTCTTCTCGCAGACAAGCAACAATGACGACACTTCAGCGGCGATTGATCTCTCTTCGTGAAATTTGTCGCTCCGTTTTGCTCGATCTGGAGGAGGCCAAAACAATCTCTGCCGACTCCTGCGAACGGCTGCGTTCTTTCATTCAAGCAATTCCTTTGTACACAGACATCGAACTGGAGTCAGACAAGCTCGCGGAACGATACAGAGGCGCTACCCAAACCGACGATATTTTGTACCAAATTGCGATCTCTGTCGTCCATACGTTGCAAACCGTCCAGGCCGAACGCATCCGCAAATGCGAGCATGAAGACTGTGTCCTGTACTTTGCCGACACGTCAAAAGCGGGAAAACGCAGATGGTGCAGCATGGAGTTATGCGGCAATCGCCAAAAAGCGGCAACCTTTTACAAGCGAAAAAACCTGAACCCCGAATAAGGGAGACAGGTTTTTCGCTGTTTTGGAACGAAACGTATTGCGAAAAAAGATGGTCTGGCATACACTTATACCTAGATATTCGATGTATCATAATTCTAGGCAAAGGAGGCTCTTATGAAAATCAACAAGGAATTGATGAAAGGAAGCACCGTCATTCTCATTCTGACCCTGCTTGATCGCAAGCCGATGTACGGGTACGAGATGAGCAAAGAGATGGAGAAGCACTCGGATGGGGTTCTCTCGCTAAAAGAAGGCACGCTGTACCCGATTCTGCATACGCTTGAAGCGGACGGGATGGTGGACTCGTACTGGAGTGACGGGGAAGGTGAACGAAAGAGGAAGTATTACAAAATCACCGAAGCCGGTAAGGAACACTTGAATGAAAAGAAACAAGAATGGGTGTCTTTTCGCACGGCTGTCGATCAAGTGTTGGGAGGGGGACAGGCATGAATGGCAAAGAGAAGCTGAATGAATACATACTGCGGGTTTGTGGGCAGATCTCCAATAAAGACGTGCACGAATCGATTACGCTTGAATTGGAGAGCCATTTTGCTGACAAAATAGAGGACTTCCAATCCATGGGGTACAGCGAGGAGGACGCGATCCAAAAAGCGATAGCGGTGATGGGAGACCCTGTCACGATCGGGAAACAGCTGCATCAGGCCCATAAGCCGCGCATGGAGTGGAGCGTCATGGTCATGGTGTCGATTCTCATTGGTATGGGACTGCTGACCATGTACTCGCTGAGCTTGTCCGAGCAGTCTGGGAGATTTGCCAAACAGCTGATCAGTATGTCATGCGGCGTTGTCGCTTTCGCCTCCATGCTCTTTTTCAATTACACGAAAATCAAACGGTACAGCACCTTGCTTTATTCGTTTACATTTCTGCTCATGATCTTTACCATCGTGTCGGGGACAACGATAAATGGTACTCCTTTTCTAGAAATTGGTTCCCTGCAGCTGGACTGGATTCGCATCAGTCCTTACCTGCTGGCTATCGCCATGGCAGGAATTTTCTCCGACTGGAACTGGGAGCGTCGTTCTACGTTTTTCAAAGCGCTTGGCTTTTTCCCACTCCCGTTCGCCTTGTATGCTAACGCCCATGACATGTTTGCCTTCATTCTGTTTACGATTGCCTTTCTCGTGCTGGTAATGAGCCTGATGAAAAAACGCGGACATATCCTCGGGTTTCTCGGTATGTTCACAGTATTTATTTCCGGCTTTTTCTATTTGCTCGCCCCACACCAGAAAATGCGTTTGTCGATTTTTTTAAACCCATATGCCGATCCGGACGGGGCCGGTTATCTGACGCTGCAATTGATGAAAACGGTGCATTCCGCCGGTCTTTGGGGCAACGGCCTTGGGGCGCGACTGGACAGGGTGCCCGATGTCCAGTATGATTTTGTCTTTGCCTATGTGGTACACAGCTTTGGATTGGTGACAGGTGCAGCGGTTATGGTGATTGGGCTCTTGCTGTTATTGCGCCTCATTCGAGCGATGAAATTGGTGAAAGACCGCTATGGTTCCTTGCTGATGGCGTGCTTGATGTCCCTCTTTTTCACCCCGTATTTCTGGAGCATCCTGATGACCGTGGGATTTGTTCCGATCTCCTCCGTTGATTTGCCGTTTTTCAGCAACGGGTCCGTACAGCTGATCCTGCAAATGGCCTTGATCGGCTTGTTGCTCAGTATTTATCGCCGAAAAGACATACTGCCGCTATCCCAAAATCGCGGTTGAAAAAAAGGGAGAAAAGCCCGGGGGCTCTTCTCCCTTTTCATCTGTAACTGTTGTTAGACTTACGCTGGTGCCACTTCGAGCATGCGCTCCAGAGAAGCACGAGCTGCATCCGCAATGTCCTTTGGCACAAAAATCTCTGGCTTCATGTTCTCCAGTGCCTCAACGCATTTTTTCAGGGTGTTGACCGGAACCAGGCTGCCGCGCCCGGGCCGTCCCCGGCCAAGAGCTGTAGAAGAAGTTCTGCCCGCCGATCAACGTCAACGCGCCGGCTGCAGATCCTAAGAACCAGGCTACCGTACCCTGCTGCGCCCCGGCCGTGAGCTGCAAGAGAAGGCCGTGCCTGTCGATCGCTGCCAGCGTGCCGGTTGCAGATCCGGAAAGAATAAACAGGGATGAGCAAAATGATGAACGATAAAAGCAAGCACAACGGTACGCTGACCAAGGAGCTCGCGCGTCTTGTGCTAATTTCCCGCCCCGAGAAAGACGAAGCCGCAATGGAAGCCGCACGCTCCGGCGTAATCGACTTTTTGGCGTCCGGCTTCGCCGCTAGCGACGATGAAGGCATCCGGAAGTTGTGGAGAATCATCGATGCGGAAGGCAGCCGCGCGGATGTCCCGGTGATTGGGCAAAAGAGAAAAGCGGGCTTTTTAGCTGCATCCCTGTTGAATGGCTTTATCGGTCACGCCCTGGATTTGGACGATGTCCATTCGGATGTCCGCGGTCACCCCAGAACCGTCATTTTGCCTGCGCTGATTTCCGTGGCCGCGACGTCTCCCTTGAGCGGAGAACGTTTCCTGGCCGCCTACACGGTGGGCGTTGAGACGATGGCTCGCCTGGGAAGGGCGATCGGAACCAGCCACTACATCCGGGGATGGCACAATACGGCGACGCTCGGCGCGATTGCCGCAGCAGTCGCAGCTGGTTATGCCAAGCGCTTTACTGCCGAACAGTTGGAGACGGCGATCGGCTTTGCGGCGACACAGGCAAGTGGGTTCAAGGTCTATCCATTTTGCTCCGCTGCCCACCATGCAGCCGATGCCGCGTTACGGCTCGCAACAAACCACGCCTTCTCCACGAGCGACATCGAAGGCGTCCGAATCGTATTTCCTCCCAACGGCGATGCCGCCCTGGTGGAAACCAATCCCCGAACCGGCGAGCAGGGCCGCTTCAGCGTCGAATACGTAGCGGCGCTCGCCCTGAACGGATACGCCTTGTCCCTGCAGAACTTTACAAGGGCACCGATCGATGACACGATCCGCCGCTTCATGCCGCGCGTACGAAGAGCGTATGATGAACGAATCGAAGCAGCTCCCCACGCAGTGCCAAAAGGCCGGTTTACCATTGTCGAGGTAACGACTGTTGACGGGCACATCTACCGGGAACGAGTCGATTGTCCACGCGGCGCGCCCGGCAATGCGTTGTCTCCTGAAGAGCTGCGGCAAAAGCTGGCCGACGCCTTGGCCGGTGCCCAGAAGAAGGCAGACAAGGTGGTCAAAGCAGTCAATGAGCTGCAGGACGAAAAAGATCTACAAGCTCTGCTTGCCCTGCTGTAAGCAAGATGCAGTCATTAGCAGAAAAAAACTTCCCTTTTGCCGGGGAAGTTTTTTTCATGCGGAAAACTATCGTTCCTTTTTTCATTCGCTCGCCCGCAGCTCGACTTCCTCTTTTCGCCCAGGCGCTTTCGCTCGCCCGGCGCTCTTGCCGCGAAACATCGTGATGATGGCGACGGCAGCAATGATCATGGCGGCAGCGACCCATGACTGCGCACTCAGCTGCTCATCCGCCAGCAGCCATCCTAAAAAGACCGCGACAATCGGATTTACGAAGGCATATGTGGACACAAGCGAAGGCTCTGCGTTTTTCAACAGCCAAATGTACGCGGTATAGGCCAGAATCGATCCAAATACGACTAAATAGGCGAATGCGATCCAGGAGCGAAGCGAGATTTGCGTCACGTGCAGCTTCGTCCAATCATCGAGGAACAACGATGCGATGCTGAGCAGGATCCCTCCGCCGATCATTTGCAATGCGGTCGACATCAAAGGCGAGGCGGGGAGCTTTGCCGTACGCGAATACAACGACCCGAACGACCAGCTGACCGATGCAAATAAAAGGGCAAGGATTCCGATGGTATCGACGCCTTTCTCTTCTCCACCACCAGGATGGGCGACCAGCACAGCCACTCCCGAGAGACCAACCAGAATACCTGCCAGCACCCCGAGCGTAGGCTTTTGCCTGCTCCCGCCTACCCAGTTGAACACGAGGATCCATAGCGGCACGGTGGCGATCAGCAAGGAGGCAATCGCAGAGGGAAGCCTTAGCTCCGCCCAAGCGACGACACCGTTTCCTCCCAGCAAAAGCAGCGCACCGACAATCCCGGCTCCCCGCCACTCCTGCGCGCTGGGCATTTCCGCTCCCTTCCAGCGCCCAATCAGAAGCAGAACGACACCGGCCAGAAAAAATCGCACCCCGGCCATGATAAAGGGAGGCATGGACTCGATGGCGATCTTCATCCCGAGATAAGTGCCGCCCCAAAACAGGTACACCATCAGCAAAGCGGTCGTCACAGCAATCAGCTTTGAATCTTTTCTTTCTGTCATCGCCCGATTCCACCCTCGTCTCCTATTTCCTTCCGACCATCCTCGTACACTGTAGACAGAATGAATGTCGTAGAGGTTTCCAAGACTTCTTCATGCTTGACCATCTCATCGATCAGGCGGGTGAGATCCTCCGGGGCGTTCACGCGCACCTTGAGCATCATGCACCATTCGCCGGCGAGCCTTTGGCACTCGACGATCTTCACGTTCGGCACCTGCAAATCCACGATCTTGCCTGCAATTTCCTTGAAGTTTTGGCATCTCGCTTTTACGAAGATCAAGACTTTGATTTTCTGCTCCAGCCGCCTCCAGTCGATGATGCCGCGATATCCCTTGATCACTCCGTTTCGTTCGAGCTTTCCTACCCGCTGATGGACAGCCGGGCGCGAAATGTGCAAGAGCTTGCTGATTTCCTCGTGCGAAAGCCTTCCGTTCTCCTCCAGCAGCTCCACAATTTTGAGATCTACTTCATCCATCTCCGATCCCTCCTGTGGAAATAGTAGCATAATTCCAACAGAAAGGAACCATTCGTAATCATGACATTTAAAATTCGAACGAATCGTAAAAAACCGGCAATATTTCAAAATAAAACGTAAAAGCTCGGATAAAAAACGCCTTTTCCCTTTACGGTTCGTTCGCGGTCTCTGCACACATGCGTACCATTTGCTTCGGACACAACACTCTACATACTCGCAATAAAAACAAGGCGCCAACAATGACACCCTGTTCAAGTGCGTTATAGCGTGTTCGACCAGCTTTCCTGCAAATTTGCCTGCCCTGTTATCAGGCTGGAATTACGCCTCTTCGAATAGCCGCTCGCCCCGGTGCAGCCGAGTGGCAATGCTGGCCAAATGCGGCATCTCGCGGGGGGTTGGGGCGTGGGCAGCTAAATAGCGGGTTGCCGCCAGAAGCATCGTTTCACCAGCGCGGGCGGCGAAGGCGTCGTTGCGCGTTGTCCAGAGCTCATATTCGGCGACGGCAGCTTCGTACATTTGAAACGAATGGAATTCCGCGTCTTCGCGTAAAAGCGCATGACCCAACGTATTAAGCAAAGCGTTCGGGTCACCGCCAGCGTGCAGGTAGCCGGCTGTCCAGCGAGCCGCTTCGTTCACCTGCTGGCGTTGATCCAAAATGTCAAGCAGCCGCTCCGGGCGGGTAGTGTCGACGGCGGGGACGGCTGAGCCATCCGGACGTTTTGCCGCGGGGATATTCAAAAAACGATCCAAATAAATGCTGATTATCCCATGGTAGATCGCCCGGATGAGCAGAGGATGGGTCGAGCGACGCAAGCGCTCATGCACCGCATGGGTATAAGTAAAGGTATGCAAAACGGAGATCCAATCCCCAAAATCATTTTGGGTATGAAAACGGACGATTCGTTCCGCTGCAGCTAAAGCCACCAGCTGGGCCAGCCCGGCCGGATGTGCGCCGGATTTCAAGAGCTCCGTCACAAGGGTTACCGTTTCAAGTGGTTCGTCACTTAACAGCTGTTCCATCAATTTCTTCTCGTCCTCTGCGGAAATATCCGTATAGGGCGCGGCCAATGGAAGGCTATCCAGCTGGGCGAAAGCTTCCTTAAGCGGGGCGACTAGATTCACTGGCGACTGCCATTGATGAAGTTCCTCGCTCCGGGTCGGATTGGCGAGGAGCCTTACCAGTGAGGTCAACGTCTGCTCGGTGTGCTGTTCGCCGATAAGGCCAATCGCTTCAAACGCTTTATTATGGAAATCGAATGTATGGCCGCCGTCCAAATAAAAGTGATCCGTCACCGCCATCAACATCATCTCCGAAAGCTGCTCCAGAGAAGCCCCCTGGCGGATCGCCGTCAGCAACACTCTTTCAGCCCCTTGTGTGTCGCGGACCTCGATGCAGTTTCGGTACCATTCCTTCAACCGCTCGAACGGAACGTCGTCCCCCGGCAGCGGCTTGAGCAGATGCCGTGCCGCAGCACCGGAGCTGTTGCGGGCCACATGAAGCAGCCCTTGATAAAGCGCGAGGATCGTTCCTGCTTTATCTAGCTTCGGCAGCACATTGGCCATCGCGGTAAGGATGGTGAGTCCGGAATTCCAGCCTCTTCCATAGACGGTTCCGAATTTGATGCCGACCTCCATAATTTCCGCTGCTGGAACACCTGCTTCCACCAATCCGACGACAGATTTGGCAATCACGAGACCCAGATTTTGCTCCAGGCCTTCTCGCAACCGAAGTTTGTATTTCTCAATGCTGTTCGTCTGTTTTGGATGCGGATTCACCCAAACCTCGCCATTTTCAATTTTCACTTCATAGGATGGCACGTCGTCCGCCCACGGATCCAACGTTCCGCCGCTGCAGACGTCAAAGCGCGCATGATGCCAATGACAGGTGAGAATTCCGTCGCACAGGCTGCCCATATGCAGGGGAAATCCCAAGTGCGGGCAGCGATTGTCTACCGCATATACCTGTTCCTCATGATAAAACACAGCGATCCCGCCGTGGATGACCTTGTGGCCCTTCTCTTGGATCGACGTCAGTGTACCCGCGTTGATCCATGGCTGGCTTTGGGTTCGTTGCATGCTGATCCCTCCATAAAATTCTGTATTTTCAAGCAAATTTATCATCACTTCCCAACTTTGTCAACATTTTAATTTCTAATGTATTGTAATGTCGCTGCCAATCTATCTGATGTAAAAGTACTAGGGCGCATTTGCTGTGGAGTGCTGTTAAAGACTTTTGCGAAATGCAGCCCCGTGAGTTCTCCCATGATTGCGGTACACGCAGGCGTTCGGTCAGAACAAAAGAATAGACCGGGGTTCCTGATCGATAAAAGGAATCCCGGTCATTTTAGCTTCCCAAAATTTAATTAAGGATTTGCAAGATCTTGTCCGTTCGTTGATAAACGAAACGTACGCCCCGCAGAAACCACCCGTCCGATAACCGGACGAGCGTTTTTTACATGCTATTTTCTTTCTCCTTTATCACTTGCTCAATCCCCAACAGAATCAACTTCAAGCCGAACTCAAACGCCCCGTCAGTCCCCATCGTCTCGAACAGCCTGCTCTTGTACATCCTCCGGAACAATCCCGCTTCCGTCTCGCTCATGGAATCCAGTAGGCGGACCATCTCCCCGTCCGTATGCTCTCCCTGTTCCTTAAGGTTGAGCTGATCCTGATAATCGTCCAGAACGAATCCCAAGACATAGTTCGTAAGCGTAAGAACCGCTTGTAATTTCTGCTCTTCTTCAAGTGGAGTCGATTCCAAACAGAGTAGCATCCGGTTGGTGAAGCGAACCATGTCCGGTTCGAGGGGCAGCGTCAGCATCATGAGCTGCGTGGAGCAAGGGTACCTGCAGACCACCTTACGTATCGTTACCGCAAGCCCTCCGAGCTGCTCCTTCCAGTCCCCCTCGGAGTGGAACTCCTCCAGAATCATTCTCGATACCTGGTTGGCCAGACGCTGATAAAGTTTCTGCTTGCTCTTGAAGTACCAGTAAAGTGAGGGAGCCTGAATCCCCAGCCGGTCGGCCAATCGTCTCATGCTGAACTTCTCGATGCCCTCTTCCCCGAGAAGCTCCCACGAGGCTTCCAAAATCTTCTCCTCCGAGATTTGCGGCTGCTGCTTTTTCATCGGTATCCTTCCTTCTATCTAACAGTGTAAGTTTCGCTTTACAGATTCATAGGTTCATGATAGCATCTAACACTGTAAGGTTCAACCTTACAGTGTTAGACTGTCATAATGGAGGGATTCCCCATGAAGCAAACCAACAAGCTTTTGGTCTTTATCGCCCTCATGATCGGCATGGTCTTTTCCGGGCTGGATGAGACTGTGATTTCGACGGCCATGCCTACCATTATCCGCGATCTGCACAACATGACGCTCTACGGCTGGGTAGCCGGCATCTACATGCTGACGATGACCGCCTGCATGCCCATCATTGGCAAGCTTTCCGACATCTTCGGACGCAAACGGCTTTATTTGATCAGTATCGCTCTCTTTATTCTCGGCTCACTTGTGAGCGGCTCCGCACCAACGATGGAGCTCCTGCTTCTAGGCCGCGGCATCCAAGGGGTCGGTGCAGGCGGTCTGATGCCATTGGCCATGGTCATTTTCGGAGAAACCTTTACGTTGGAGCAGCGAATCAAGCTGCAGGGGCTATTCGGCATCATGATGATTCTGCCCCAGCTGGTCGGACCGATGATTGGCGGCTATGTGGCGGATCATATGAGCTGGCATTGGGTGTTCCTGATCAATCTTCCCGTCAGCTCGCTGGCTGCCCTTCTGATGATCTTGGGACTGCATGAAAGAAATCACCGCGAATCGCGTTCCGTGGATTACCTCGGAGCGCTGACTTTGGTGGGAGCCATCCTGTCCCTGCTGCTGGCTCCCGTGCTGATCGAGAACAAGGGCCTGGGCTGGACTTCTCCGCCGGTGCTGGCGCTGCTCGGCGCTTCCGCGTTCCTGCTCGTTCTATTCATACTCATCGAACGCCGGGCAGTGGAACCTATCATTCCCTTGCGTCTCTTGCGGAACCGCAACATCGTCGTCATTGCCCTCCTAATGTTCACGATTATGTGCGGCCTGATGGGGGCTATGTCCTCTTTCCCGTATTACGCCCAGATCGCCATGGGTTTTTCAGCCACGGTATCCGGTTACTTCACGCTGATGCTAATGGCTGGTGCCCTCCCGTTCAGACTGGCGTGCAGCTTCCTGATATCCCGCATTCCCTATCGCACTCTGTTCATCGGCTCGTTCCTGTTCCCTGTTGCGGGACTACTGATGGCCCTCAGCATCCATCCGGGCCAAAGCTTCCTCTATCCCGCCCTCTGCTTTTTCATCATGGGCATCGGTACAGGAACCTTGATGGCCGGGGATACCCTGCTCATTCAGGAATCCGCGGAGGAAGCGGATCGAGGCGTCGCGCAATCCACCGTGCAGCTGTTTCAAACCATGGGCGCGAGCATTGGCATGAGCGCCTTCGGAAGTCTGCTCGCTGAGAGGTTGAACAGCGGCTTGGCTGCCCTGCAGGATATTTTTCCGGGCGGCAACGCAAATTTCCATCTGAACGATCTCAATCTGTCGGACCTGGCGCCTGATCTTAGGGAAAAGGTGACGGACGTCCTGACGACCGCCTTCCATCAACAGTTCGGACTGGCTCTTGTCTTTGCCATCACTGCCGTCGTCATCTGCTTCTTCTTCGGCAAGGGCATGCTTGTTTCGAAAGCTCCAGCCGATCGAACTGAAGGCTCGGCTGAAAGGTAGATGGAAGAATCGTCGAAAAAGAAGCAGGACATTGTCCTCTTGCGTCGCGGGGAAGCGTTCCCTGCGGCGCTCCTCATTCCTGTCAAGGACTACGTAAACAACAAACACCCCAGAGTGCTGCCTCTTATGCCACGTTCTTTCATTCGTTTATGGTACTGTCGAGACGTGTACGGGAAGCCCTGATTTGCTTGTGTAAACAAACGCGGGATCGCGGAATACTTCCTTCCCCTCGAACAAAGTCAACAAAACCTTTGATTCATTAATTGCCGTTACGGGAATCTCGAAAAGATTTTTATCGAAAACGACCAAGTCCGCTTTTTTGCCTACCTCTATGGAGCCTCTTTCATCCTCTGCGAAAATCAAATGAGCGCCGTTGATTGTATAGCTGGCAATCATATCTTCGAGAGAAGCTTTTTCCTGAGGCCATACTGCTTTATGTAGATCGGCTTCAGTGGTCTTGTCCCGATCCAGTCTGGTTATCCCTACTTCAATGCCTGTAAAGGGCCGGAAGTCGCTTAGAAATTGGGATGTTGAAGGGAAGTCACTTGATGAAGCAACGGGTATACGGGCTTCAAAATAGCTATTCATCCGATTAAGATTCTTCAGCTCTTCTCCTTTTACATCCGTGTACCAGTCATTGCCGAACCAAGCAGGCTGAGGAACAGGTATCACTCCCAAGTCCTTAAATCTGGCAACATCATTTTCCCGAACCCAGTCGATATGGGTAATCACATGCCGGGAATCTCTTTTTCCATTTACCTTTGCCGCATATGCAAAGGCGTCTAAAACATTGCTGCTGGGGTAAAATCCCTGAATTCCAATCGCATGGACATAAACGCGGAAACCCTCTTTATCCAAAGCAGCCACGGTCTTCTCCAGGACGTCTTGATCCCACACCAGCTGATTGTCGCCGACACCGTCAGCAAATATTTTTATCGAATCGACCTTGTACAGCTTTCCTTGATATTTGTCACGCAATTCTTTGAATCTCCCAATCTGCGCTGTCCCTTTCGTCTCATCCGCCCATAAGCCCAAATCGTATCGTAAGGTCAATTTCCCTTCCTTGTCCATATCTGCAAATGCTTTCAGCAGATTTTCGGTTGGGTAGTGAATGGGCACGAATACCGAGGTAACTCCATTTTTCGCGGCAAATTCCTGCCATGCTAACAGCGTCTCTTTATATTCCTCTACGGTAAAGTCAGGCTGGGGAAGAGCGTTTATCACAAGATTATGGGCGGAAAATTCCTGCAATATCCCTGTCGGCTCTCCTGTTTTCGGATCGCGTTCAATCATACCTCCTTGGGGATCAGGGGTGTTCTTGTCTATCCCTGCATTCTCAAGAGCCTTTGAGTTGACCCATAAATCGTGATGGCTGCTCGAGATAAAGACAGCAGGAATATCGGGGACGACTCGGTCGAGCCATTCTTTTGGAGTGAGCCCGCTGGCTTCGATTAGATCTCGTTTCCAGCCTACGCCACGCAACTGCTTACGATCGGGATGCTCCTTTACGTAATCCTTGATGGCCTGTTGGTATTCCGCCAAAGTGGAATAGTTGGTAATATCGAGCCAAAAGAGGCTTTCCGCCATGAGGTATGCATGGGCATGGCTGTCGATAAATCCGGGCATAAGCATTTTCCCCTGCAGATCAATCACTCGGGTGTCGGTCCCTTTGAAAGCCGCAGCTCCCTTGTCATCACCGACGTAGAGAATCTTGCCATCCTTAACCGCAACCGCTTCAGCCCTGCTTCTGTCTTTATCAACCGTGTAAACGCTTCCATTTATGAAGATCAATTCCGCCGTTTGATTCGATTTTTGATTCGCCAGTGCATTCCCTGTCCATACCGAACTCAAAAGCAAAACTACTACAAAAAATAAAGGGAACGTTTTCATTGTAGTCATTCTCCTTCAATAGGAATTTACGAACGGTTGCAAAACCTATCTCGTTACAGGCATCTTCGAAGCGGAGCGTTGCAGGAATTTTACCGTGATGTCCTCGCCTGTTTGCGGAACTATCGAACGGCTGCTTACCATGCAGGACTCGTCACCGCAGTAAAGAAGTCCTTTGGTTGTTGTCCCGCACGTTTGGATCTCCACTTGATAGAGACCGGGTTTCGGCATCACGTATTTGGGATCGATTCGGAACGACTGACTCGAAGATTCTACGAAGGCCCCACGAATTTCATAATGCTTCCCCAAGTAATGCGGGATCAGATGAACATCACCGACTCTGATCAGATTGCGTATGAGTGTGGAACTAATTTTTTGATTGCATTGTGTCATTTTCGCCATAACGGTTACTTCAAATGAATGATCTTTGCTGAATTGCCGCAAGTATTCAACATCCCCCTGAGCCTTATGGCCAAAGGTGAAGTCAAAGCCAACAACCACATGTTTGGCGTGAAGACCAATCATGTATTTCCTGATAAATGTATCGGCAGGAATGGAAGCAAAGGAGCTGTTGAATGTTATGACAAAAATTTTGTCGGCGCCAAACGCAGAGATTCTCTGCAGTTTTGAATCAAGCGGAGTAATATATCTCCGATCGGTCTCCTGTTTAATGATCTCATGGGGATGCGGGTCAAAGGTCATCACCGTAAACTTGAGCCCCTCTTTTTTTGCAATGGCTTTCGCCTGTTGAAGTAATGATTGGTGCCCTAGGTGAACACCGTCAAAGAAACCTACTGCCATGACATGCTGCTCATCCATGGGTAACGACACATCCGGTGAGTGTGTGATGTATTCCATTTCCATGCTGCAACACGCTCCCCTTCAGCTGCCTAATTTGAATACGGTATTGTGTATACATTGCCGATCGTTTTGCTCGAAATACCCTATTTCATGTCTGTTTCCATCAATGATTCTGGCTTGCAGAATTCTCCAGGTGCTTCTGCTCATTTGCGCTGCGCAAAAGCGAAACCGAGAGAAAAGAGGCTACGCTGAGAAGGCACGTAAAGACAGCAAGTGGAACCCAGGAATTATGGTAAGTACTTAGCAAAAAGGTTGCGACAATCGGTGCTGTTCCTCCAAATAGAGCGGAACCAGTTTGATAGCCGAGAGTTATGCCTGTGTACCCCACATTCGTATGAAACATTTCAGAGAACATCGTGCCAATAATGCTTGCAATCGAGGACCAAAAAATTCCGAGGGCAATGATCGAAACGACATACAACCAAAAAACGGACTGTAACGAGAGCAGGTAAAAATACGGGAAAGAAAAGACAGCAAGAGCGGATGCCCCTAACAGAAAAACTCGCTTTCGACCAATTTTGTCAGACAGGATTCCCATTAACGGAATGCAGATTGTCGTAACGAGGGTAGCAACGGTGATGACATTTAGCGTTGTCGTTCTGGTAAAGCCGATATTGGTAGCATAGCCGATAAAAAATGTAGTGAATAAATAGAACGGTCCTACCTCTACACATTTGGCTCCTAATGAGATCAGAACGGCTTTCCAGTGATGGCGAAGCACAACAAACAGGGGGATTTTCACGACATTCCCTTTTTCTTTTTCCTCATGGAAAGCCTCGGTTTCCCCAAGCCCCATCCTGATCCACAGACCCACTACTACTAAAAGTGCGCTAAGCAAGAAAGGAATTCTCCAGCCCCACAATAAAAACTGCTGTTCGGGCAGCAAACTCATTAGCGAAATAGAGAATGTTCCAAGCAGCATACCGAGGGGGATTCCCATAGCCGGGAAACTTCCAAAAAAGCCACGCCTTTCTTTCGGCGCAGATTCAACCGCCAGCAGAACCGCCCCTCCCCACTCTCCACCCAGCGCAACACCTTGAACGAGACGCAGTGTTACCAGCAGAATCGGTGCCAAAACTCCAATGGTACCATACGTCGGCAAGATCCCAATACATACAGTTGAGATTCCCATTAAGACCAGAGAGATGACAAGCGTATTTTTCCTGCCGAATTTATCACCCATGTGGCTAAATATGAGACCGCCTAAAGGACGAACGAAAAAGGTAACGCCGAAAGAGGCATAGGCAAGCAACAAGCTCACAAGAGGGTTATCGCTTGGAAAAAACAACTTGTTAAATACGAGTGAAGCAACTGTTCCATAAAGAAAGAAATCGTAAAACTCGATCGTGCTTCCAATCAAGGTAGCGAACAGCACTTTTTTGGACTTTACAGCTGGTTGTCCTTGGTTTTTCATAAAATACCTCCTTAGGCCGCGCACCGTTTTTTTATGAACGATTCCATCAGGGTTGGCTCCGTAATAGAAGTACCGCCCATCAGGAAATAGGCTGCTTGTTGAGCGTGTGATTTCCGGATGGGCGGGATTCTTGCCTGTCGATACTCTATTTTCCGTAATAACGTACTTCAAAGATTTTGCAGCCATTTGGGGATTTCCATGGTCCATGCTTCATACCTGGCGGACGGCACGCCACCATTCCTTGTGTAAACTCTTCATTTAGCTGCAAATCAATAATGGATCCTTCAATAATGTACAGCTCCTCCCAAAAATCATGAATCTGAATGCCATTCGGGGAAGTATCCGTACCTGGTTCGAATTGCAGGATACGCGTAGCTACATTCTTTTCGGGATCGGCTGCAATGATTCTCTCAGAAAGTCCCTTCACACTGCTAAATGGTGTGGCTTCAAACTTGCGATAATCGGTAAATTCCAGCTCTGGTTTTGCCATCCTGTTATGCCTCCTCAGCGTCTTTTAACAGCTTCATATCGTATTTCAATTGAATCTTGTTGCCATTTTTCGGGTCGCGAAGCTCGGCGACGAAGGTTCCCCCGTAGTGGAATGTTCCGTTATGCAGCGGCAAAGTCCCACAGAATACGGCCATTCCCTTGCTCTCATAGTCGCGTTCACGCAAAATATGGAGCAGCTCGTCCGGGTTCAGGAAACTGCCTAATTTCCCCTTCTGATACTCATGCCGAACCCCATCCTTGATGACCCAGCTCTCCATCTCGATTTCATCCCAGTAATCCCTGACCTGATCTAACGGCCACACTTGGGAAGAAATCGGCTTTAAGCAGACTTGTTTCGATTTTTGAATCGAGGTCGCTTCCAACACCCGATCCGTATGATCACTGCCGAGCCCCAGGTACCATTTTCCATTCACATCCAGCAGCACAGCCTCGGCTTCGCCGCTGCTATGGTTGTGAACGACAGTAATTTCCTCGGTCACCTGCATAAGTTCCGGAGAGAGGTCGTAAATCATCGGAATCCGCGGCGGTGCCGGAATCCCCAGTTCTTTTAGTTCGTCGATATGCTGCTGAACAGCCTTTTGGTCTTTTCCGGTATAACCGGCAATAATCAATCTGGCCGGTTCCCATTGCAGCTCGATTCCGTTGCTATGAATTTTCATTGGATATGTTTCTCCCCTTCCTGAAGATTTACGTCAATACCCGGTGCTTCAACTGCGGGAAAGTCTCTCTGATGTGTTCGATTTGCTTCAGATCGATTTCCGTTTTCACAATCGTCTCCTGTTCTCCCCCCGAGGCGATCACAGTACCCCATGGGTCGACTACCTGGCTGTGGCCTCCTAAGAAATTGCCTTTGTTGGTACCGGCACAGTTACTGGAGATCAAAAAGCACTGGTTTTCCAAAGCCCTGACCTGATTGAACAGGTTCCAGTGCGCCAGACGTCGATGCGGCCAAGCGGATGTCACCAGAAGCAGCTCGGCTCCAAGATCAACCTGCTTGCGGAAGAGTTCGGGAAATCGCAAGTCGTAACAGGTAGCCAACCCTACTTTTCCGAATGTTGTATCAACCACCGTAACCTCGTCCCCGCGGGTCAAGAGTTTCCCTTCGTCCGAGCCATAACGGAACAAATGAATTTTGCGGTATGTTGCGATCCGATGGCCTTGCGGGTCAAACATCACGCTTGTGTTATAAAGGTGGTCGCCGTCTTTCTCAACAAAGCTTCCGGCAAAAAGGTACGATCCCAACGACCTCGCTTTTGCGGAAAACGTCTGAGAAAAATACCCGTCAATCGGTTCCGATTCCTCCTGATACCGTTCGAAGGAAAAGTAGCCTGTTGCCCAGATTTCCGGCAAAACAAGCAGATCGTATCCCTCAAGCTCGTCAAGCATTGACTCGACTCTACGGATGCGCTGGGCTTTCGACTCATCGTCTTTTATTTCAATTTGAACGGATGCAACTTTCATAGCGGTTCACTTCCTCTTCCCATTTTCACATTGGTCCTATGGTTGCTCATGAAGATAAGGAAACTTTGATTAGCGAGTGCTGGATGGTTGCGGCAGCTGGTACGAATCCAGAAAACGATTCACGAGATCGACTGCTTCGTGGTAACCGTAGTTTCGGAATGAGTATCCTTTCACTACGAAAGGCGCCCCGTTGTAGAACATTTCGTACTGTTGATGGCGTCCGCCGAATTCAGAACCAACAATATCCCAGGCCAATTTGAACAATTGAATTTTTTGCGTGGAATCACCGTTCCCACCGCGGATGTATTTCTTGATGTCTGCGGCTGTTTCAGGATTGATCAGTTCTTTGTAAGTGGACGGTCCTTGCAGCACTCCGCCTCCCGCTAATTCGCGCAAAATTTTGATGACACCGGAATAGATCGTATCCTGCATACCGACAATGCCGTAAAGGAACCGAGGATTCGGGCGAACTACCCCATTTTCGTCATGCAGACATTGATATTCAGATGCGAGCATCATCCCTTCCACACTTGATGCAATGGACGCGAGCTCCCCTAACTTTTCCTGCACTTGCGGGAATTTGTCAGTCCCGTTCATTTCCGCAATTTTCCGTGCAACCCCGATCACAAATTTCAGTTTCGTGGCAAAGCGGATTTGTGCCTGATTATTACCGAGCGCATGAGCCGGTGTCTCGTGGAATTGCGCGCGAACGATATCGATGTTTTTGTAGATGAATACGTGCTCCCAAGGAATGAAGACATCGTCAAATACGACAAACGAATCGCTTTCATCAAACTGGGTCGACAGCGGATAATCGAAAGTGCTTGGTTTGTTTTGCGCATAGCTCGGGCGTGCATATAATTTCAGCCCAGGTGCGCTCATCGGTACCGCAAAAGAAATGGCGTAATCTTCGTCTCCGGGGCGAAGCGGCGAGATAACGCTGCAGAACAAATAATCGCTTACGGCAGAACCGGTTCCCAGCATTTGCGACCCGCGAATGACAATGCCATCTTCGCGTTCTTCATATACGGCCATGGCCACGTATTTTTCATCCAGTTCATGTGCGGCCTTGCTGCGATCGACCTGCGGCGGAATGATGACATAGGACACGTAAAGGTCGTTGTCTCTTACTTGCTTATAGAAGTTGACAACATTGTCCTTAAAACGTTGGCCACCTCGTTCAAATACGTGGGATGCTCCAGCAAAGCTGGCCAGAAAAGCCGCAACGTGATCGGGACTGCGGCCTACAAAACCGCATGTGGCTTCTGCCCACTTACTGATTGCCTCTCTTCGTTCTTTCAGATCTTCGCGGCTTCTCGGAATCATGTAAATTTTATTGGCGATCGTGCCGTCTTCCGTTACATATGCCATGTTGCTTTTCTCATCTGAAGAAATGTCGTAAAGTCTTGCCACCGTATTGATAATCCCGGTAAATGCGGGATGATTCGTTACATCCTGCACACGTTCACCATCGATATAAATACAGCGATTATCCTTTAGCGAATCAATATACTGTTGTCCAGTTCTCATGTCGACGCCTTCCTTCAGGGTAATTATTTTTGTATCCCGTGTTATGTGTTGTGTATACACAAAAAGCAGTAAAAAAACTCTTTCCGGAGGTTGCAAGGAGGATCAACGGTAGATGATGTCCTTCACTTCTTGGTCGAGCTTTTTCGCAAGCTCAGCATTATACGTTTTGACAAAAGACGGTTCCGTGACGACCTTTCCACCATAAAAGATGATGTCCCGAACCTCTTGAACATCCACTTCAAGAATAGCCAGTTTGAGAGTAGTCCCCTCTGTCTGTCTCATTTTTATTGCCGCTTTGCCAACGATGGAGTATACGCTTTCAAGTCCGATAAAAGCAAGAACCAGCTCGGGGTTCCTTTCCAAAATACTCACAAATTCCGATTTGGCATCGATTGCGAAGCGAATCTTCCTCTCGTTAATGGCATACACCCATGATAATGCAGTAGTGTAGACCCTTTCGCTTTCCCTATGTACAACGTTTAGCAGCACAATCGTGCTTCCCTGAATCAGGGAAACCATATCCTGACTTAGTGCTTCAACAGGTTTACCCATGTATTCAATCCCCCCACTTCTTTGTGATCGATTCGATCGCTTCTACAAGTTGAAGCGTGTTTCGTTTCGCTGCAAGCTCCGTCTCACCAGACTCACTCCCTCGATGATCGACAAATGCTTCTCCACCCCTTCTGGTTCCTTATTCACTGCCTGCAAACTCAGTAATGGAGACAGATAACGGGAAGTTTCAACGAACTTCCTGGCAAGTGGATATTCGCAAACCCGGCAGGGAAGACAATCAGCTTCTTCCAACCACGCTTTATGTATACACAATACAGAACTCGGTATTATGTAGTCAAGTGTTTTTTGAATTCTCCTACAATTGCCTTGGATTTCTAGGCGGTGCTCCCAGCAAATTCCTGCCTTTGCGCCTACGCATCGTAAATCCGGAAATCGGATACGCCGAGCCATCCTTCCTTGGGAGAAGTGAGAAGTGCTGTGGACAGCTTAGCTGCTAATGTTAGAATATAAGTTGAAGGCAGCCTTCCTCCTGCATCGTGTATTTCCTGAGGAGCAGCCTTGTAACCGCTTTCTCTTCTGGCTGCCAATAACTCTGCAAGTTCCTAGCACCATACTAGTGGGTGGACTTATCTACAGGGCAACCACCCATTTCGAGCCGTTTTCGCGAAAAACACGGAGTATACTCTAGGGAAGGACTAACCATATGAAAATAGGTTTGTTCGCAAAGAAATTTAACGTCTCCATCGATACGATCCGCTATTATACCAGCTTGGGCTTTTTAATCCCGACCAAAAAAGAATCCCACTATGAGTACGATCAGACTTGTGAAGACGATATGACCTTTATTACCCAATTGAAATCGCTTCACTTCACGTTAAATGAAATCGATAATATCCTGAAAGTAAAGCGTGTTACGTTATTGCGCGATCTCGATGATTGGGAAAGGTTCGTACAGCTGTTGGAAACCAAGAAGGATGAGCTGGCGTTGGAAATCACGAAGCTGTATGAGGCCATGGCAAACATCGATTCGATTATCGATTCGGTCCACCACAAAAAAGAAGAAAAAGCCGTGACAGGCATCTCCATATCGCTCATTCCCTTGCTGCGCTGCCCGGTCTGCTCCGGTTCCTTCCAACTGCAAAACACGCTCATCATGCATGAATGGATCGTGGATGCCTCCGTACATTGCGAATGCGGCTATCAAGCCAAGATTGAGGGCGGAATCTTGTACGCACCCAATCTGGATGATTCGATCCAGAACAGGGCTTACCTGTACGAACCGAAAACCGTAAGTGAGGTATCCACCGAGCTGACCCGGTTGATGGAAAAAAGCGGCCTATTTATCTACCAGCTCCTGAAAAGCTATCCTTTGACCAACAAGGTTATTTTGGAGCCAAGCATCGACACGTTTGTCCTGCTCCCCAAATACCTGCATTTACTACAAGATGACGCCCTGTATATTTTTTGCGGCAGCAATGAGGAAATGGTAAAGAAGCTGAAGGGAAAAATCACGTTCATCAATCCCAGGTTAAAGGTGCTCTACATCGTCAACTCATCTCTTCATTTGCCGATTGCCTGCAATAGCGTTGACTATATGATCGATAGCCTGTCGTTCAACGACTACGCGCTTTTTCATCCAGTCTTTCCCCTGACCAAGCTCAACCGGTATTGCAAAGACGACACCGCGATTATCGGAATTTTTTCGCATTACAAAAACGGTGCGAAATCGATTCAAAAAATGTACGAGATGTATCCGAATGCACTGCCGCTGAACTTTGAGAAAGGGTTCATCCAAACCCATCTTGAAGGTTGCCGATTTGAACTGGTTGAAACGATTCCGATCGGAGAAACCAAGCAACCGGGGATTTATATCGAGCATCATGTCGGGGAGGAAAGCTTTCACTTAGAAGGGTATATCGCAAAAAAAACAGTGTGATTCCTAAGAACCACGCCGTTTTTCTCAAGTCCAGCACAAAGAAGTAACCAGGACTTCAACTCTATTCCCGTTTTTTGCTACCGGAACGCCCAACTAGCGCAACGAATCATTGGTCCTCGCCAGATGATCGATAATGGCATCAACCGCTTTGGTTTGTTCTTTCTTTCGAAGCGCTTCAATGATTTCACGGTGTTCGGCCAACACCTCGGACATCCGATTCTTCTTTTTCACCGCTTGTAGACCGATCAACGTGCACAAGTTGTGCAAATTGAGCAAAATTTGCTCAATCAGCTCATAGTTCGCAAACCTGGTAAGCGTGAGATGAAACTCTTGGTCGAATGAAATAAAGGAGACTTCATCCGCCATGTTCATCGCTTTTTCTTGCTGGTGACAAATTTCTTCCAAAACCTGAATTTGCTCGCTTGTGATCCGGTCAATCAACTTCTGAATGACCTCACTCTCGATCGATTTACGCAGCAAGAAAATCTGCTCCATCTCAATCGAGGTCACTTTCCGCACAGCAAGACCTTTGCGTGGAATGGCAACGACCAGCCCTTCCTTCTGCAGATCTTGAAGCGATTCCCGCACTGGCGTCCGCGATGTATTTAGTATTTCTGCCAGTTTGACCTCTGTGAAAATCTCGTCAGGTGAGATGCGGCCGCTCAAGATGGCGCCTTTGACCTCCTTGTAAACCCGTTCTTTTGTTGTTTCTTCTTTGACAATGGGACTAAGATTCAAATCATTCATTTGCATCACCCTACCGCGATAAGTGCATGTTCATTCATACTTCCATTAGTGTATACATAGTACTTTATCCAGTGTTCGGTAGTCAATGAACAGTTTGAACCTTGGATCCTTGTCTCCGGCGTGCCAAGCATACGCACTCACGATCACTCCCAAAATGGCACCAACCTACTTGAAATACGAGTAAGGTGCCTGATCATGCCCGAAAGAGACAAGTTTCACTCGCTTCATAGACGATTTCACCATCCATGATGGTCAAAACGACTTTTGCATCCTTGATCCTCTCCGCCGGGATGCTGAACAAATCGCAATCGAGCACGGCGATATCGGCGAACTTGCCTTTTTCCAGTGTGCCTAATTCGTGCTCGCGGCGGACACCGTACGCCCCGCCGATCGTGTAATACCGGATCGCATCGGCAAGCGGGATGGCTTCCGCTTCATTCCACGGTGCCTGCCCGGCGTAATCCATCCGCGTAACGGCACGATGCAGCCCCAACATCGGATTGATCGGGGCAACCGGGAAATCGCTGCTGAAGGAAAGCTTCGCGCCCGTATCCTGCAACGTTTTGCCCATGTAGCAATACGGCGACCGTTCCTCACCGATCGGCTTCAGGAAACCCTCTGTTGGCATTAGGGCCAGGTGCACCGGTTGTATGGAGGCGATTACGCCCAGTTCTTGAAATCTGGAAATATCAGAATGGTGGATGACCTCCACATGCTCCACCGCATGCCTGCGATCGTTTGTTTGATTCGCTTTTTTCGCTTCTTCAAAGGAATCGAGCGCAAGCCGGATTGCCCTGTCCCCAATCGCATGCAAGCGAACCCTAAAGCCTTCCTTGTCTGCTTCTCCCACCCATTTCTTGATATCCTCCTCGGGAAACACCGGCTCTCCGTGCGAGTCCGGCTTATCTCGATACGGCTCCAGCATATAAGCCGTATGACCGGTTACAACCCCGTCTACGAATTGCTTCAGCCCGCTCATTTGCAGCTTTTCCGAGCGGAATTCATCGCGCAGCGCTTTTGCCATCTCGATGTCCCCATTCAACGGGGGATAAAAATGCAGGCGTGTGGTCAGCTTTCCTGCTTTATCGAATGCCTTGTACAAGCTGTAATCATCCAGGGCCCCAATCGCCAGACTCCCGTACAAATCATCCACAGACGTGATTCCATGCTTGGCGGTGTGTGCCAAAAAGCCTGCAAGCAAGGCTTCCTGTTTTTCGCGGGGAAAGGCGAAGGCAACTTTCGTGATGAGCGCCATTGCCGATTCGTGCAAAATTCCGGTAACTTCTCCTTTTTCATCCTTCTCGATGATGCCAAATTCCGGAGCAGGTGTGGTTTCGTCGATGTGTGCCCGCTCAAGTGCGCAACTGTTGGCCCATCCGTAGTGCGCCTCCACATTGAGGAGAAAAACAGGACGATCGGGCAAAAGGCGATCCAATGAGCTTTTGTGTGGGTCCTGCTTTCGCTCCCAAGCGTTCCGGTCCCACCCAAAGCCGATGATCCATTCGTCTTCAGGGTGCAGATCGGCGTATTCCTTCACCTTCGCAGCCGCTTCTTCCTCCGATTTGGTGTCACCGAGCATCACGCAAAAGTGCTCGATCAGACTGCCCATCATGACATGAAGATGGGCATCATGGAATCCGGGCACGATCAATTGATCGGCATACGTCAGCACTTTTGTGCCTTCCCCCTCATAGACGCGGCTCTCCTCGATCGAGCAGACATCCACGATTTTGTTTCCGCGAATAACAACTGCGGCTTCCTCTGGCTGATTTAGCAGCCCCGTGAACACCTTGTTTCCTTTCACAATCAGATCTGCTTTCATGTATATCCTTCCTTCCCGTATGAATTAGGCTGCATCGATCTCCATTTGTGGCGGCTTTTGCCTGAAGCACTTTGTCAAAACAAGGAGATAGATGAAGCCGATGCAAAACCAGATGATTCCAAGCAAAAGCGAATAGGAGTCCAGACTGCTTAACAGATAAAGATCCATCACGGTCCCCATGATCGGAAAAAGCAGAGTGCGGAACAGGCTCCAGCCCGCGCGATCCTTTTTACGGATATAAAAGTGCATAATAACGCAAATATTCACACAACTAAACGCAAGAAAAGCGCCGAAGTTGATGAGCGATGCCGCCATTCCCAGCGTCATAAACAGGGCCGACAAGCCGATCAGACTTACGAGCAAGAGGTTGACAATGGGCGTTTTCCAGATGGGATGCAGATAGCCAAACATCTTCCGTGGCAGCACGCCATCTCGTCCCATCGAATAAAGCAGGCGTCCGACGCTGGCATGGGAAACCATTGCAGAGCCAAAAGTACCGGTAGTGACCATCACGATAGCGAAGGTGGCCAAAAAGTCTCCCCCCACGTTTTGAATCACGACAAACGCAGCAGAATCGGGATCGGGAAACGAGGCATAATCAGGATAGACGATTTGAGACAGGTACGACACGAGAATGAAAATGAGGCCGCCGACCATCGTCACGATCAACACGGCTCGCGGGAGTGTTTTTTCTGGGTTCTTTACTTCTTCTGCAAATGTCGTAATCGAATCGAAGCCCAAAAAGGAAAAGCAAAGGAGGGATGCGCCTGCAATGATCGTGGAGAAGCCAGCTCCTTGCTGGAAGAACGGAGACATCGAAAACAGATGGAAGACGCTTTGATTCGTCACAATGTGCCTGATCGAAAAAAAGCAAAATGTCACGATAAACAGAATCGCGCAAAGATTGATCAGAAGATTGACACGGGCTGCCAGCTTGATGCCCCTGACGTTGATTCCCGTAACGATCACGAGCATCAGCAAGATCCATACATATTCGGGCACCGCCGGAAATGCGGCATTCATAAAGCTGGCAAAAACCAGGTAATTGACCATCGGGATAAACAGGTAGTCAACCAGAATACTCCAGCCCACCATGAAGCCGATCGATGGAGAGATTGACCTTTGGGCGTACGTGTACGCCGAGCCGGAAATCGGGTATGCCTGGGCCATCTTGCCGTAGCTAAGTGCTGTGAAAAGCATCGCAACTAATGCCAGAATGTAAGCGGCGGGCACCATCCCTTTCGTCAGTTGGGCAGCGATTCCATACGTGCTGAATACTGTGCCCAGCGCCATAAAAGAGATCCCGAACAAAACAAGCGGTGCAAGCGTCAACGTACGTTCCAAGCGAGTGTTTTGCAATACGCTTTCCTCCCTTTCGAATAGTTGAAAACAAAAATGTCAGCGCTTTCACTTTTTCAGGCTCTATAGTAGTGGGTGGACCTACCTACAGGGCAATCGCCCATTATGGACCGTTTTCAATAAAAGCACGGAGTATACTCCAAGGTGACGATTGGGAAGGATTGGGTCGCTTGTCCGCTCAAACCGCCCGCATATCTTGCGTAGGTCCATCTGAAGAACGAGTTCACACATCCGTACGGCAAACCAGGTAAGTGTATTGATGCGCTTGGGTGAACCCGATTTAATTTTTCAATGCTCTCGGCAAATCCTTCTTCATCAGAAAAGACACGCCTATCGATAGGCGTGCCTGCGGGCTGTCGGGAAAGTGGCTGTAGTGGCGTGCGTTCCGAAGACATTGGAGGACCTGTGATTGATCCCAATGTATCTTTTCGCTTTTAAAAAAGACGCAACCATGGAGGTTGCGTCGAATTTTACTGTATCAGTCGGAAGTTTGAGAATTCCAGGTCAGTTTCCTGTTTTGTTTTTCGGTTTCCGATTTTCGTGAACACAACTCGCTAACCAGCCAGTCGCCTTACTCCACCGTCACGCTCTTCGCCAGGTTCCGCGGTTTATCCACGTCCAGGCCGCGAGCTACGGAAGCGAAATAGGAAAGCAGCTGCAATGGAATGACGGTCAAAATCGGTGTCAGCATCGGCAGCGTGGACGGCAGGTAGATGACCTCGTCGACGCTCTTGGCCAGATCGGTATCGCCTTCGATCGCAAAGCCCAGCACGCGTGCGCCGCGGGCTTTGACCTCCACGATGTTGCTCACCATTTTTTCGTAAATGTCCGGTTGGGTAGCCAATGCGACTACCGGTACGTTATCTTCAATCAGCGCAAGGGTGCCGTGCTTCAGCTCGCCCGCAGGGTACGCCTCGGAGTGGATGTACGAGATCTCCTTCAGCTTCAGGGAGCCTTCCAGCGAGACAGCGTAGTCGAGGCTGCGCCCGATAAAGAACAAGCTGTTCACGCCTTTGGTGCTCTCCGCGAAGCGGCGGACCTGCTCGGCGTCCTCCAGCAGCGAAGCGATTTTCGCCGGGATGTCCTGCAGATGATCCACAACTTCGGCTACCTCAGCCGCTGCCAGCGTGCCTTTTACCTGTGCCAGATAGAGGGCGAACAAGTACAGGGCGACGACTTGGGACGTGTACGCCTTGGTGGAGGCTACCGCTACTTCCGGACCTGCCCACGTGAAAAGAACTTCATCTGCTTCGCGGGCTACGGAGCTTCCCACCACGTTGGTGATAGCCAGGACGGTGACGTTGCTCTTCTTCGCTTCACGCAGAGCCGCCAGCGTGTCTGCCGTTTCCCCGGATTGGCTGATCACGATCATCAGGGTGTTGTCCGTGTAGATCGGGTCGCGGTAACGGAACTCCGACGCGACAGCGACTTCCACCGGGACGCGGGTCCACTTCTCGATCACATCTTTCCCGACCAGTCCGGCGTGCATGGATGTACCGCACGCCACGATGTAGATGCGATCGTATTTCGCCAGGTCCGCGTTGCTCATTTTCAGCTCAGGCAAGATCACGCGCTTGTGCTCTTGGTCGATGCGTGCGCCCATGGTTTCGCGGACGGCTTGCGGCTGCTCGTGGATCTCCTTGAGCATAAACGAATCATAGCCGCCTTTTTCCGCCGTTACCATGTCCCACTCTACGTGGAACAGCTCCCGCTCGATCTTTTCCCCAGTCTCAGCGTCCATCAGCTCGACGCCGCCTCTGGTCAGCACAGCCATTTCGCCCTCGTTCAAAATGTACACGTCACGCGTATGCTCCAGAATCGCAGGGATGTCCGATCCGATAAAGCTCTCGCCATCGCCTACACCGACAACCAGTGGGCTTGCCAGACGAACCGCCACCAGTTTATCCGGCTCATGCTCGGTCATGATTCCCAGCGCGTAGGCACCACGCATGCGCTGCACCGCTTTGCGGGCGGTGGAAACGATGTCGCCGTCGTACATGTCTGCCAGCAAGTGAGCGATGACCTCTGTATCGGTCTCGGAGGTAAACGTATAGCCTTTGCTCAGCAGCTCTTCTTTGATCGGCAGGAAGTTCTCGATGATCCCGTTGTGCACGACAGCGAAGGCTTGCTTTGCGTCTGTGTGAGGGTGAGAGTTTTCGTCAGACGGCTTTCCGTGTGTCGCCCAGCGCGTATGCCCGATCCCCATGAAACCGCCCAACGGATGGGATTCCAGACGCTCTTCCAGCACAGCCAGACGGCCCTGTGCCTTATCCAGCTCCAGTCCCTTCTCGTTCAATACCGCGATCCCCGCCGAATCGTAGCCGCGATACTCCAGCTTGCGAAGGCCCCCGATGATAATGTCTTGCGCTTGTTTATTTCCAATATATCCAACGATACCGCACATAAGTGATGATCCCCTTCCACATGTAGACGGGGACACAACCCAATGCCAATGTACGGGGGTGTGCCCCCGCCATTCCATTTATTTTATATTCACGTTTGTTGTTTACGGTCCATTGACGATGAATCGTATCACGCGCAAGCTTTTGTCCACCGGATTGCTCCCGTGATTTGTACTTGCGCTCCACGGCAGTGATACTGCTGCCGGGAGGTATCCGCCGAATGCTTCGATAAACCTCCACCTCGTCCACTGGGCTTTTTTCCGTTCAGCCGCAGTGCTGGCGCTTTACGACAATGTGCTGCGTGAGTAGTTGATGCTCAGTGCCTACCGCTGTCTCCCCTCCCTTTCCACCAATTGATTGTGTGCTTTCCAGATGCACATGATCACTTTACCACATCTGGCGAAAGCCGACAATCAGATCTTTGTCATATACTGTTATGCAAAGAGGAGCGGTATGGCACCACTCCCCCTCGCGTATTTTTTACACAAGCTCCTGTTTGACGACGTCGACGATCCGGTGCACCAGACCTTCCAGTTGAGCCGCATCCGGCCCTTCCGCCATGACGCGCACGATCGGCTCGGTACCGGATGGACGCACCAGCACCCGTCCATTTCCGGCCAATTCTTCCTCGACCGCACGAATCGCCTGCTCGATCGCCTCGTTGCCATTCAGCTTGGACTTATCTTCTACCCTTACATTGACCAGCAGCTGCGGGTATTTCACCATGATCTTTTTCAGCTCGGACAAAGGCTTGCCCGTTTCCTTGACGATGTTCAGGAGCTGAAGACCCGTCAGCAGACCGTCTCCCGTCGTGTTGTAGTCCAGGAAGACGATGTGGCCGGACTGCTCGCCACCCAGGTTGTAGCCGCCGCGGAGCATCTCTTCGACGACGTAGCGGTCTCCTACAGCTGTTTTGGTGGTGTTGATGGAGCATTCCTCCATCCCTTTGAAAAAGCCCATATTGGCCATCACAGTCGTCACAACCGTGTTGTTGTTCAGCTTCCCTTTCGCTTTCAAGGCGCGCGCGCAAATCGCCATGATGTAGTCGCCGTCGATGATTTCGCCGGTCTCGTCTACCGCGATGCAGCGATCGGCGTCTCCGTCAAAGGAGAGCCCCAGATCCGCTTTATGCTTCAGTACTTCTTCCTGTACGCGTTCCGGATGCGTAGAGCCACACTGATCGTTGATGTTGACCCCGTTCGGATTGGCGCCGATCGTGATGACTTCCGCGTCCACATCCGCAAACAGGCGAGCGGCCAGGGAAGACACTGCCCCGTTGGCGCAATCCAGTACGACCTTCAAGCCGTCAAATCGCTCGGTGACAGTACTCTTCAGGTGAGAGAGGTATTTTTGTCCTCCCTCCAAAAACTCCAGTACCGTCCCGATCTGTTCACCCGTCGGCCGAGGAAGCGTATCATCCGTGGCATCCAGGTATTGTTCAATTTCTGCTTCCACTTCATCCGACAGTTTGAAGCCGTTGCTGCCGAAGAACTTGATGCCGTTATCCGGAAACGGGTTGTGCGAGGCGGAAATCATGACACCCGCATCTGCTCCAAGCGCACGCGTGAGATACGCGACGCCCGATGTAGAGATGACACCCAATCTGACTACTTCTGCTCCGACCGACAGCAGTCCTGCCAGCAGCGAGTTTTCCAGCATCTGACCGGAAATGCGCGTATCGCGCCCGATCACGACTTTTGGCTTGCCTTCCTGCTTGTGTCTTGTGAGAACATAACCGCCTACGCGTCCGATTTTAAATGCCAGTTCGGGTGTCAGCTGAGCGTTTGCCACACCGCGTACACCGTCAGTTCCGAAATACTTCCCCATGTTTGTCCCTCATTTCCTTCCTTGTGCACACAACAGCTTATGTCTACCTTTGCTTGTTCGTGATTTCTACGGTGACCTTCTTGGGAGCATTGGCTCCCGGCTTGATGTAATCGGATTGGTTGAAGATGTAGTTCAACGCTACCTCATACACCCCGGCCGGCATGTTGCTTACATCGGCCACGACCTGCAAGTCTTCCGGCCGCAGCTGACCCAAGATCTGCGCCGCCCCTACGGCATCGAAGTCAATCGTAGAGATCTCCTGGCCTTCCGTCGATAGCACTTTGGCTTGCACGTTTTCCGACAGCCCGCTGATGCGGATCGGAATCTTCTCCAAACGTTTGGTTGTCGAAGGCACAACTTTCAACGACACTTTCAAATACTCCGGTTCTACTTTCACGATGTTATCCAATACCGGTATCTTTAGCTCTAATACGTTATCTGATGTAATGTTGCTCAAATCGATCTCCGGACCAGGGTAGGTTCCCGCTTTCATCGCGTCGATGACCTCTTTTGGTCCGAACACGGTCACTTCATCCACATTCATGTCCACACTAGCCAAACTATATCCATTTGGCATTTCATTCGTCAAGTTTAATTTGATCGGCACCTTGGCGAACGGACTGGTGACAGGGATGTTGACTTCCACCGTGAGCGGTACGACGTCAGCCCCTTGAATCACGTTCCCCGACTTGTCCACCACTTTCAGCGGAACCGTCGTCTTGATCGCCGATGTCGCTCCTTCCAGATCGACGGAAGCCTTCACGGCAGCCACTTTATCGACCTGGCTCTCCGGCACCCTCACAAGCGCCCGGAACGGTTTTACAATCGGCTCCCCGGCCGTGTACCCGGGTGCCACTACCCCCAGCATCTCCACGTTGACTTCCCGCTCTACCGTCTTCTTCTCTTCCAGCGTAATTTCCACGGTATTCGGGATGATCCCGACTTTCACCTCATCCGGAAAGCCCTTGTACTGAACCGGGACTTTGTGCGTTCCCTTGCCCAGCCCTGTCGCATCGACATAGACCTCCATCGAGTCCGTAGGAAAAAAGTTGTGGCGGTAAAACGGATTGCTGCTTTCCAGCGCGACTTTGACCGTTCTCGGCTGTTTGACCACCTGGAAACGGTCCGTATCGTATTTGACATGCAAGGTGACCCCATCAATAAAAACTGGCTGACTTGCTTCGGGAGTGGTCGACGGCTCTGTCTCCAGATTGACGACCATCCACATCATGACAGCCAAAAGCAGGGCTACCGCGCGGGCAAACCAATGACTATTCAACCATTTATCCATGTTTTCGCCTCCATTGCCAACGACTGCCCATGGATTTGCCCTTCGATTGAGGCTGGAGCTGCTCTGTCAACAGTTCTGCCAGCTGCTCCTCCGTCAGGTTGCGCTTCATCTCGCCGTGCGCGGCATACGAAACTTGTCCCGTCTCCTCGGAAACGATGATGGACATGCCGTCGGAAACCTCGCTCACACCGATGGCAGCGCGATGGCGCGTCCCCAACTCTTTAGAAATGGAGTTGTTTTCGGACAGCGGCAAATAACAGGCAGCCGCGAGCACGACGTCCTTGCGCATGATGACAGCCCCGTCGTGGAGCGGCGTATTCGGGATGAAAATGTTGATCAACAGCTCCGAGCTGACGCGCCCATTGATCGCGATGCCCGTTTCCACATAATCATTCAGGCCCGTTTCACGCTCGATGACGATCAAGGCACCAATCCGCCGCTTCGCCATGTACGTGATCGATTTGCATACCTCTTGCACCAGACGATTCACCATGTCGTCGTCCTGAATGGTGCTGGAACGGGAAAAGAGCTTCCCCCGGCCCAACTGTTCAAGAGCGCGCCGCAGCTCGGGCTGGAAGATGATGACCACTGCCAGCACCCCGAAGGTAAAGGCCTGTGACATCAACCAGTGCAACGTCGTGAGCTGAAAGTATTTGCTGAGGAGCCAGGTGATCACGATGACCATGATCCCCTTCAGCAATTGTACTGCGCGCGTACCGCGTATGAGCATAATGATTTTATAAATCACGTATGTCACGAGCAAAATGTCCGTACCATACCGTAGCAAATCCCCATAATCCAACGATATCATAACGAAGCCCCCATATCTCGCTCCACCTCATTGAAGTCCACTCTATCTCCCTGCGGAAAAAGCACGGCTCCACTGCCGTGCTGTTGATAGCTGTACTCTCTATTTTCTCTTATGGCAAGATCGGAAGCAAGTCATTTCCAATATTTTTCACCTCATACCAGATCCAATCCACGATGGCTTCGATCGATTCCGTATTTCCCGCCACCTGAGCAGTCGAGGCAACAAACACTTTTCCTTCGATCGCGACTACATTGCCGTGTACCTGGCCCTGCACCTCGACATTCCCGTTTCGGACGACCAGATCTCCGTCGATGCTGGTCCCGGCAGGAACGACGACAACATTTCGCTCTCGATCTATTTTCAATTTGTCCATATTGGCGGAAGAAACTTGCAGGATGTTGTCCCGATCAAACCAGTTGGCGCACAAGCTGCCCGTCATCAAAAAGAGAAAAACAGCCGCTGCTGTGAGGAACGGATGTCTTCTCAGCCAGCCCGAAAGCAGATTTTTCTTGGTCTCAGCCGGCAATTGGGCGAGTACGCGCGCCGTAAAATCAGGAGAAACGTGAATATGTGAAGCACTTTGCACAAAGGCGATGGCCCGCTGCAATTCGTGCATATGCTGGCGGCAGCTTGCACAGGTTTTCATGTGCATTTGCAAATGCTGATTGGCAAGCTCGTCAGTGTCTCCATCCAGATATTCATGAATGAGGATAATCATTTCCCGGCATTCCATCTTGATTTTCTCCTTTCTCACATCAGTCGCAACTTGCTGCGCAAGGCTTCCCGCCCACGGTGAATCCGCGTTTTGATGGTCGTCACAGGCAGTTTCACAATATCGCTAATCTCCTGCAGAGACAGATCTTCGATATAGCGCAGGATCATGATTGAACGGTATTTCGGCTGCAAATGGGACAAAGCGTCCTGTACCGTCTCCTGCAGCTCCTGCGTGACCAATTTCTCCTCAGGCGTACCCTCGTTCGAAGACAACCGCGAGTACCAGTCCATGCCTTGCCCTGGCTCCGTCTCTTCGTCTAATGAAAAATCCGGCCGCTTCTTCCGGCCGCGGTCAATACATAAATTGGTCGCAATACGGTAGATCCAGGTCGAGAACTTGTAGCTTTCATCGTACGTATGCAAATTGGCATATACCCGCAGGAAGGTCTCCTGCGCAATATCTTCCGCGTCCTGGCGGTTTCCCACCATCCGATACGCCAGCTGAAATATCTTGTCTTTATAAATCTCGATCAACTCTGCAAAGGCCTCGCGATCCCCGCGCTTTGCTCGTTGAGTCAACCGTTTCTCTACAAACTCCATGCGATCCTCCCCACAATACCGTAATCCTATATACGGATGATCCTTCAAATGGTTTCGTTTCTATCTCATGTTTGTTCAGGTAATTTGTTGGGAATTACAGGAATAAGCGTAACTTGGCTCACAATATAGTAGTGATAGTAGCCCTTTTACCCTGACGCTGTAAAGGAGAGTGGGACAATTGTCAAAAAAAGATGTTCTCCTCCAGATCGAAAAGCTGCGCAAAGAGCTGAACGATCAATACAAGGTACAGTCATCCATTACTCCCGAGTTGTTGGAGCTGAGCGTAAAGCTGGACCTTCTGCTAAATAAGCTGCACCTCCATCCTTAGAATGTACTGTTTTCCTCCAGCGATGTAAAGATGAGGAAACACAAAAAAGAGAGGCCATTTTCGCCTCTCTTTTTGTTTCTCTCTTCGGTTGTGGGTTTAGAGCAGTTTGTCCCCGAACGCCGAGCTCATCAACGCTACTGCTACGCGAGCCGTACGATTCTCACTGTCCAGGATGGGGTTTACCTCGACAAACTCAGCGGAACACAGGACATCGGCATCCGCCAGCATTTCCAGAGATACGTGTCCTTCCCGGTACGAAATGCCGCCGATGACCGGAGTCCCTACACCCGGAGCATCATGCGGGTCCAGTCCGTCCAGATCGAGACTCAAGTGCACGCCATCCGTATTCTTCGAGACATGTTCGATCGCCTCTTCCATGACCCGAGCCATCCCCAGCTTGTCGATTTCGTGCATCGTAAAGACTTTCATCCCGATGCGCTTGATCAACTCCCGCTCGCCCTTATCCAGATCGCGCGCGCCGATAATCACGACGTTCTCCGGCTTCAGCTTGGGCGTGAAACCCCCGATATTCACCAGCCGCTTATGGCCGAAGCCCAGGCTGGCTGCAAGGGGCATTCCGTGAATATTGCCTGACGGCGAAGTCTCGCCCGTGTTCAAGTCGCCATGCGCGTCAAACCAGATGACGCCCAAGTTTTTCACATGCTTGGCTACCCCTGCTACCGTACCCAGCGCGATGCTGTGGTCGCCACCAAGGACGAGAGGAAATCTGCCTTCCTCCATGATATCGCTTACAACAGCGGCCAGCTTTTCATTGGCTTCCACTACTTCATCCAGATATTTATGATTTTCGGTTTCCGTGAACAGATGGGGACGCGCGACCTGGATATCTCCCCGATCCTGAATGTCTATCCCCATCTGCTCCAAACGCGCTACCACTCCCGCGTAACGAATGGCGCTCGGCCCCATATCCACTCCGCGACGGTCTGCACCTAGATCCATGGGTACTCCCACAATACTGATGTTTTTGTTCATTTATGTGACCCCTTCCCTAAGACCAATTCAGCTTCAATAGCTTTATTGTAGCCTCGAAAAGGGAATTGACTCAACTCGACAAGATCTTGCATAAATAACCTGCTTTGCCCAGGCAAGCCAAAGAAAACAAAAAAACGAGCAGCATTTCTAGCTGCTCGTTTTCTCTTCACTTCGATGGAGCGGGTGATGGGAATCGAACCCACGCGACCAGCTTGGAAGGCTGGGGTTCTACCATTGAACTACACCCGCAAAAACGTGGTCGGGAAGACAGGATTCGAACCTGCGACCCCTTGGTCCCAAGCCAAGTACTCTACCAAGCTGAGCTACTTCCCGATTACTTTATCATATTCCTGAAACAAAGCTGTTGTTGAAAGGAAAGCGTGCCCTGAGAGATTCGAACTCCCGACCTTTTGATTCGTAGTCAAACGCTCTATCCAGCTGAGCTAAGGGCACATGTTTGGTTGTGTAGGAAAATACTGGTGAGCCATGAAGGACTCGAACCTTCGACCCTCTGATTAAAAGTCAGATGCTCTACCAACTGAGCTAATGGCTCGTGCAAATGGCTGGGGTACTAGGATTCGAACCTAGGAATGACGGAGTCAAAGTCCGTTGCCTTACCGCTTGGCTATACCCCACCGTCCTAAAAATAAGCATTCCCCAAACGAGGTCTGCTCAATAATGTCCGGTTGAAAAATGGTGGGGAGAGACGGATTCGAACCGCCGAACCCAGAGGGAGCAGATTTACAGTCTGCCGCGTTTAGCCACTTCGCTATCTCCCCGTATCCAACTTAAGTGGTGGAGGCTGACGGGATCGAACCGCCGACCCTCTGCTTGTAAGGCAGATGCTCTCCCAGCTGAGCTAAGCCTCCAGATCCCAACTTGTTGTTGGGCCCCCCGCAAAGAATTCGGTGATATCCGCTTCGCTTTGTGGGGTGTTTTATGGTGACCCGTAGGGGATTCGAACCCCTGTATGACAGCGTGAAAGGCTGCTGTGTTAAACCGCTTCACCAACGGGCCATAAGGTTTTGTTTCTGGTGCTCCCGACAGGAATCGAACCTGCGACCTCTTCCTTACCATGGAAACGCTCTACCGACTGAGCTACAGGAGCATCGGTATGGCTCCTCGGGACGGACTCGAACCGCCGACCGATCGGTTAACAGCCGATTGCTCTACCAACTGAGCTACCGAGGAACGTTGAAGGATCATTCATTCCTTCAAAACTGAATACGCATGTATGAAAGGATTGTGTGGATAAGCCCTCGACCGATTAGTATTCGTCAGCTCCACGCGTTGCCGCGCTTCCACACCGAACCTATCAACCTCATCGTCTATGAGGGGTCTTACCAGCTTAACGCTGTGGGAAGTCTCATCTTGGAGGGGGCTTCACGCTTAGATGCTTTCAGCGCTTATCCCGTCCGCACATAGCTACCCAGCTGTGCCACTGGCGTGACAACTGGTGCACCAGCGGTGCGTCCATCCCGGTCCTCTCGTACTAAGGACAGCTCTCCTCAAACTTCCTGCGCCCGCGACAGATAGGGACCGAACTGTCTCACGACGTTCTGAACCCAGCTCGCGTACCGCTTTAATGGGCGAACAGCCCAACCCTTGGGACCTACTTCAGCCCCAGGATGCGATGAGCCGACATCGAGGTGCCAAACCTCCCCGTCGATGTGGACTCTTGGGGGAGATAAGCCTGTTATCCCCAGGGTAGCTTTTATCCGTTGAGCGATGGCCCTTCCATGCGGAACCACCGGATCACTAAGCCCGACTTTCGTCCCTGCTCGACTTGTAGGTCTCGCAGTCAAGCTCCCTTCTGCCTTTACACTCTACGAATGATTTCCGACCATTCTGAGGGAACCTTTGGGCGCCTCCGTTACCTTTTGGGAGGCGACCGCCCCAGTCAAACTGCCCACCTGGCATGGTCCTCTCGCCCGATGAGGGCGACGAGTTAGAAACTCCGTACATCAAGGGTGGTATCCCACCGACAGCTCCACAGAGGCTGGCGCCCCTGCTTCTCAGCTTCCCACCTATCCTGTACATGATGCACAAAGTTCCAATACCAGGCTACAGTAAAGCTCCATGGGGTCTTTCCGTCTTGTCGCGGGTAACCTGCATCTTCACAGGTATTATGATTTCACCGGGTCTCTTGCCGAGACAGCGCCCAAGTCGTTACGCCTTTCGTGCGGGTCGGAACTTACCCGACAAGGAATTTCGCTACCTTAGGACCGTTATAGTTACGGCCGCCGTTTACTGGGGCTTCGGTTCAAAGCTTCGCTTGCGCTAACTCATCCCCTTAACCTTCCAGCACCGGGCAGGCGTCAGCCCCTATACTTCGCCTTGCGGCTTCGCAGAGACCTGTGTTTTTGCTAAACAGTCGCTTGGGCCTTTTCACTGCGGCCCCCTCGGGCTATAAACCCTACCGGGGCGCCCCTTCTCCCGAAGTTACGGGGCCATTTTGCCGAGTTCCTTAGCAAGAGTTATCCCGCGCACCTTAGGATTCTCTCCTCGCCTACCTGTGTCGGTTTGCGGTACGGGCACCTTGTTCCTCGCTAGACGCTTTTCTTGGCAGTGTGAAATCAGGGACTTCGGTACTAAAATTTCCCTCGCCATCACAGCTTGCCCTTACGGTGTGCGGATTTGCCTACACACCAGGCTCACTGCTTGGACGGCCATCCAGTAGGCCGCTCACCCTATCCTCCTGCGTCACGCCATTGCTCAAGCGGAACAGAGGTGGTACAGGAATATCAACCTGTTGTCCATCGCCTACGCCTTTCGGCCTCAGCTTAGGTCCCGACTAACCCTGGGAGGACGAGCCTTCCCCAGGAACCCTTAGGCTTTCGGTGGACAAGATTCTCACTTGTCTTTTCGCTACTTACACCGGCATTCTCACTTCCAAGCGCTCCACCGCTCTTTCCAGTACGGCTTCACTGCTGCTTGGAACGCTCCCCTACCCAGTCCGTAAGGACTGCCATAGCTTCGGTGATACGTTTAGCCCCGTTACATTTTCCGCGCAGAGTCACTCGACCAGTGAGCTATTACGCACTCTTTAAATGGTGGCTGCTTCTAAGCCAACATCCTGGTTGTCTGGGCAACTCCACATCGTTTCCCACTTAACGTATACTTGGGGACCTTAGCTGATGGTCTGGGCTGTTTCCCTTTTGACGATGGATCTTAGCACTCACCGTCTGACTCCCGGACATAAGTCATTGGCATTCGGAGTTTGACTGAGTTCGGTAACCCGATGAGGGCCCCTAGCCCAATCAGTGCTCTACCTCCAAGACTCTTATTCCGAGGCTAGCCCTAAAGCTATTTCGGGGAGAACCAGCTATCTCCGAGTTCGATTGGAATTTCACCGCTAGCCACACCTCATCCCCGCACTTTTCAACGTGCGTGGGTTCGGGCCTCCAGTAGGTGTTACCCTACCTTCACCCTGGACATGGCTAGATCACACGGTTTCGGGTCTACGGCAACGTACTTGCGCCCTATTCAGACTCGCTTTCGCTGCGGCTCCGTCTCTTCGACTTAACCTCGCACGCTACCGTAACTCGCCGGTTCATTCTACAAAAGGCACGCCGTCACCCTTTTAACGGGCTCCGACTATTTGTAAGCACACGGTTTCAGGTACTATTTCACTCCCCTCCCGGGGTGCTTTTCACCTTTCCCTCACGGTACTGGTTCACTATCGGTCGCTAGGTAGTATTTAGCCTTAGCAGATGGT
>NZ_CP134050.1:215000-277500 GCF_031583145.1 Brevibacillus brevis | reverse complement strand
TTCCACAGAGAAGGAGATTTAAAAATCGTTTTTGCGAAATAATTAATGGTCATATACGCAAAAAAACCCATTTGGGCCACGATACTGATGGTCATGCCGTACAGCATGTACATCAGCGTACCTACAAAAAAGTTGCCGGCGCTCCCCTCCAGCAATTTTGCCAGGTCAAAAATGAAGGCGACCAAGACACCGCCCAAGCCGCCAAGCAGCAGGGTGGTGAAAAATAGCCAGCCATACTTACGCAGACTCACCAAACATTCCCTCCCATCCACATCGAATATGATTGTATCAATGCCTGCAAGAAAATACTAGCGTAAGAACAAAACAAAATGCGCACGTTACTTATAGGCAGAGTAAAGAAGGAGGTGTCCACCCCATGAGAAAAAAGTCAATGACCATTGGACTGATTTCGATCGTCTGTCTGGTTGTGACTGCATGCTCAAGCGGCGGACAAGCGCAAGGCTCGTCTCAGCCTGATTACAAAAGCGTAAAAGACATGGTGCTGGACATTTTGCAGACGGACGAAGCAAAGTCATCAATGGAAAAAATGATGAAAGATGAAAGCTTTAAACAAAAAATCATGGTGGATGATTCGACCGTCCGGACTACCTTAATCCAAAGCTTAACCAATCCGAACAGCACACATATTAAAGAAGCCTTCAAAGATCCGAAATTCGCCAGCACGTTGGCGAAATCCATGAAAACGGAACAAAAGGATCTGATGAAAGATCTCATGAAAGACCCGGAATACCAAAAGGACCTTGTCACCCTTATGAAGGACCCCGAGTTCGAGAAAAATTTGCTGGATCTCATGAAAAGCTCGGCGTACCGTCAACAAACCATGCAAATCATGAAAGAGTCCTTGCAAAGCCCGATGTTCCAGGAAGAAATGATGAAGCTCATGACCAAAGCCCAGGAAGAAATGACCAAGCCAAAGGAAATGAAAACGAAAGGGAAAAAAGGAAAGGAAAAGGGCGGAGGCAAAACCGGAGGAGCGAGCGGTGGCGGCGGTGGCAGCGGCAGCAGCTCTCATTAAGAAAACAGCCGATACGGTCTGGGAAACTGCCAGGGATTGCGCTGCGGATTCCGTCCCACGGCCCGTGGCAGGCAATCAGCCTGTGGGATACAAAAAAGGTGAGCTCTTTTCTGGAGAGCCCACCTTTTTTGCCCATTGCCTATTCCCGAATGGCCGCTTCGCATTTTTCAGCCACGCGTTTGGCCATGTCCATATAGATTTGTCCAATCGGCGAGTTTTCGCGATAAATCGATGGTGTGTAATCCGGCTCGGATGGATGATTTTCCGGCTGGCCGAGCGGGATCTGCGCCAACAGCTCGCTGGCCAGCGTCTCGGCAAGCTTGGCCCCGCCGCCACGGCCAAACACGTATTCCTTCGAACCATCTTTGGCTTCATACCAGGCCATGTTCTCCACGACGCCGAGAATTTCGTGACCCGTGCGCTTGGCCATTGCCCCGGCACGTGCCGCTACAAACGCTGCTGTCGCATGAGGAGTGGTTACGACGATCTCCAAGCTTTGCGGAATCATCGTATGAACGTCCAGCGCCATGTCTCCTGTTCCCGGAGGCAAGTCCAGCAGCAGATAATCCAGATCTTCTCCCCAGTGAACTTCCGAGAAGAAATTGCGCAGCATCTTGCCCAGCATCGGTCCGCGCCAAATAATCGGCGAATTGTCCTCAACGAAGAAGCCCATCGACATAACCTTCACGTTCATCTTCTCGACAGGCAAAATCGTCTCCCCGATGACTGTTGGACGTTGCTCGATGTTCATCATATCCGGCACGCTAAAGCCGTAAATATCGGCATCGATGATCCCGACCTTTTTACCCATACGCGCTAATGAGACAGCCAGATTGACGGTCACCGTCGACTTCCCTACTCCGCCTTTTCCGGATGTGACCGCGATAAAGGTGGTCTTCGAGCCTTTGTCCAGGATCGGGTTGAGCAGAGGTGCTTGTCCGGGTGCCATATTATGAGTCTGCCCCCCGTTTCCGCGGAGCTGAGCGCTGAGAGCCGCACGCTCTTCGTCCGTCATGGCACCGAACTGCAGGTGAACTTCCTCGGCACCCAGTGCGCGTACGGCGGCGATGACGTCGTCTTCAATCTTGGCTTTCAGCGGACAGCCTGTGATCGTCAGGACCACCGTCAGACTCACGGTGCTTCCCTCGATCCGGATGTCACGAATCATATTCAGTTCGACCAGACTGCGGTTGATTTCGGGATCCTTTACATCGCGCAGCGCTTCGAGAACTCGTTCTTTGGTCAACATCTTGTTCACCTCATCTATAATCTTTTCCATGATTGCCCTGGAGCTTTTATGTTCGCGCGTTCATTATAGCACATTCGCTCCTGACCGACACAAAACCCGACTGCTCAAGGTGTAACTGGTACCTTTTCACCGGCGTACTGGCGAAGTATTCCCTGGTAAATCGCATTGGCCATCGCTTTCTGGTAATCGACAGACTGCAGTCTTTTTGCCTCATCCGTATTGCTCACAAATCCGACCTCCACCAAGACTGCAGGGGCCGTTACCTCGCGAATGAGAAAGACGCTGTTTGTCTTGCTCGGCACCCGCTTGGTATTGCCGATGACACGTTTGATCTCATCCTGGATGAGATATGCCATCTCTTCACTCTTCTTGAATGTCGGCGAGTAAAATGTTTGGGCCCCCGACCATTTCTGTGACGGGATCGAGTTGACGTGAATGCTGATGAGAAAGTCCGGCGCACTATCGTTGACCAGCTTGACCCGATTGCGTATATCCTCTGACTTTCGTTTGCGCTTGGCATCCGCCTCAGGCGAAGCCAAATCCTTGTCCTCTTCCCTCGTCATAATGACAAAAGCGCCTGACTGTTGCAGAAAGTCCCGTAAATACATGCTGATCGCCAGCGTCACGTCTTTCTCTACCACGTCACCCGAAGCCGATGTGGCGCCGCCGTCCTTCCCGCCATGTCCGGCATCAATGGCGATCACTGTCCCCGCCAGCGGAAGCGACCACGCAGTCCAGGAGGAGCGATCAGGCGTCTCGTAGGTGAACAACAGCACCAATAAAGCGAAAGCCAATATCCAGCCTATCCCTTTTCTTGTCACCGTGCACCGTCCCCTTTGTCCCATTCTCTTATCCATCTTATGGACAAAGCTGGACAAATATGACCATGGGACAAAGGAAAAACCCCCTGCCTGCGAACAGACAAGGGGCTGTATTCCGATGCAGCAATTAGCGCTTGGAGAATTGAGGTGCGCGACGAGCTGCTTTCAAGCCGTATTTTTTACGCTCTTTCATACGAGGGTCGCGAGTCAGGAAGCCAGCGCGTTTCAGAGCGCCGCGCAGTTCCGGATCTGCTTTCAGCAGAGCGCGAGCAACGCCGTGACGGATTGCACCAGCTTGACCAGTGGTTCCGCCGCCGTTTACGTTGACAAGCACATCGTAACGACCGAGAGTCTCAGTCAGAACGAGTGGTTGTTTTACGATCAATTTCAGTGTTTCCAAACCAAAGTAAGTGTCCATTTCACGCTTGTTGATCACAATGCGACCTTCACCTGGAACCAGGCGAACGCGTGCTACGGAGTGCTTACGACGACCTGTACCGTAGTATTGTACTTGTGCCACGTATATTTCCTCCCTTTACCTTAACCGCGAATTTGCCAAGCTTCTGGTTTTTGTGCTGCGTGCGGATGCTCAGTTCCAGCGTATACTTTCAGCTTGGTGAACATTTGACGTCCCAGGCTGTTCTTAGGCAGCATGCCTTTTACAGCCAGCTCGAACATGCGCTCTGGCTTCTTGTTCAGCATGTCACCTGCAGTGGTCTTTTTCAAACCACCTGGATACAGGGAGTGAGTGTAGTAGATTTTGTCTTGCAGTTTTTTACCTGTCAGTTTTACCTTGTCAGCGTTGATTACGATTACGAAATCGCCAGCATCAACGTGAGGAGTAAATTCAGGTTTCAGTTTGCCGCGCAGGATCGAAGCTACTTCGCTAGCCAGACGGCCCAGCGTTTGGCCTTCTGCGTCAACGATGTACCATTTACGCTCAACTTCGAGCGGTTTCGCCATATATGTGGTACGCATGTTTGTCCCTCCTAAGTATCTTACCTTACACATTCACATTTACTTCTAACGAATACAACCGAAACTTGCAAATGGAAGATCATTGCTTCGTAACGGGTGAGCAACTCTTCCAGGTGTTCCATGAATACCACGATCTTGTCTTTCAATCCCGGGGCTAGAGTGGGGCTAGCGGGGTTAAAATACCAAGGATTATCGTACTACATGAGATGGGTCAGAGTCAAGTGCCTCCGTCTGGTCTATTAACTGGAAATTCACCTGATCAATAGACGACTTCCCACATCGTCAGACCTTTGGCCGGCGCTGTCTTTCCGGCCCTTTCCCGATCTCGTGCAGCCAGAATGTCCACCAGCTCGTCAGGCAGTCGCTTGCCTTGTCCGACTTCCACCAATGTTCCCACAATGATCCGCACCATGTTGTACAAAAAGCCGTTGCCTCGGCACGTCACCCATACTTCTCTTCCCTCACGCTCCACCTTCAAATCGTAGACGGTGCGTACCTTGTCTTCCACGTATGTCTTGGCGGAGCAAAAGGACGTAAAGTCATGCTCCCCAACCAAATGGCGGGCAGCCCTTTGCATGGCCTCCACATCCAGCGGAAAGCGCACGTGATCCGCATAGCGGTGGCGAAAGACGTCTGCTACAGGATTGTTGTCGATACAATAGCGGTATTCCTTGATCTGGACGTCAAAACGGGCATGGAAGGTCGATTCGGCTTCCTCTACCGACCGGACGACAATGGCATCCGGCAGCTGATTGTTCAGCACGAGTCCCCATTTTTCCAGGGGAATGCTGCTGGCCGTATCGAAGTGAATCACCTGCCCGCGCGCATGCACGCCGGCATCGGTCCGGCCTGAACCGACGATCTGAATCTCTTCTCCCGTGATCCGTTGCAAGGCGGCTTCAATCTCTCCCTGCACCGTCACTTGGTCCGGCTGCACCTGAAAGCCGCTGAAATCAGTCCCGTCGTAGGCTACGACGCATTTGAGCCTTCTCAAGACCGCCACCATCCTATCACCAGCATCAGAAGCACCCCTGCGGCCGCCACACAGCCATCTCTCCAGGAGAAGACCAGCTTGTTCAGCCGCGTCCTCCCCACGCCACCCCGATAGCCTCGAGCCTCCATGGCCAATGCCAGCTCTTCGGCTCGGCGGAAGGCACTGATAAACAGCGGGATCGCGATTGGAACCAAATTTTTCGCACGTCGCACGAGGTTGCCGCTGCTAAAATCGGCGCCTCTGGCTGTCTGCGCCTTGATGATCTTGTCCGTCTCCTCCATGAGCGTCGGAATAAAGCGGATCGCGATAGACATCATAAGCGCAATCTCATGCACGGGTACGCCAATGCGCCCAAACGGCCCCAGCAAGCGTTCGAGCCCTTCCGTCAAATCGATCGGAGAGGTCGTGAGGGTCAATAGAGAGCTGATCAGCACGAGCAGCCCCAAACGCAAGGAAATAAAGATGGCTTGCCGCACACCCTCTTCTTCGATCGTGAAGCTGCCCCACTGGTAGTACACGGTCCCGCCCTTTGTCATGAAAATCTGCAGAATCACGGTTAACAGGATCAGGATCCATACAGGCTTCAAGCTTTTCAAGATATAGCCGATGGAAAGGCGGGAGAGCAGCCCGACCAGCAGGGTAAAGGCAACAAGAACCGCGTAGGTCACCGTATTGTTCGCCAAAAATACCAATGTCGCAAAAAGGATGATAAAGAGCAGCTTGCTCCGCGGATCGGTCCGATGGATAAAGGACTGTCCCGGCACGTATTGCCCTATCGCAATATTTTGCAGCATGCCTAGCCCTCCTTCAGCACGGAAAGCCGCGTAAGCAAATGGTCGATCAGCGCTTCCTCGCGATAAAGAGATCGGGGCAGCTGTTCGTCTTCCGGCAAGCATTGATTCATCTGGGAAACCATCGCGACCGTCTCCGGCACATCGAGAGAAAGCTTTTTCAACAGGTCTGCCTGCGTGAACACCTCGCCGGGCGTCCCCTGCAGTACAACTTGTCCCGCCGACATGACGAGCAAGTAATCGGCATAGCGGGCAGCTTCCTCCATGCTGTGCGTAACCAAAAGCGTGGTCAAGCCCTGCTGTCGATGAATGCGATGAATCCCTTCCAGGATTGCCTTGCGACCGGCAGGATCCAGTCCAGCCGTCGGTTCATCCAGCACCAGCACTTTCGGCTGCATGGCCAAAACGCCCGCGATGGCAACACGCCTCATTTGCCCGCCGCTCAGCTGAAAGGGGGAGCGGTCTTTGACTGTATCGTAATCGAGTCCGACGACCTCCAACGACTCTCGTGTCCGCGATTCGACCATTTCCGCAGGCAAGTCAAAATTGAGCGGGCCAAAGGAGACGTCTTTGGCTACAGTCTCTTCGAACAGCTGGTGCTCGGGGTATTGAAACACTAGGCCGATATCTCGTCGTCTGGCATGGGGGAGTCGCTGGGTAGGGGTAATCACCACATCTCCCAAAACGATCCGGCCCGATGACGGGGAAAGCAGCCCGTTCAAATGCTGGATCAAGGTCGATTTCCCGGAGCCGGTTTGCCCGATAATGCCAACAAAGGAACCTGACGGAATCGTCAAGGAAACCTCTTTCAACGCAAGCCGTTCAAACGGCGTTCCTTTGCCGTAGATGTGGCTTACTTGGTCAAAAGTAATCTGCATACGTGCTCCACCAGCTCCTCTTGGTGCAGTACAAATGGTAGATCGATTCCTTTGGCTGCCAAAGCATGACGCACCCGCACTGCGAATGGAACGTCCAGCCCAGCCGCCCAAAGCCGATCCACCTGACTGAATACTTCCTGCGGCGAACCCTCCATCAGGACTTCTCCCGCATTCATAACCGTCACCCGATCGGAGTAGACCGCCTCTTCGGGAAAATGGGTAATGTTGATGATTGTGATGCCCTCTTCTTGATTGAGACGGCGTGCGAGGAGCATGACTTCCTGTCTGCCCTGCGGATCGAGCATGGCTGTCGCCTCATCCAAGATGATTACAGACGGTCTCATCGCCATGATGCCCGCGATGGCTACCCGCTGCTTCTGCCCTCCGGACAAGCGATGCGGCTGTGCCAGCAAATACTTCTCCATGCCGACAGACTGCAACGCATCGTCAATCCGTCTGCGCATCTCCTGCGGGTCTACCCCCATGTTTTCCAGGCCAAACGCCACATCATCCTCGACCGTGGCTCCGACAATCTGGTTGTCCGGGTTTTGAAAGACCATCCCGACGTGGCGGCGGATTTCCCACAGCACTTCTCCGTCTTTGGTATCGAAACCGCTGACCAGTACCACGCCATCCTCCGGCAATAGCAGGGCGTTCATCAGCTTTGCCAGCGTAGATTTGCCCGATCCATTGTGCCCGAGCACGGAAACAAACGAGCCTTTTTCAAACGTCAGGTCCACGCTTTTGAGGACCGGTACCCGCTGACCCTCGTCACCGTCGTACGAAAAGGATACATCGCGAAATGCCAGCAAGCTCTCCTCATTCATGAGGCGTTCACATCCTCCCCAGCCTTCACAGGGATATGAGCAGCGAAAGGGTGAAGCTACACTTCTCTCCATAAAGGAAAAAAGGGTTGAATCAGAGTCCAGCCTATGACCAGATCTGCCCCCACCCTTTTCGCGGTTGTTTTCCAGGCCAGAGAACGAGTCCCTGGTCCGTGGTGAAACGACCAGTTTGTATGAACCTCTTACACGAATTCGATGTACGCCATCGGAGCAGCGTCGCCGCGGCGAGGGCCGGCTTTCAGGATACGAGTGTATCCGCCGTTGCGCTCTTTAAAACGAGGAGCGAGTTCATCGAACAGTTTTTGAACTGCATCGCGTCCTTCAGCGTTTGCCACTTCTTTACGAACAAAAGCAGCTACTTGACGACGAGCGTGCAGATCGCCACGTTTCGCGAGCGTAATCATTTTTTCAGCGATTGGGCGCAGTTCTTTCGCCTTCATCTCCGTAGTTTCGATGCGCTCGTTGATGATCAGGTCAGTTACCAAGTCGCGGAACAGCGCTTTACGAGCATCGCTACGACGACCCAATTTACGGTATGCCATGTTCTTACCTCCTTTTTCAAGCTGGCCGCGCTCGCAGATCGCTCTGCAGCTGCGATGCCAGATCTGTAATCCCCTGGTCTGGGGATGTACTCGAGAGAACAGAGCGTGCCCTAGGGTGACTTATGTCTCTAGTCGTCGCTGCGGAGGGACAGTCCCAACTCAGCCAACTTTTCTTGTACCTCTTCCAGAGATTTGCGTCCCAGGTTGCGCACTTTCATCATGTCCTCTTCGGTCTTCTGCGTGAGCTCTTGCACGGTGTTGATGCCGGCACGCTTCAAGCAGTTGTAGGAACGAACAGAAAGATCCAGTTCTTCGATCGTCATCTCGAGCACTTTCTCTTTCTTGTCTTCTTCCTTTTCCACCATGATTTCCGCATCTTTCGCCTCATCGGTCAGACCGACGAACAGGTTCAGGTGCTCCGTCATGATTTTGGCGCCGAGACTCACGGCTTCTTCCGGACTAATGCTGCCGTTTGCCCAAACCTCAAGGGTCAACTTGTCATAGTTGGTCATTTGCCCTACACGGGTGTTTTCCACTTGATAGTTGACGCGCTTGATCGGCGTGTAGATCGAATCGATCGGAATCACACCAATTGGCAGGTCTTCCGATTTGTTTCCATCAGATTGAACATAACCACGACCACGTCCAGCTGTCATGCGGATGTGCAGACGGCCGCCATTGGCCAACGTTGCAATATGAAGATCAGGGTTTAAGACCTCCACATCACTGTCAGCACGGATATCCCCCGCTTTGACAACGCCTTCGCCTTCTGCATCGATCTCGATTACTTTTTCTTCATCGGAATGGATCTTCAGCGCCAAGCCTTTGATGTTCAGGATGATCTCGGTTACATCTTCAACGACGCCTTCAACCGTAGAGAATTCGTGAAGAACCCCGTCGATTTGCACGGTACGAACTGCTGCGCCTGGCAAGGACGAAAGGAGAATCCGTCGAAGCGAGTTGCCGAGGGTAGTACCGTAGCCACGCTCCAGAGGTTCTACCACAAACTTACCATACGAGTTGTCGTCGCTAACTTCCACAACCTCGATTTTCGGTTTTTCTATTTCTATCATTAAACAAACCCTCCTTCAAAACGTCGAAATCCTTGGGTGGGCCGCATACGTGCCCACTCAGGAATTTCCCCGGCGGTTTACCGTTTGCGTGCATGACAAGCTATAAATCAGAATTTACCATTCTAGTATGGACATGTTCTGAACAATATAAACCAGTTACACGCGGCGACGTTTTGGTGGACGGCAACCGTTGTGCGGAATTGGCGTCACGTCTTTGATCATGTTCACTTCAAGACCAGCGGCTTGCAGGGAACGGATCGCAGCTTCACGACCAGCGCCCGGTCCTTTTACGGACACTTCGCAAGAGCGCATGCCGTGCTCCATTGCCACACGAGCAGCCGCTTCAGCAGCCATTTGCGCAGCAAACGGAGTGCTTTTGCGGGAGCCCTTGAAGCCGAGGGCACCAGCACTGGACCAAGAGATCGCATTTCCGTGTGGATCGGTGATGGTTACGATCGTGTTGTTAAACGTGGAGCGGATGTGTGCTACGCCGACTTCCACATTTTTGCGATCGCGACGACGGGTACGAGTAGCTGTAGCCTGTTTTCTTTTCGCCATGTCAGATTACCCTCCTTTACTTCTTCTTGTTTGCTACTGTACGGCGTGGGCCTTTGCGCGTACGAGCATTTGTTTTAGTACGTTGACCGCGAACAGGGAGTCCACGACGGTGACGGATACCGCGGAAGCAGCCGATTTCCATCAGGCGCTTGATGTTCAAGGAAATCTCACGGCGGAGATCGCCTTCCACCTTCACGGTTTTGTCGATGTACTCACGAAGTTTTGCAACTTCGTCTTCTGTCAGATCACGAACGCGAGTGTTCACATCTACGCCAGTGGCGGACAGAATTTTTTGAGACGTGGGGCGGCCAATACCAAAGATGTAGGTAAGAGCGACTTCAACGCGTTTTTCACGCGGCAAGTCAACGCCTGCAATACGTGCCATGTGTAAAAAGCACCTCCTTGTTTACCCTTGTTTTTGCTTATGCTTAGGATTTTCACAAATAACCATTACGTTACCTTTACGACGGATAACCTTGCATTTCTCGCAGATCGGTTTAACCGAAGGTCTCACTTTCATGGTTCTTGCCTCCCTTTTCTAGGGGTTTTGCTTACTATTTATAGCGGTACGTAATACGACCGCGGGTCAAGTCGTACGGCGACAGTTCAACAGTTACTTTATCCCCAGGCAGGATACGGATAAAGTGCATGCGGATTTTTCCGGAGACGTGAGCAAGGATCTTGTGTCCATTCTCCAATTCTACCCGAAACATAGCATTCGGCAAAGGCTCGATTACCGTACCTTCCACCTCAATTACATCATCTTTTGCCATGGTAAACTCTCCTTTCTTCTGCTCTTCAGTCAGACCATGAGTTTTGCGAAATGATCACACAACGAACTTATCGTCGACACGTTGGACGACAATCCCAATCCAAGGAATTCCCGTTTACGCCCGTGTAAAAATCTCATAGCCATCTTCCGTAATCGCGATGGTGTGTTCAAAATGAGCACATGTTTTCCGATCCACTGTTACTACCGTCCAATTGTCCTCCAATGTGCGGACATAACGTTCGCCGGCATTTACCATTGGCTCAATTGCCAACACCATGCCCGGTTTCAACCGTGGACCTCGATCGGGAGGCCCGTAGTTCGGAACCTGCGGATCTTCGTGCAAGTTTTGCCCAATCCCATGCCCCACATACTCGCGAACGAGAGTGAAGCCGGCAGCTTCTGCATGAACCTGAATCGCATGAGAGATATCAGACAACCGTGCACCCGGTACGGCTTTTTCAAGCCCCTTGTACAGCGACTCTTCTGTCACTCGCAAGAGATTCTGATTTTCTGTGGAAATCGTGCCAACCGGATACGTCCAAGCGGAGTCTCCATGGAAGCCCTGAAACTGGGCACCAATGTCCAAACTGATGATGTCTCCTTCTTGCAACGTACGTTTTCCTGGGATCCCGTGTACGAGTTCTTCATTGACTGAAGCACAGATACTTCCTGGAAAGCCACCGTAGCCTTTAAACGATGGAATTGCTCCCATGCTACGGATAAACGTCTCGGCAATTTCGTCCAATTGCTTCGTCGTGACACCAGGCTTGATCGCCTTGGCCAGTTCTTGATGGGTGAGTGCGACGATACGACCAGCTTCGCGCATAACCTCAAGCTCTGCTTTCGACTTCAGGATAATCATTCGGCAATTACCCTCTTAGCAACGACTTAATTTCCGCAAACACGACCTGGATATCTTGTTCCCCATTGATATCTCGCAGGAGCCCCTGAGCGGAGTAATAATCGATGAGCGGTTGTGTTTGAGCGATGTTGACATCCAGACGTTGTGCAACCACTTCCGGCTTGTCATCGTCACGCTGATACAACTTGCCGCCATCTTTGTCACACACGCCCGCCTCTTTTGGAGGGTTGAACATCGTATGATAGCTAGCCCCGCATACTGGGCAGATCCAGCGACCAGTCAGACGTTCAATCAGCAGTTCCCGACGAACGTTGATGTTGATGACGTGATCGATCTCACGTCCCAGCTCCTTTACGGTAGCTGTCAACGCTTCTGCCTGTGGAACGGTACGAGGGAAGCCATCCAAAAGGAAACCTTTTTCGCAGTCGTCCATCGACAGACGTTCCCGCACGATCCCGATGACGACCTCATCAGGAACGAGCAGGCCTTTATCCATGTAGGATTTGGCCTCAAGTCCGAGCGGCGTTTCGTTCTTGACCGCTGCTCGGAACATATCACCAGTCGAAATGTGCGGGATGTCAAACTCTTCAACGATTCGTTCTGCCTGTGTGCCTTTGCCGGCTCCAGGCAGCCCCATCAGAATTATATTCACGTCCATTCCCTCCGTCCCATAAAGAAAAGCTTACAGAGGCTTTTCTGTAAAAACCCAGGTATTACTTGATGAACCCTTGATAGTGGCGTTTGATCATCTGGCTTTCGATCTGCTTCATCGTATCCAGGGAGACCCCGATTACGATCAAGAGCGAAGTACCACCGATATAAATCGACTGCGGCAGATTTGCCAGCTTGCTGAAGAAGAACGGCAAGATGGAAATCAGCATCAGGAAGAGAGCCCCCGCCAACGTCAAACGGTTCAACGTACGAGTAATGTACACCTCAGTGTTTTTACCGGGCCGAATACCAGGAATGTAACCGCCATTTTTCCTCATGTTCTCTGCCATTTGCACAGGGTTGATCTGTACAAAGGTATAGAAATAAGTAAACCCGATAATCAGAATCGCGTATAGCGTCATACCCAAACCGGAGCTCACTTGGAAGTTCTGATAAATCCAGTTGGCAATCCCTGTTCCGGATGGATCCACCCAGAACTGTGCGATTGTTGACGGGAAAATCACCAGCGAGATGGCAAAGATCACAGGAATAACACCCGCAGAGTTGATTTTCAGCGGAATGTGGGTGGATTGACCACCGTACATTTTGCGTCCAACCACGCGCTTGGCATACTGCACTGGAATCTTGCGAACACCTTGCTGCATAAAGATAACCCCGACAATAATAGCGAGGATCACTACCAAGATAATCACAACTTTTACAATGCTGAAGAAAATGTTTTGGGATGGATCAGCAAACTGAGTCGAGTAAATCGTCGCGATTCCGTTATGGATGTTCGCGATAATCCCGGATACGATCAAGATCGAAATCCCGTTCCCGATTCCCTTCTCAGTAATCTGTTCACCCATCCACATCAAGAACGCGGTACCTGCAGTCAGCGTTAACGCAATGAGTGCGTAGCTGCCAACGGACGTATCCTTGAGCAAGCCAGGCGCCATATTGTTAAATCCGATTGTCATCCCGACCGATTGGATCAGCCCGAGGACAATGGTGCTGTAGCGGGTAACCGTAGCGATCTTGCGTCGACCAATCTCACCTTCACGTGCCCATTGCGTCAGCTTTGGAATCACGTCCATCGACAACAGCTGCATGATGATCGATGCCGTAATGTACGGCATGATACCCATGGCAAAGATCGAGAAGTTTTTCAGCGCCCCTCCGGAGAAGGTGTCCAACATGCCGAGCAAGTGGTTGGAATTCTGCTGAAACAACTCGACGTTTACGTTAGGTACCGGCACGAAGCTTCCGATCCGGAATACGACCAGCATCATGAGCGTAAATAGGATTTTGCGACGCAGGTCGCTAATTTTAAAAATGTTAGTTAAGGACGCTAACATTAGATCACCTCGGTTGTTCCACCGACTTGTGCGATCTTCTCAGCAGCAGCTCCGGAGAACTTGTGAGCTTTTACAGTCAGCTTCACTGTCAGTTCGCCGTTAGCAAGAACCTTAACACCATCGCGCAGCGCACTTACAACACCTGTTTCTTTCAGAAGCTCAGGTGTTACGACAGTACCCTCTTCAAAACGGTTCAGCGCGTCCAGGCTAACAATCGCGTATTCCTTACGGCTGATGTTATTGAAACCGCGCTTAGGCAGACGACGGTACAATGGGTTTTGACCACCCTCGAAACCAGGGCGTACGCCGCCACCGGAACGAGCGTTTTGACCTTTGTGACCTTTACCGGCAGTTTTGCCAGTACCGCTACCGATACCGCGACCGATGCGCTTACGTGTGTGACGGGATCCTTCTGCAGGTTGCAGTTCATGCAATTTCATACGTTGCACCTCCTAACTCTTGAGATGTTCAATTATACTTCTTTCACTTCAACCAAGTGCTTCACTTTAAAAACCATTCCACGGATTGCGGCGTTATCTTCTTTCACCACAGTGGAGTTGATTTTGCGAAGACCCAGTGCTTTTACAGTGTCTTGCTGATCAGCAGTACGTCCGATCAGGCTGCGTTTGAGGGTGATTTGCAATTTTGCCATGTTCATTCCCTCCTTATTAACCCAACAACTCGTCAACAGTCTTACCGCGCAGCTTCGCGACATCTTCCGCTGTTTTCAGACGGCCCAGGCCTTCCAGCGTAGCGTTGACCATGTTGATAGGATTGTTCGAACCGAGAGATTTGCTCAGTACGTCGCCCACACCAGCCAGTTCGAGTACGGCACGGATAGGTCCACCCGCGATTACACCAGTACCCGCGGAAGCAGGCTTGATGAGAACTTTACCGGCACCAAATTGGCACAGAACTTCGTGTGGAACAGTCGTTCCTCTCATTGGTACACGGATCAATTTTTTCTTAGCATCGTCAATCGCTTTGCGAATGGCGTCTGGAACTTCTTGAGCTTTACCCATACCAGCACCTACATGGCCGTTACGGTCACCCACAACAACCAGGGCGCTGAAGCTCATGCGACGTCCACCTTTAACCGTCTTCGCTACACGGTTAACAGCGACTACTTTTTCTTCGAGCTCTAATTTGCTAGGGTCGATACGCATTCCTTACCCTCCTTGTTGTTAGAATTGCAGACCAGCTTCACGAGCTGCTTCTGCCAGTGCTTTAATACGTCCATGATAGATGTAACCGCCGCGGTCAAAGATCACTTCAGTTGCACCTTTTTCTTGTGCACGCTTAGCGATCAGTGTACCAACTGCTGCTGCAGCTTCCACGTTGGCGCCGTTTTTCAGGCCCAGCTCTTTATCCAGAGAAGATGCAGATACCAGAGTTACACCGGTCGCATCATCAATCAGTTGAGCGTAGATGTGCTTGGAAGAACGGAATACGTTCAGGCGTGGACGAACGGCGTTACCGATCACGCGTCTGCGGATACGCAGGTGACGTTTTTTCCGAGCTTTGTTTTTATCAGCTTTCGTAAACATTAAGCGGCCTCCTTTCTCATGAAGCTAACGAGCTTATTTACCCTTTTTACCTTCTTTACGACGAACCACTTCATCGCTGTACTTGATCCCTTTGCCTTTGTATGGCTCAGGTTTGCGCAGCGAGCGAATTTCAGCGGCTACTTGACCAACGCGCTCTTTGTTGATCCCTTTAACCACCAGAGTGGTTTGGTTTGGCACTTCGATCTCGATACCCGCTTCAGGAGTTACCTCTACTGGGTGGGAGAAACCGAGGGACAGTGTTACACCGGATCCGGATTTCGCTGCGCGGTAACCTACACCGACCAGCTCCAGAGTGCGGGTGAAGCCTTCCGATACGCCTTTTACCATGTTGGCAACCAGCGCACGAGTCGTACCGTGAAGGGAACGATGCAGCTTGTTGTCGCTTGGACGCTCTACTACTACTTCGTTCTCAGAGATGTTGATTTTGATATCTTCATGGAAGTTACGAACGAGTTGACCCTTAGGGCCCTTTACCGTCAGCTCAGTTCCGTTCAGAGTGAGGGTAACGCCTGCAGGTACCACGATCGGTTTTTTACCGACACGAGACATGTGGTGCACCTCCTGTGCTTTTCATCTATTCTGTTTGATTACCAAACGTATGCAAGTACTTCTCCACCAACTGCTGCTTGACGAGCTTGCTTGTCCGTCATTACACCAGCGGATGTGGAGATGATTGCGCAACCGAGGCCACCCAGAACCTTAGGTACTTCGTTGTTCTTAGCGTACACGCGAAGACCTGGTTTGGAGATACGTTTCAGACCTGTGATTACGCGCTCGTTATCAGCACCGTACTTCAGGAATACGCGGATGATTCCTTGTTTGTTGTCCTCAACAAACTCCGCATCGCGGATGAAGCCTTCTTCTTTCAGAATGCGCGCGATTTCCTTCTTAATGGTGGACGCCGGAATTTCCACTTTCTCGTGGCGAACCATGTTGGCGTTACGAATACGTGTCAACATATCTGCGATTGGATCAGTCATAACCATGAGAGAAAACCTCCTTCCCGTTTCAAATTACCAGCTTGCTTTTTTCACGCCTGGAATTTGACCTTTATAAGCAAGTTCACGGAAGCAAATACGGCAGAGTTTGAATTTGCGCAATACGGAGTGAGGACGTCCGCAACGCTCGCAACGAGTGTACGCGCGTACTGCAAACTTCGGCTGACGCTGTTGCTTGATGATCATAGATTTCTTTGCCACATTCTTCCCTCCTTACGAGTGGGTTTATTTACGGAATGGCATACCCATTTGAGTCAGCAATTCACGTGCTTCCTCGTCCGTTTTCGCGGAAGTGACAATTACGATGTCCATACCGCGTACTTTGTCAATTTTATCGTACTCGATCTCAGGGAAGATCAGTTGTTCCTTCAGACCGAGTGTGTAGTTACCGCGGCCGTCGAAAGCCTTGGAAGAGATTCCACGGAAGTCACGAACACGCGGAAGAGATACGTTCATCAACTTGTCGAGGAAGTGGTACATACGCTCGCCGCGCAGGGTAACCTTCGCACCGATCGGCATACCTTCACGCAGTTTGAAACCAGCGATGGATTTCTTAGCGCGAGTCACTACAGGTTTTTGACCAGCAATGGTTTGCAGGTCTTCAACTGCAGAGTCCAAGGATTTAGCGTTGCCTACCGCTTCGCCAACACCCATGTTGATGATGATCTTTTCAACTTTCGGCACTTGCATGATGGAAGTGTAGCTGAACTTGCTCATCAAGGAAGGCACGATTTCGTTGGTATACTTTTCTTTCAATCTTGTTGCCATCTAAGGACATCCTCCTTTCCGACCTGACTACTTGTCGAGTACTTCGCCAGACTTTTTCGCGTACCGAACTTTCTTGCCGTTTTCCAATACTTTGTAACCGATGCGAGTAGCTTTACCGGACTTCGGATCGATCAAAGATACGTTGGAAACGTGGATCGCCGCTTCTTGTGTCACAATGCCACCTTGCGGGTTTGCTTGGGACGGACGGCTGTGTTTCTTAACGAGGTTGATACCTTCAACCAGAACGCGTTCTTTCTTCGGATAAGCAGCGAGAACGCGACCTTTTTTGCCTTTATCTTTACCCGCAATTACGAGAACAGTGTCGCCTTTTTTAACGTGCATCGCTTGGTGCACCTCCTATCGAACAAACTGCCTGAGTTTTTCCGTTCAATTAGATAACCTCTGGAGCCAGAGAGATGATCTTCATGAAATCTTTCTCGCGGAGCTCACGAGCCACAGGTCCGAAGATACGGGTACCACGAGGGGACTTATCTTCTTTGATGACCACAGCTGCATTCTCGTCGAAACGGATGTAAGAGCCATCCTGACGACGCACGCCGCTTACTGTGCGAACTACAACCGCTTTAACTACTTGACCTTTCTTGACAACGCCGCCGGGTGTAGCGGATTTAACGGAGCACACGATTACATCCCCGATGTTCGCCGTTTTGCGACCGGAACCACCCAGAACCTTGATGCACATGAGTTCCTTTGCACCGGAGTTGTCAGCAACCGCCAATCTCGTCTGAGTTTGGATCATTTACTGTTCCTCCTTTCGGAATTAATATCCGAAAATCTGACTTATACGATTACTGCCTCTTCGACGATACGTACCAAACGGAAACGTTTGTCTTTGGACAGCGGACGAGTTTCCATCAATTCTACGATGTCGCCCACTTTTGCCGTATTGTTCTCGTCGTGAGCCTTGAACTTCTTGGAGTATTTCACGCGTTTGCCATACAGAGGGTGTGTCTTGTAAGTTTCAACAAGAACCACGATGGTTTTATCCATCTTGTCGGAAACAACGCGACCTACTACAGTTCGACGCATATTACGATCTGCGGTCATCGTTCAAACCTCCTTCCTATAATTAGCCGATTCCCAATTCTCTCTGGCGCAGGATGGTTTTCGCACGAGCAATATCCTTACGCACTTGTTTGATGCGAGATGTGGTTTCGAGTTGACCCGTAGCCAACTGGAAACGAAGGTTGAACAATTCTTCTTTCAAAGAAGCAACGTTTTGTTCGATCTCGGCAGTGGTCAAATTACGGTACTCATTAGCCTTCATGTGCGTCACCACCCACTTCTTCACGCTTCACGAACTTGCACTTGATTGGCAGTTTGTGCATAGCCAGACGCATAGCTTCGCGAGCGACTTCTTCAGGAACCCCAGCAAGTTCAAACATGATCTTGCCTGGTTTCACTACCGCTACCCATTTCTCAGGAGAACCTTTACCGGAACCCATCCGTACTTCGAGCGGTTTTTGTGTAATTGGTTTGTCAGGGAAAATTTTAATCCAGACTTTACCACCACGTTTGATGTAACGAGTCATCGCAATACGAGCTGCCTCGATCTGACGGTTCGTTACCCAAGATGGTTCCAATGCTTGCAATCCGTATTCACCGAACGCAACAGTAGTACCGCCTTTTGCATTACCAGCCATTTTCCCGCGGTGTTGTTTACGGTGTTTCACGCGTTTTGGCGTCAACATGATTACTTGCCTCCTTCCTCAGTAGCGACGTTCTTTCTCGCTGGAAGGACTTCTCCACGATAGATCCACACTTTTACACCGATGCGACCATAAGTGGTATGTGCTTCAGCAGTACCGTAGTCGATGTCGGCACGCAGGGTGTGAAGCGGAACAGTACCTTCGCTGTAACCTTCAGAACGTGCGATGTCAGCACCGCCAAGGCGACCGCTAACCAAGGTTTTGATACCTTTTGCACCAGCGCGCAGCGTACGAGTGATCGATTGCTTTTGCGCACGGCGGAAGGAAATGCGGTTTTCCAATTGGCGTGCGATGTTTTCAGCTACCAGAGTAGCATCCAGATCCGGACGTTTTACTTCGTTGATGTTGATGTGAACGCGTTTGCCAGTCAGATCAGTCAAAGATTTGCGCAAAGTTTCAACCTCTGCACCACCTTTACCGATTACCATACCAGGCTTAGCGGTGTGAATCGTTACGTTCACGCGATTTGCAGCGCGTTCGATTTCGATTGTGGATACTGCAGCATCTTTCAGACGCCCTTTTACAAACTTGCGGATTCTCAAGTCTTCGTGCAACAGTGTCGCGAAGTCCTTGTCAGCGTACCATTTGGACTCCCAGTCACGAATGACACCGATCCGAAGACCGACCGGGCTTACCTTTTGACCCACACGTAATCCCTCCTTATTTCTCGTTTAGTACCACGGTGATGTGGCTCGTGCGTTTATGGATGCGGCTAGCGCGACCCATAGCGCGCGGACGGAAACGCTTCAACGTAGGACCTTGGTCTACGAAGATTTTGCCCACTACGAGGTTGTTTGGATCCATCTCATAGTTGTGCTCAGCGTTTGCAATAGCCGACTTCAGGAGCTTTTCAACAACTGGAGAAGCTGCTTTCGGCGTGTGTTTCAAGATCGCCAGCGCTTCACCGACTTGCTTGCCTCGGATCAAGTCTACCACAAGGCGGACTTTACGAGACGCGATGCGAATATTGCGAGCAACTGCTTTTGCTTCCATCTTTGTACCTCCTCTCTGTCAAGAGAAAATTAGCGCTTCTTGGATTTCTTGTCGTTGTCGACGTGACCCTTGAAGGTACGAGTTGGTGCGAATTCACCCAATTTGTGACCAACCATGTCTTCCGAAACATATACAGGTACGTGTTTGCGACCATCGTACACTGCGAAAGTGTGTCCTACGAACTGAGGGAAGATGGTGGAACGACGGGACCAGGTTTTGATCACGCGCTTCTCGTTCTTTTCATTTTGCTCGTCAACTTTTTTCATCAAGTGGTCATCCACGAAAGGACCTTTTTTCAAGCTACGTCCCATTAGTGAACCTCCCTTCGCCAAAGGCGTTCGGTTATAGTATCAGCCTAGCTTACTTCTTGCGACGGCGGATAATGTACTGATCGGATTTGTTTTTCTTCTTGCGAGTCTTGAGACCCAGAGTTGGTTTACCCCAAGGAGTAACAGGTGCTTTACGTCCGATTGGAGCGCGGCCTTCACCACCACCGTGTGGGTGATCGTTCGGGTTCATTACGCTACCGCGAACAGTTGGACGAATACCCAACCAACGAGAACGTCCTGCTTTACCAATGTTCAGCAGTTCGTGATCCAGGTTACCTACTTGACCGACGGTAGCGCGGCATACGTTGTGAATGCGGCGGGTTTCACCGGAAGAAAGGCGTACGATTACGAACTCGCCATCACGGCCGAGCAGTTGAGCGGAAGTACCAGCAGCGCGAACCAATTGGCCGCCTTTTCCTGGTTTCAGCTCGATGTTGTGGATGGTAGTACCTACTGGAATTTTTTCCAAAGGCAGTGCGTTACCGATTTTGATGTCGGCATCTGCACCAGATACAATCTCATCGCCCACTTTCAGGTTGTGAGGAGCGAGGATGTAACGTTTTTCACCGTCAACGTAGTTGATCAGTGCAATGTTAGCGGAACGGTTTGGATCGTACTCGATAGTAGCTACGCGACCTACGATGCCATCCTTGTTGCGCTTGAAGTCGATAATACGGTATTTGCGTTTGTGACCGCCACCTTGATGACGAACGGTAATTCTACCTTGGTTGTTGCGTCCAGCTTTTTTGGAAAGAGGCGCCAGCAAGGATTTTTCGGGAGTCGACGTGGTGATCTCCTCGAAAGTAGAAACCGTCATTTGGCGACGACCAGGAGAAGTCGGTTTAAACTTTTTGATACCCATTTGAATACCCTCCTTTTCGGTAGTCGTCGAGGTTATACGCCCTCGTAGAAGGCCAATTCTTTGCTGTCAGCAGTCAGCGTAACGATCGCTTTCTTCCACTCGGATGTGTAACCGGAGTATTTTCCGTAGCGCTTTGGTTTCGCAGGTACACGAACGGTGTTAACTGCTTCCACTTTTACGCCGAATACTTTTTCAATCGCTTGTTTGATCTCTGTTTTGTTGGCTTTGAGAGGTACTTCGAACACGTACTTCTTCTCAGCCATCATGTCAGTGGTGCGCTCGGTAATGATAGGGCGCTTGATAACATCGTGAAGGCTCTTCATTATGCGAGCACCTCCTCTACTTTAGCAACCGCTTCTTTGGTTACGATTACCTTGTCGTGCGCAACCAGATCCAGAACGTTGATGCCTGCAGCATCTACGAATTTTGCACCTGGGATGTTGCGGGAAGAGAGCGCTACGTTTTGATCATACTCGGAGGTAACGATCAGCACTTTGCGATCTACTTTCAGGTTGTTCAGAACAGCGGACATTTCTTTGGTTTTTGGAGCTGTGAAGTTCAGAGCGTCCAATACCAGCAGCTCGTTGTTTTGAACTTTCGTGGACAGAGCGGATTTCAGAGCCAGACGGCGAACTTTACGATTCAGTTTGTAACCGTATTTGCGCGGAGTCGGACCGAATACAACACCGCCACCTTTCCATTGTGGAGCACGAATGGAACCTTGGCGTGCGCGACCTGTACCTTTTTGGCGCCATGGCTTGCGGCCACCGCCACGTACTTCAGAACGGTTCTTTACATCGTGTGTACCTTGACGTTGGGATGCTTGTTGCATCACGATCGCATCGTACAGAACGGCGTTGTTCGGCTCAATACCGAATACGCTGTCTGCCAGATCGATTTCGCCAACTTGAGAACCAGTTTGGTTATAAAGAGCTACTTTCGGCATGTCAGTTCCTCCTTTCCTAACTATTTGCTTTTGACTGCCGTCGATACCAATACGCAGCTGTTTTTCGGACCAGGCACGGAGCCTTTTACGAGGATCAGGTTGCGCTCAGTATCTACTTTTACTACTTCCAGGTTTTGAATGGTTACGTTGTCGCCACCCATTTGACCTGGCAGTGTTTGACCTTTAAATACGCGGTTTGGAGCAATCGCACCCATGGAACCTGGACCGCGGTGGTAACGCGAACCGTGAGCCATAGGACCGCGGGATTGGTTGTGACGTTTGATCGCACCTTGGAAACCTTTACCCTTGGTTACGCCGGCAACGTCAACGATTTCTCCCTCGGCAAAAATGTCTACTTTCAACTCTTGACCAACCTCGTAGTCAGCGAGGTTTACTCCGCGAATTTCGCGAACGAAGCGCTTAGGAGCAGTGTTAGCTTTCGCTGCATGTCCTTTTTCCGGCTTGTTAGCGCGCTGTTCTTTTTTGTCTTCGAAGCCGATTTGGATCGCTTCGTAACCGTCGTTCTCCACGTCTTTCTTCTGAAGAACCACGTTAGAACCAGCCTCGATAACCGTTACAGCGATCGCTGTTCCGTTTGGACCAAAAACTTGAGTCATGCCAAGTTTTTTCCCTAAGATTCCTTTGGTCATTAGTGCCACCTCCTGTGCTTATTTCAAAAACATGTTATGTTGTATCAAGTCCCCACCGATGCGCAGGGGTGCCATTTCAGGGGTTTGTTGCTTGGTATAACGCGCTTAGCAAGACAACGCCTGCGCGTGTATCGCGTTTTGGGACCTACACTTACAGTTTGATTTCAATATCCACGCCAGATGGCAGATCCAGACGCATCAAAGCATCTACCGTTTGTGGAGTTGGATTCAAAATGTCGATCAAACGCTTGTGTGTACGCATCTCGAATTGTTCACGAGAATCTTTGTACTTGTGAACCGCACGCAGGATAGTGTAAACAGCTTTCTCCGTAGGGAGTGGAATCGGACCGGATACATTAGCACCGGAACGCTTCGCAGTGTCCACGATTTTCTCTGCGGATTGATCGAGGATTTTGTGATCATACGCCTTCAAACGAATACGAATCTTTTGCTTTGCCATTTTAGTCCCTCCTTTTTCGCCCATTTTCTAAACAGACATTTCTCCGTGGAAATATCCTGCACCCCGGTCATGGCAAAGGGGCCGGGTGTGTCAGCAACCTCCCACATCATCGCAAGTCCATGACCAACATTCACTATTGTACTAAAAAGCAATAGGCAACGCAAGTTTTTTCTTAGGCAGCCTCGCTTTTTTTGTACATGCGAGCCTGCTTGGCAGACTCACTTTGACCATCTTACAAAGATCCTACGGGAAACGCAAGCGGGATTGGTTGCCAACTCCTGTCCGAACCTATCTATAATAGAAGGAAGACGTTATACTTAGAGTGGATTTGTTACCGAAATGGAGGTTTGGACGCGTGACGTACGACAATCGCACCCCGTATGAGATCATCGGCGGGGCAGAGACGTTGGCCCGCCTTGTCGATATTTTTTATGACCACGTCAAGGCACACCCTGACCTGGCCCGCCTCTTTCCCGAAGACTTCACTCATGTGAAAGAGCGCCAGTATCAGTTTCTCACACAATTTTTAGGCGGCCCGACGCTGTATTCGGATCTGCACGGCCATCCGATGCTGCGTGCGCGCCATATGCGTTTTCCCATTGGTCCCGTGCAAGCGGAGGCTTGGCTCTCCTGCATGAAAAAGGCGATGGATGAGGCGGGACTGGAAGGCGAGATTCGCGAGCACATTTTTGACCGCCTGCGACTCACTGCCCATCATATGGTCAACCAGTGGGATCAAAATGAAGAAGCGTAGGGATCACTGTCCCTACGCTTTTGTCGTAAGATCGGACGGCACCACCGTTGGCACGGGCTCCACCTTCTTCTGGCCGCGGGAGCCCAGGGTAACACCACACACGATCATCAGCAGCGCCAACACGTGCACCAGCTGAAGCCGCTCACCCAAAAACAGTGCGGCAAACAACAGACTCGCCAGCGGCATCCCGTTTAAAAACATCGCTGTACGGCTGGCGCCGAGCTGCCGGATGCCATAGTTCCATCCTACGGAACCAAGTGCCGTCGACAGTACAGCGGAAGCCAAAATGACCAGCCATTGGAATGGCGATACCTCCAGATTGATATAATAGGAAGCCGGCTGAGCCGCCAGAGCAGCTATCCAAAGAAACATCACGCCGAACATTTGAGACAAAACAGTAATCAACAAGACAGGGACTCCCCGCAAGGCCAGCTTTCGGATGAGCAAACCTCCCGTGACGTACATCAGCATGGAGAAAAACATGATCGCGTCTCCCCAGCCATTCATGTGGATCCCGCCATGCTGTGAGATAACGACGATCAACACGCCGGCAAAGCCGATTGCAATGCCGGCAGCTTTTCGCCATGACATTCCTTCCCCGAGCAGCAGCATCGCAAGCAAAGCCGTAGCAAGCGGGTTCAACCCAAGAATGAGCGAAGCATTTCCGGCTGTGGTGTACTGAACTCCGGTCGCCAACGTCATTTGGTGCAGCGCAATCGAGCTCGCCCCGACCCCTGCCAGCAGGAACCAGTTGGCCTTCCCCAGCCGCAAGTGGCTTCGGTATCGATAAACGATCGGCAACAATATCACTCCGGCGATCGTCATGCGGATCGCAGCTACATACAATGGCGGGAATGTGGTCAAATACTTCACCATCACGACGTTTAATCCCCACAGCATCACTACTCCGGCCAACATCACATACAACCATCGTTCATTACTTTTCATTGATGATTTCCCCCATCCAAATCCTGCTCGTATTGTAGCACATTCTTTGAAAGGGCCAGTTTGAATCATTTTGATGGGAGTCATGCAAAGATCTGATAATGGTTCACGAACAAAAAACAAAAACCCGACAACACGAGGTTGTCGGGTTTATCGGCATGTAATTAGCCTTCGATGGAAGCTACAACGCCAGCGCCTACTGTACGGCCACCTTCGCGGATAGCGAAGCGAGTACCTTGTTCCATCGCTACTGGAGCGATCAGTTCAACGGTGAACTCGGTGTTGTCGCCAGGCATTACCATTTCAACGCCTTCTGGCAGTTGGATGATACCTGTTACGTCAGTAGTACGGAAGTAGAATTGTGGACGGTAGTTAGCGAAGAAAGGAGTGTGACGTCCACCTTCTTCTTTGGACAGAACGTAAACTTCTGCTTTGAACTTGGTGTGTGGTTTCACGGAACCTGGTTTCGCCAAGCATTGTCCGCGCTCGATGTCTTTACGCTCAACACCACGGAGCAGAGCACCGATGTTGTCACCAGCTTGAGCTTGATCCAGCAATTTGCGGAACATCTCAACACCAGTTACAGTAGTGGAACGAGTTTCTTCAGCCAGACCAACGATTTCTACTTGGTCACCAACTTTAACGATACCGCGCTCTACACGACCGGTAGCAACTGTACCACGACCAGTGATTGTGAACACGTCCTCAACTGGCATCAGGAATGGTTTGTCAGTTGCACGTTCTGGAGTTGGGATGTAGCTGTCAACAGCGTCCATCAGTTCGCCAATTTTCTTAGCCCACTCACCAGTTGGGTTGTCGAGAGCTTCTTTAGCGGAACCTTTGATTACTGGAGTATCGTCACCTGGGAACTCATATTGAGACAGCAGGTCACGGATTTCCATTTCAACCAGTTCGAGCAACTCTTCATCGTCTACCATGTCGCATTTGTTCATGAATACTACGATGTAAGGAACGCCTACTTGGCGGGACAGCAGGATGTGTTCGCGAGTTTGTGGCATTGGGCCGTCAGCTGCGGATACAACCAGGATAGCGCCGTCCATTTGAGCAGCACCGGTAATCATGTTTTTCACGTAGTCAGCGTGTCCAGGGCAGTCAACGTGTGCATAGTGACGGTTTTCGGTTTCATACTCAACGTGTGCAGTGTTGATTGTGATACCGCGCTCTTTTTCTTCTGGAGCAGCGTCAATTGCAGCATAGTTCATTGCTTTTGCTTTACCTTGTTGTGCCAATACAGTTGTGATGGCAGCAGTCAGGGTAGTTTTACCGTGGTCAACGTGACCGATGGTACCAATGTTAACGTGTGGTTTATTACGCTCAAATTTTTCTTTTGCCATGAGAGCTAAAGCCTCCTTATTAATAAGGGTTTTTATAGGTTGAAGAAAGGTTTACCCTATCAGGGATTGTCCCTCTCATATTGTAAACCTTTCCTGTTTCAAGATAAAGCGGAACCGATAATTATTCGCCTTTGGACTTCTTGATGATCTCTTCAGCGATGAATTTCGGTACTTCTTCGTAGTGGTCGATCACCATGGAGTAAACGCCACGGCCTTGGGTACGGGAACGAAGAACTGTGGAGTAACCGAACATCTCGGACAGTGGTACCATCGCACGGATGACTTGCGCGTTACCGCGAGCTTCCATACCTTCGATACGACCGCGGCGGGAGTTCAGGTCGCCCATTACGTCGCCCATGTACTCTTCCGGCATTGTAACTTCTACTTTCATGATTGGCTCGAGCAATACCGCGCCACATTTTTTCGCAGCTTCCTTCAGTGCGAGGGAACCTGCTACTTTAAATGCCATCTCGGAGGAGTCGACATCATGGTAGCTACCGTCAACGATAGTAGCTTTGATATCTACCAGCGGGAAGCCGGCGATAACACCATTTTTCATAGCCTCTTCGATACCCGCTTGAACAGCTGGGATGTATTCGCGTGGTACTACACCACCGACGATTTTGTTCTCGAATTGGAAGCCTTGACCTGGTTCGAGAGGAGCGAACTCCACCCAAACGTGACCGTATTGACCACGACCACCGGACTGACGAACGAATTTACCTTCCACTTTCGCTGCGTTACGGAATGTTTCACGGTAAGCAACTTGTGGTGCACCTACGTTCGACTCGACTTTAAATTCGCGTTTCAGACGGTCAACGATGATCTCCAGGTGAAGCTCACCCATACCGGAGATGATAGTTTGACCGGTTTCTTCATCAGTGCGAGCACGGAACGTTGGATCCTCTTCAGCCAGTTTGGACAGGCCGATACCCATCTTGTCTTGGTCTGCTTTGGATTTTGGTTCGATCGCAACATCGATAACTGGCTCTGGGAATTCCATAGACTCCAGGATTACTGGAGACTTTTCATCACACAGAGTGTCACCGGTTGTGGTGTCTTTCAAACCTACAGCTGCCGCAATGTCACCGGAGTAAACTGTTTGAATCTCTTCGCGGTGGTTTGCATGCATTTGCAGGATACGACCGACACGCTCACGCTTGCCTTTTGTAGAGTTGAGCACGTAAGAACCGGAGTTCAGAACGCCGGAGTATACGCGGATAAAGGTCAGACGGCCTACATACGGGTCAGTCATGATCTTGAATGCAAGAGCAGAGAACGGACCGTTGTCGTCTGCAGGACGTTCAACTTCTTCTTCACTGTCAGGCAAAGTACCTTTGATTGCAGGAATGTCTACCGGAGATGGCAGATAGCGAACAACGTTGTCCAGCATAGGCTGAACACCTTTGTTACGGTAAGAAGATCCGCACATTACAGGAGTCAGTTTGCACTCAATGGTACCTTTGCGCAGAGCTGCACGGATTTCGTCGTTGGTCAGCTCTTCGCCTTCCAGGTACTTCATCATGAGCTCTTCGTCTTGTTCCGCAGCTGCTTCAACCAGTGCCAGACGCAGCTCTTCGCACTTGTCTTTCAGGTCAGCCGGGATTTCAGTAGCGTCAGAAGTTTTGCCCAGGTCGTCGGTATAAACGATTGCCTTCATTTCGATCAGGTCAACCATACCTTTGAACTGGTCTTCTGCACCGATTGGATATTGAACCGCTACCGGGTTTGCGCCCAAGCGAGTTTTGATCTGCTCCAAGCACATATCGAAGTTAGCGCCCAGGATATCCATTTTGTTGATGTAGCACATGCGCGGTACGCCGTAGCGGTCAGCCTGGCGCCATACGGTTTCGGTTTGCGGCTCAACGCCACCTTTTGCGTCAAAAACGGTTACAGCACCGTCCAGAACGCGCAGGGAGCGCTCAACTTCTACTGTGAAGTCTACGTGGCCTGGCGTGTCGATGATGTTGATTCGATGGCCATTCCATTGAGCGGTAGTAGCAGCCGAAGTGATGGTAATACCGCGCTCTTGCTCTTGTTCCATCCAGTCCATGGTTGCTGCACCTTCGTGCACTTCACCAATCTTGTGAACGCGACCGGTGTAGAACAGAATACGCTCGGTTGTGGTCGTTTTACCAGCATCGATGTGAGCCATGATACCGATATTACGCGTATTCGGCAAAGAGAACTCGCGAGCCATTCAGGTATGCTCCTTCCATACTCGAGTTTTTGAATAAACGGGTATCCAAGACGGACACCCGATTCAATTTCCTACCAGCGATAGTGAGCAAACGCTTTGTTCGCTTCAGCCATCTTGTGCGTGTCTTCACGCTTTTTCACAGCTGCACCGGTGTTGTTCGCTGCATCCATGATCTCGTTCGCAAGGCGTTGTTCCATGGTTTTCTCACCGCGAGTGCGGGAGTAGTTCACCAACCAACGCAGGCCAAGAGTGGTACGGCGTTCCGGTTTTACTTCGATCGGTACTTGGTAGTTAGCACCACCTACACGGCGAGCTTTTACTTCCAGTACTGGCATTACGTTTTTCAATGCTTCTTCGAAAACTTCCATCGGATTGCGACCTGTGCGATCCTGGATGAGGTTAAATGCGTTGTAGAGAATATTTTGCGCTACACCGCGTTTACCATCCAACATCAGGCGGTTAATCAAACGAGTAACCAGCTTGCTGTTGTAAATAGGATCAGGCAACACGTCACGACGGGTTACAGGACCTTTACGAGGCATCGTATTCCCTCCTTCTTTTCGTTATAAATTCACGCCGCCGATCGGGCGCTTTTCTTATTTCTTTTTCGCTGCTGCAGCTGCTTGACCTGGCTTCGGACGTTTTGTACCGTACTTGGAACGACCTTGTTTACGGTTGTTCACACCAGCAGTGTCAAGAGCACCACGGACGATATGGTAGCGTACCCCTGGCAAGTCTTTTACACGGCCGCCGCGCACCAGCACGACGCTATGCTCTTGCAGGTTGTGGCCAATACCACCGATGTAAGCTGTTACCTCGATACCGTTAGTCAAACGCACACGAGCGTATTTACGCAACGCGGAGTTTGGTTTTTTCGGAGTCATGGTACCTACACGGGTGCAAACACCACGTTTTTGAGGAGAGCTTTGGTTGGTTTGGCTTTTCTTGAAGCTGTTGTACCCTTTTTGAAGAGCTGGGGACTTCGACTTCACAACCTTATCCTCGCGACCTTTACGTACCAATTGGTTAATTGTAGGCATGATGTTACCTCCCTTCTTAATACCCAATCTCAAGACCACAGATCCAGGTGAGTCATTTTTGGTCAAATAGAAAGTTCTTGTCCAAACTTACAGATCGTGTAAACACGGACAAAAACATCGTTAACCACTTTTCTTGATCGCGGCAGTCGCCGCTCCCACTTCGATCCCGCACGCTTTGCCTAATCTGCGCATGGAATCTACATGGATGACTGGCACACCCTTCTCTTTGCAAAGGAGCTCGACTTTTTGGGTCAGACGCTTGTCAGCATCAACCGCGATGTAGACCGCTTCGACCTGGTTGGTTTCTACGGCTTTGATCGTCTGCTTGATACCGATCGTTAACTCCTTGGCCCGCTCTACTTTTTCATAAGACATGATTCTCATATCCTCCAAAGTACAGATGTCAGGCACACTTGAATATAATATCAGGTGGGCTTTCGATTGTCAACGACTATAACTGCTATTTTTTTAGGAAACAAAGCGCCCACGTAATCGCATGGGCGCTTTGCCAATCCTACTCGACAGAAACTGCTTCTTGCTGCGCGTTTTGCGCTTCGAGCTCGGCTTCGTAATCGGCTTGGCTCGCCACTTTGATGTTGCGATAACGGGACATACCGGTACCTGCTGGAACCAGTTTCCCGATAATGACGTTCTCTTTCAAACCGAGCAAGCGGTCCACTTTTCCTTTGATCGCTGCGTCGGTAAGAACGCGAGTGGTCTCTTGGAAGGACGCTGCCGACAGGAAGGAGTCGGTCTCCAGGGACGCTTTCGTAATCCCCAGCAGAACCGGACGACCTACGGCTGGATTCTTGCCTTCGATCAGTACTTTTGCGTTCGCTTGCTCAAACTCCGGTACTTCTACATAGGAGCCTGGCAAGAGATCCGTATCGCCGCTGTCGATGACGCGCAGCTTGCGGAGCATCTGGCGAATCATCACCTCGACGTGCTTGTCGTTAATTTCTACCCCCTGCATCCGGTACACTTTTTGCACCTCTTGCAGGATGTAGTTGGAAACGCCACGCATGCCGCGAACCTTCAGCATTTCTTTCGGGTCGACGGAACCCTCGGTGAGCTCATCCCCTGCACTCAGCTTGGTACCGACAGATACCTTGATGCGAGCGCCGTATGGAGCGGCGTACACTTTGCTTTCCGCTTCCCCGCGAACTTCGATTTCGCGACGGTCTTTGCCTTCGCGGATGTCGACGACTTCCCCGTCGATCTCGGAGATGACGGCCTGACCTTTTGGATTGCGCGCTTCGAACAACTCCTGAATACGCGGCAAACCTTGGGTGATGTCATCTCCCGCAACCCCACCGGTATGGAACGTACGCATGGTCAGCTGGGTACCCGGCTCCCCAATGGACTGGGCAGCGATAATACCAACCGCTTCCCCGACTTCCACTTCGGCGCCTGTCGCCAGGTTGCGTCCGTAGCACAGTTTGCAGACACCATGGCTGGTGCGGCAAGCCAGTACGTTGCGGATATAGACTTCGGTAATCCCGACTTTTTCGATATACTCGGCCACTTCTTCGGTAATTTCCTCGTTGCGGCGAACGATAATTTCCTTGGTTTCAGGGTGGCGCAGGGTCTCGAAGCATGTACGTCCCACCAGACGGTCAGACAGCTTCTCGATTTCTTCCTTGCCATCCTTGATCGCTGTGACGCGAATCCCTTTGTCCGTTCCGCAATCTTTTTCGCGGACGATCACGTCTTGGGCCACGTCTACCAGACGGCGGGTCAGATAACCCGAGTCCGCTGTACGCAGCGCCGTATCGGCGAGACCTTTCCGCGCACCGTGCGTCGAGATGAAGTACTCGAGTACGGTCAGACCTTCACGGAAGTTGGATTTAATTGGCAGCTCGATGATTCGACCGGACGGGTTGGCCATCAGACCGCGCATACCAGCCAGCTGAGTGATCTGCGATACGTTACCGCGCGCACCGGAGTTGGCCATCATGAAGATCGCATTGAACTTATCCATGGATTTCATGAGGACGTCGGTGACCTCGTCCTTGGCTTTGGACCAGATGGAAATCACGCGGTCATAGCGCTCGTCTTCGGTGATCAGACCGCGGCGGAACTGCGTCATGACAGTCGCAACCTTTTGGTCGGCTTCATCGAGAATATCTTTCTTCTTGCCTGGCACGGCAATGTCCGCAACGGCGATGGTGATACCGGCTTTCGTGGAGTACGTGAAGCCCAGTTCCTTGATCTTGTCGAGGATCATGGACGATTTCATCGTACCGAAGCGACGGAAGCACTCGGAGATGATCGTACCCAGGAAGCCTTTTTTCACAGCGCCCGGATCTGGAAGAGCTTTGATGAACTCTTTCACATTGGTGCCTTTTTCAAAGATGAAGTACTCATCCGGAACCTTGTCTTGCAGATTCGCTTTCGTCGGCACGTTGATGTACGGCAGCTCAGGCGGGAAGATCTCGTTGAAGATCACTTTCCCGACAGTAGTGACGAGAAGCGCGTTCTGCTGGCGTTCCGTAAAGCTCGTTTTGTTCAGCATCTTCGCCGGAAGGGCAATGCGCGTATGCAGGCTGATGAAGCCTTGCTGATACGCAGCGATCGCATCGTGCGGGTCACGGTATACAGTACCCTCGCCACGGTCGCCTTCACGCTCCAGCGTGAGGTAGTAAGAACCAAGCACCATGTCCTGGGATGGCGTTACTACCGGTTTGCCGTCTTTCGGGTTCAAGATGTTTTGCGCTGCCAGCATGAGGATGCGCGCTTCTGCTTGCGCCTCGGCGGATAACGGAACGTGCACGGCCATTTGGTCGCCGTCAAAGTCCGCGTTGTATGCGGTACATACGAGCGGGTGAAGACGAATCGCGCGACCTTCCACCAGCACTGGTTCGAACGCCTGGATACCCAGACGGTGCAAGGTGGGGGCGCGGTTCAACAGAACTGGGTGCTCGCGAATCACGTCTTCGAGAACGTCCCAGACTTCCGGCTGAACGCGTTCTACCTTGCGTTTCGCGCTCTTGATGTTGTGAGCGAGGCCTTTTGCCACCAGCTCTTTCATCACGAACGGCTTGAACAGCTCCAGCGCCATTTCTTTTGGCAAACCGCACTGGTACATCTTCAGGTTTGGTCCTACAACGATAACGGAACGACCGGAGTAGTCCACGCGTTTACCGAGCAGGTTTTGACGGAAGCGTCCTTGTTTCCCTTTCAGCATGTGGCTGAGGGATTTCAGCGGACGGTTACCCGGTCCGGTGACAGGACGGCCGCGGCGACCGTTGTCGATAAGCGCGTCCACTGCTTCCTGCAGCATCCGCTTTTCGTTTTGTACGATGATGTCAGGAGCACCCAGCTCGAGCAGGCGCTTCAGACGGTTGTTCCGGTTGATTACGCGGCGATACAGATCGTTCAGGTCAGAGGTGGCGAAACGTCCGCCATCCAGCTGTACCATCGGACGAAGCTCCGGAGGAATTACCGGCAGTACGTCCAGCACCATCCAATCCGGGTGGTTGCCAGAGTTGCGGAATGCCTCGAGCACTTCCAGACGTTTGATCGCACGGTTGCGACGCTGTCCTTGTGCCGTCTTCAGATCTTCTTTCAACGATTCCACGTCTTTGTCCAGATCGATTTCGGCGAGCAGGCGCTTGATCGCTTCCGCCCCCATCATCGCTTGGAAAGAGTGGCCGTATTTTTCCCGATAGTTGCGGTACTCTTTTTCGGAGAGCAGCTGCTTTTTATCGAGAGGCGTATCGCCTGGATCGGTTACGACATAAGAAGCGAAGTAGATCACTTCTTCCAGGGAACGCGGGGACATGTCGAGAACCAAGCCCATGCGGCTCGGGATCCCTTTGAAATACCAAATGTGAGAAACCGGGGCTGCCAGTTCAATGTGCCCCATGCGCTCACGACGCACTTTGGCGCGGGTCACTTCCACGCCGCAACGATCGCACACGACTCCTTTGTAACGAACGCGCTTGTACTTACCGCAATGGCACTCCCAGTCTTTGGTCGGTCCAAAGATGCGCTCGCAGAACAAGCCGTCTTTTTCCGGTTTCAGTGTACGGTAGTTGATCGTTTCCGGCTTTTTGACTTCCCCGAAAGACCACGAACGGATCTTATCGGGGGAAGCAAGGCCGATCTTCATGTATTCGAAGTTGTTCACGTCTATCACAGGGCGTTACCTCCCTTTGTACCGGAATCTTACTCGTCGTTCAAGCTTCCGCCTTCGAGAACGAGATTCAGTTTTTCGCCGCTGCCCTCATCCTCATCTTCCATTTCACGCATTTCAATCTCTTGTTCGTCTCCGGACAGGATCTTCACGTCCATACCCAAGCTTTGCAGTTCCTTGATCAATACTTTGAACGACTCAGGAACGCCTGGCTCCGGCACGTTCTCCCCTTTGACGATCGCTTCGTACGTTTTCACGCGGCCCACGACGTCGTCGGACTTGACGGTAAGGATTTCCTGCAAGGTGTAAGCAGCACCGTACGCTTCCAGTGCCCAAACCTCCATCTCCCCGAAACGCTGTCCGCCGAACTGGGCTTTACCACCCAACGGCTGCTGGGTAACGAGAGAGTATGGTCCCGTAGAACGGGCGTGGATTTTGTCATCCACCAAGTGGGCCAGTTTCAGCATGTATACGCAGCCGACCGTTACGCGGCGGTCAAATGGTTCACCCGTACGACCATCGTACAAAATGGTCTTACCGTCGCGGTCGAGGCCAGCCTCTTCCAACGTCTCGAATACTTCCGCCTGACGGGCACCGTCGAATACCGGCGTCGCCACGTGGATGCCCAAGAGCTTGGCAGCCATACCAAGGTGAGTCTCCAGTACCTGACCGATGTTCATCCGCGAAGGTACCCCGAGCGGGTTGAGTACGATCTCAACCGGAGAACCGTCTGGCAGGAACGGCATGTCTTCCTCTGGCATGATCCGGGCAATAACCCCTTTGTTACCGTGGCGTCCGGCCATCTTGTCACCCACGGAGATTTTCCGTTTTTGGGCGATGTAGACACGAACCAGTTGGTTTACGCCAGGAGGCAGCTCATCGCCGTTCTCGCGGGTAAACACTTTCACGTCTACGATAATACCGGATCCGCCGTGCGGCACGCGCAGGGAGGTATCGCGAACTTCACGCGCTTTCTCGCCGAAAATCGCGTGCAGGAGTCGCTCTTCTGCAGTCAGCTCGGTAACCCCTTTAGGTGTAACCTTACCTACCAGAATGTCGCCGTCCTGAATTTCCGCACCCACGCGGATGATTCCGCGTTCGTCCAGATTTTTCAGCGCGTCTTCCCCTACGTTCGGGATGTCGCGGGTGATTTCTTCCGGACCGAGCTTGGTGTCGCGCGCTTCGGATTCGTATTCTTCGATATGAATAGACGTATAAACGTCGTCTTTGACAAGCTTTTCACTCAGCAAGATCGCGTCTTCGTAGTTGTACCCTTCCCACGTCATAAACGCGACGATGACGTTGCGGCCGAGAGCCAATTCGCCTTTTTCGGTGGATGGACCGTCCCCGATGATATCGCCTTTTTCAATCCAGTCGCCGCGGCTTACGATCGGGCGCTGGTTGATGCACGTACCCTGGTTGGAACGGATAAACTTGTGCAGTTTGTACTTGTCAAGGTCGCCGGCCACCTTCTTGCCGTCGATTTCCTTGTAGCGGCGTACCCAGATCTCGCGAGCGGTAACGCGCTCTACTTGACCAGGATGCTTGGCTACGATCGCGACCCCGGAGTCTTGCGCCGCTTTGTGCTCCATGCCGGTACCGACGAACGGAGCCTGCGGAATCAAAAGCGGAACGGCCTGCCGCTGCATGTTGGAACCCATCAAGGCGCGGTTGGCATCGTCGTTTTCCAGGAACGGAATCAGGGCGGTCGCTACGGACACGACCTGCTTCGGCGATACGTCCATGAAGTCGACCTTGTCGCGCGGCACGCTCAGGATCTCGCCTTTGCGTCGGCAAATAACCATGTCGTTGACGAAGCGTCCTTCTTCGTCGAGCGGCTGGTTCGCCTGCGCCACGTTGTACACGTCCTCTTCATCCGCAGTCAGGTACACGATCTCGGAAAGAACGAAGCCGGTTTCCGGATCTACCTTGCGGCGAGGCGTCTCGATGAAGCCGTAGTCGTTGATGCGAGCGAAGGACGACAGGGAGTTGATCAAACCGATGTTTGGACCCTCCGGCGTCTCAATCGGACACATGCGACCGTAGTGAGAGTGGTGAACGTCACGCACTTCAAAGCCCGCGCGCTCACGAGTCAAACCGCCAGGTCCGAGTGCGGAGAGACGGCGTTTGTGCGTCAGCTCTGCCAGCGGGTTGGTCTGATCCATGAACTGGGACAGCTGCGAGCTGCCGAAGAACTCCTTCAGGGATGCAATCACCGGACGGATGTTGATCAGCGCTTGCGGCGTGATTTGGTTCTGATCCTGGATGGACATGCGCTCGCGAACGACGCGTTCCATGCGGGACAGACCGATGCGGAACTGGTTCTGCAAGAGCTCGCCCACAGAACGCAGACGACGGTTGCCCAAGTGGTCGATGTCATCTGTCGAACCTACTCCGTGCAGGAGGTTCATGAAATAGTTGATCGCCGCTACGATATCAGCAGGCGTGATGTGTTTAAACGATTTATCCACATTTCCGTTTCCGATGACTTTGATGATCTTGCCATCCTCGATCGGAGAGAAAATGTTGATGGATTGCAGATGAATGGACTCATCTTCCAAAACGCCGCCATGCGTGCGAACGTCGATGAAGTTCACGTTCTCTTCCAAAGCTGGCAGGATGCGGTCCAGCAGTCTGCGGTCGATCATTTGGCCGGCTTCGGCGATGATCTCTCCGGTGCTGGTATCTACCAATGTCTCTGCCAAGCGCTGGTTGTACAGGCGGTTTTTCAGATGAAGCTTCTTGTTCATCTTGTAACGTCCTACGGAAGCGAGGTCGTAGCGCTTCGGGTCGAAGAAGCGAGAGATCAACAGGCTCTTCGCGTTTTCGACTGTCGGCGGCTCGCCCGGACGAAGGCGCTCATAGATTTCAATCAGCGCTTTTTCCGTAGAGTCGGTATTGTCTTTTTCCAGCGTGTTCTTGATGTACTCGTCTTCACCCAGCAAGTTGAGGATCTCGATGTCGGAACCAAAGCCCAGCGCACGCAAAAGGACCGTTACCGGGATTTTTCGCGTACGGTCGATGCGGACATAGATTACGTCTTTCGCATCGGTCTCAAGCTCCAGCCATGCCCCGCGGTTCGGGATCACGGTAGCCGTAAACGTCTGCTTGCCGTTTTTGTCCACTTTGGTGTTGTAATATACACTGGGGGAACGAACAAGCTGGCTGACAATGACACGCTCAGCCCCGTTAATAATGAAGGTTCCCGTTTCGGTCATGAGCGGGAAATCCCCCATGAAGACTTCTTGTTCCTTCACTTCTCCCGTCTCTTTGTTCAACAAACGTACCTTCACACGCAGAGGCGCCGCATAGGTGACGTCACGTTCTTTCGACTCGTCAACATCGTACTTCGGCTCTCCCAAGCTGTAATCGATAAATTCCAGCACGAGATTGCCCGTAAAGTCCTGGATCGGCGAAATGTCTTGGAACATTTCACGCAGACCTTCATCCAGGAACCATTGGTAGGACTTCTGCTGAATCTCGATGAGATTTGGAAGGCCCAGCACTTCGTTAATACGTGAATACGTACGACGCTGGCGGTGTCGGCCACTTTGAATCACTTTACCTGCCAACTTATTCACCCCTCAGGTTGTGTTTTCACACATAGAAACTTGGCATTCGGTCACTTCAAAAGTGCAGACGAATGCCTCAAAAAGAAAAATGGGTTAAAGCAGTATGACCATTTTTAACCCAGAGAAACTCTATTTTAAAAGAATTCCCATGTTTTTACTCCAACATTCCTCCTTCAGGAAAAAACAGAGAAAATGCTTGACAGACAGGGAATTGCAGAAAAATAGACATTTATCCCATATTGACATTTTATAATGCTATCACATTGAAATATGCGCGTCAAGAAAAGTTTTCTCAAAACATTTTCTTGACTACTTCACCGCCCGGAAAATGAAGTACCCTTTTGATCGATCCACTTCCTCGACTTCCCGGTACGTTTCCTGCAGCTTCTTCATCGCAGACGGAGCACCCTGCTTCTTTTGGATGACCACCCACATCTCTCCGCCATCCGCGAGCAGCTCGTACCCTTCCGTAAAAATGCGGTGGACGATTTCTTTGCCCGCCCGGATCGGCGGATTGGTCAAGATGACGTCAAACGTCTCGCCCTTCACTGCGCTGTAAACATCGCTGACCCGAATGTCGACGTTTTGCACGCCGTTTTGCTCCGCGTTGCGGCGAGCCAGATCGACCGCGCGTTCATTCACGTCAATCATCGTCACCCGACCCTGGGCAGCGAGCTTGGCGGCTGTAAGGCCGATGGGACCGTAGCCACAACCCACATCGAGCACTCGCGCATGAGGAGCAATCTGCATGTTTTCAATCAGCAGCACACTCCCGAAGTCGATTCGGTCTCGTGAAAATACCCCTGCATCCGTATAAAACAGCAGCTCGAATCCACGGAGCACAAAGGAAAACTGTTGTTCGTCATGCGCAGCGCCTGGTCGATTGGTGTAGTAGTGATCTGACACGATGTGATCCACCTTTCCTCATCGGTACAAAAGCCTTGGACAACGCGCCCCTGCGTTCAGCAAAGATGTACAGAAAATCCCCCTGCCGCAGGCAAGGGGATCTCCTTCAGGAAGCTAACTTACTTTACTTCTACTTGTGCGCCAGCTTCTTCGAGTTTCGCTTTGAGAGCTTCTGCTTCTTCTTTGGAAACGCCCTCTTTGAGTGTTTTTGGAGCGTTGTCTACCAGGTCTTTTGCTTCTTTCAGACCCAAGCCAGTCAGCTCGCGAACAACTTTGATAACGTTGATTTTGGAAGCGCCGCCGCTTACCAGGTTTACAGTGAATTCAGTTTGCTCAGCAGCAGCTTCAGCAGCGCCACCAGCAACAACAGCTACTGGAGCAGCAGCAGTTACGCCGAATTCTTCTTCGATTGCTTTTACCAGGTCGTTCAGTTCGAGAACGGACATGCCTTTAATGGCTTCCAAGATTTGCTCTTTAGACATTTTGAAATCCTCCCATTCAAGGAAAAGTTTTAGTTTTACAATCCGACGATCAGGCGATTACGCGCCTTGACCTTCTTTTTGTTCTGCCACTGCTTTGACTGCCAGTGCAACGTTGCGCATTGGAGCTTGCAGCACGGAGAGAAGCATGGAAAGGAGACCTTCGCGGGATGGAAGAGATGCCAGCGCTTTGATGTCTTCAGCGCTAACTACTTTCCCTTCGATAACGCCACCTTTGATTTCCAGCTTATCGTTTTTCTTCGCGAATTCAGCGATGATTTTCGCTGGAGCAATTACATCTTCTTTGGAGAACGCCAGAGCGTTCGGGCCAGTCAGATATTGATCCAGTTCAGTCAGGCTTTCTTTCGCGGTAGCCAGACGAGTCAGGGAGTTTTTCAACACCTGGAACTCAACACCAGCTTCACGCAATTGTCTGCGCAGTTCGGTTACTTGGGCTACAGTCAGACCGCGGTAGTCAGCCACCACTGTGGTTTGGCTTTCACGCAGTTTGCCAGCGATTTCGTTGATCGCTTGTACCTTTTCTTCACGAATAACGGTTGGACGAATTTCTGCCATTGTTTACACCTCCCGTGCACTATCCTAGAAAATGAAAAATGCCCTCGCAGACTCACGAGGGCATAATGCTCTATCGTCAAAGGAAAAATCGTTTCCTCTTTCGTACATTACACGCCTCGGAGGGATATTAAGCTCAGCCCGAAAGCCTCGCACCTTCTGTCTACGGCATATTCTTTTCATCAACAGGCACTATCGTATCAACTTCCCGAAAGGAAGTCAAGTGTCATTATTTTACAGCAACGCGCACACCAGGTCCCATAGTGGAGCTCAGTGTTACATTTTTCATGTAAACGCCTTTTGCTGCAGCTGGTTTCGCACGGTTCAGCGCTTCAGTCAACGCAGCCAGGTTGTCAGCCAGCTTCTCTACATCGAAGGAAGCTTTCCCGATCGGAGCGTGGATGTTACCTGCTTTGTCTACGCGATACTCGATTTTACCAGCTTTGATTTCGTTAACCGCTTTGGTTACATCGAATGTAACGGTACCGGTTTTCGGGTTTGGCATGAGGCCTTTTGGACCGAGTACACGACCCAGTTTACCTACTTCACCCATCATGTCAGGAGTAGCTACTACGACGTCAAAGTCGAACCAGCCGCCCTGGATTTTTGCGATCATGTCTGCATCGCCTACGAAATCTGCGCCAGCTGCTTCCGCCTCTTTCGCTTTTTCGCCTTTTGCGAATACCAGAACACGTTGAACTTTACCAGTACCATGAGGCAGTACAACTGCGCCACGGATTTGTTGGTCAGCACGCTTAGGGTCTACACCCAGGCGGAATGCTGCTTCAACGGTTTCGTCAAACTTAGCGGTCGCTGCTTTTTTTACGAGCTCGATCGCTTCTGCCACTTCGTAAACTTTGTTTTTGTCTACGAGTTTTGCAGCCTCTTGATATTTCTTACCTTTTTTGGCCATTAGTTAAATCTCCCTTCAATGTGGTCGTAGCGGTTAATCCTCCCACAGACAGGGGGCACAACGTCTGTGCCCCCTTGCACCAAGACTATTAGTCTTCGATTACGATACCCATGGAACGAGCGGTACCTTCCACCATGCGCATAGCCGCTTCCACGGATGCAGCATTCAGGTCAGGGCGCTTCAGTTCCGCGATTTCGCGAACTTTATCACGCTTCAGCGTAGCAACCTTTGTTTTGTTTGGTACGCCGGAGCCAGACTCGATGCCAGCAGCTTTTTTCAAGAGAACAGCAGCTGGTGGAGTCTTCGTGATAAAAGTGAAAGAGCGATCTTCGAATACGGTGATTTCCACCGGAATGATCATGCCTGCTTCGCTTTCAGTGCGAGCGTTGAATTCTTTACAGAACCCCATGATGTTCACACCAGCTTGACCGAGAGCCGGACCTACTGGAGGTGCAGGATTCGCTTTACCTGCCGGGATTTGTAATTTGATTACGCGGATAACCTTCTTAGCCACGTAAGACACCTCCTTACTTCACATGTGGTTTTACGGGGGAATGCCCCCTCCCACTGTTTGGTGAAAGCCTAAAAGGCTTCCGATCTATAGTGAGAGTGCAAGAAACCCCAAAATATTGTTGTGGGATTGTAAAACAAAATGAAATGTACCACATCAAGCGATACTTTTCAAGTTGAATCCTAATCCAATTTTTGAACTTGTGTAAAGTCTAGCTCTACCGGTGTTTCGCGACCGAAGATGTCCACCAAAACGCGGACCTTCTGTCTGTCCGGGTGAATCTCGATAATCTCCCCGGTGCGATTGGAAAACGGACCATCTGTGACGCGCACCATATCGCGGAGAGCAAAATCGACTCTGATCTTGGGAATTTCGATCCCCATTTGCTTGAGAATCGCATCGGCCTCTTCAGGACGCAGCGCTGTCGGCTTGGAACCGGCGCCCGTGGATCCGACAAAGCCGGTAACCCCAGGAGTGTTGCGCACGACATACCAAGAGTCGTCCGTCATCACCATTTCAACAAGGACGTATCCGGGAAACACTTTTTTCGTGACGGTGCGCTTTTTGCCGTCCTTGGTCTCCACCTCTTCTTCAGTGGGGACAAGAACGCGAAAGATCTTGTCTTCCATGCCCATCGACTCGACGCGCTTCTCCAGATTGGTTTTAACCTTGTTCTCGTAACCTGAGTACGTATGAACGACATACCATGCTTTTTCCATATCCACCAGGACGATAACCGTCCGTCCCTCCTAAGACTTGCAAAATTACTTTCCTAGAATCAAATCGATCAAGCGCGAGATCCCCAAATCAACGACGAAGAAGAAAATCGCCAAGACCACAACAGTAACCATAACGACTAACGTATAGGTCGTCAGCTCTTTACGGTTGGGCCAACGAACTTTCTTCAGTTCGGACATTACGTCGCCAAAAAATCCACCGGTTCGGCGAAAACTGGCTCCGATTCGTGCTAAAAAACCCACTTTGCCACCCCCAGACTTCGTCGCGTCAACCATTACTTCGTCTCGCGATGAAGGGTTTGCTTCTTGTCACGGGAGCAATACTTTTTCAGTTCAACACGCTCAGTAGTGGTGCGTTTGTTCTTGGTGGAGATATAGTTACGCTCGCCACACTCGGTGCACGCCAACGTGATGTTTACTCGCATTTATTGCCACCTCCATCTCATTTCAAACCTGCTATTCGCTGATAGTAACCCGATGAATAAAATAGTACGGGAAAACCGCTACTTTTTCCTGACCATTTCACCAAAGCAACCATAGAACAGAGAGATAAGAGTCTATGGCTACCTAAACAAATTTATCACACCCCAAAACCCATGTCAACAAAACGGCTTGACAAGAGGAAAACATTTTGTTCCATCGAAGGACCAGTTTTTCCCTGGGATGTCAAGCCATAAAAGCAAAATCATTCACGGAATGAAATAAAAGAGAGATTCTCTGCCCTACAGATGAATCTCTCTACCTTCCAGATACCGTTCCAGTTTGCGTTTGACGCGCTGTAGCGCGTTGTCTATCGATTTGACATGGCGTTTCAGCTCTACCGCGATTTGCTGATAGGACCTGCCGTCCAAATAGAGCATCAGCACCTGGCGTTCCAGGTCGCTTAGAATTTCACTCATCTTGCCTTCGATATCATCGAACTCTTCCCGATTGATGAACAATTCCTCCGGATCGGTGACCTTGGTGCCCGAAATCACATCGAGCAGGGTGCGGTCCGAATCTTCGTCGTAGATCGGTTTGTCGAGGGATACGTAGGAGTTGAGCGGTATATGCTTTTGTCTCGTAGCTGTCTTAATCGCTGTAATGATTTGACGAGTGATGCACAATTCGGCAAATGCCTTGAATGAAGTGAGCTTGTCCCCTCGGAAGTCGCGAATCGACTTGTACAGGCCGATCATCCCTTCCTGAACAATATCTTCGCGGTCAGCCCCAATAAGAAAATAGGATCTCGCTTTGGCACGCACAAAGTTTTTGTACTTGTTGATCAAGTACTCCAAAGCCTCGGCGTCATTGTCGCGAACCAGGTCGACTACTTCTTCGTCGGTCATTAGTTCATATTGGGCATGCATTAGCTCCTTGAGGTCAACACTCACAAATGATCCCTCCGCCAACCGGTTTCTCCATAGATAGCGTTATTATACATGTGCCGTAAAAAAGCGTCAACCGAATCCAGGTTATTCCCTTCTCCATTTTTCGAATATTTTCGCTATTTCATCATCCAGTACAATGCGCTTGGAGAAGCGTTCTTCCTTCGTTTTGTCGACTTGCTGCTTGATTTCCTTTCCTGCCACTTCCATGTCAAGCAACAACTCCCGCGCGGATTTCCGCAGTGCTCCCTGGCCGAAAATGACACGCTGGGAGGTATAGTCGGAAGTCGCTACGTAGATCTGTCGATTTTTCTTCTGAAATTCGGAGACGAGCTGCTCGATTTTCTCGTCAGCCGTCTCCTTTTTCTTCGTAAAGTAGATCTCGACCTGATAGTCCTCGACTTGCCGACCGATTCCCGGGACATTGTAGGCATCGAATACGATGATGACCTTCGTTCCCGTGAAGCTCTGGTATTCGGCCATTTTGGAAACCAGCAGATCACGCGCCTCGTCCATGCGATCCTGCTCTTTCAAGAGGCGCAGGTCAGGCCAGGCCCCGATGATATTGTAGCCATCCACGATCAACAGCTGCTTGGCTTTTCTTTGAGCCATCCTTATTTCACCCGCGTAGGCAGTGGACTCCTGGAACGGTATACTTCGTACATCAACAGGGCGGCCGCCACAGACGCGTTGAGCGACGTGACGTTACCCGCCATCGGCAGGCTGTACAGAAAATCGCAATTTTCCCGGACCAGCCGGCTCATGCCTTTTCCCTCGCTGCCGATGACAATCGCGAGCGGCATCGTGTAATCCCCTTGCCGGAAATCCTGCTTGGCGCTCGCATCCGTCCCCGCAATCCACACCCCGCGTTCTTTCAACTCTTCCATCGTGCGGACCAGATTGGTGACCCTCGCGACCGGCACATAATTGATGGCGCCGGCCGATGCCTTAGCTACCGTCGCCGTCAGACTCACCGAGCGCCTTTTGGGAATGACGACGCCATGGGCACCTACCGCGTCAGCCGTCCGCATGATGGAGCCGAGGTTGTGCGGGTCTTCCAGCTCGTCCAGCAGCAAAAGAAACGGAGGCTGGTTTTTTTCCTCCGCCCGCTTCAGGATATCGTCCACCTCCACGTAGTCGTAAGCAGCTACCGAAGCCACTACCCCTTGGTGGTTGTCAGTGGAAACGAGTTGATCCAGCTTTTTGCGATTGGCCATGGTCACGATGACCCCCTGTTCCTTCGCCAGAGCAAAAACAGGGGCCATCAAGTTTTTGTTCGTTCCTTCTGCTATCCAGATCTTGTTTATGGTGCGCCCTGACCGGAGCGCCTCGATAACCGGGTTTTTCCCGACAATCCACTCTTCACTCATTTTTTATGATTCTCCTTCCACAATCGCAAAAGCTTGCTGGACGATTTCCGCAATCCTCTCTTCCTTCCCGCTCAGGTACAGGTACCCGATAAGTGCTTCGAAAGCCGTCGCGTGACGATAGTCGATAATATCCGCGTTTTTGGCGGAAGACCCGGACTTGGCGTTTCTCCCCCGCTTCACCACGTTGACCTCGTCCTCCGGCAGTGTCGGCAGGAGCGTAAGCAGTATGTTTGCCTGCGCCTTGGCCGAGACGTAGCGGTTTGCCGCTTTGTGGAGCTGGTTTGGCTTCACCAGCCCCTTGGCGATCAAATGATACCGGACGCAGTGGGCGTACGTAGCGTCACCGAGAAAGGCAAGCACCAGTGGATTGGTTTGATTGGGATCTCGGGTCAATTCTTCTTTTTGCATCTCTTCTCTTCGGCCCCTTATTTTCGGCGCCAGCGAACACCCTGTGGAGTGTCTTCCAGCACGATTCCTTTTGCCGCCAGCAGGTCGCGGATTTCGTCGGAGCGTGCAAAGTTGCGCGCCTTCCGCGCTTCCGTCCGCTCCGCAATCAGCGCATCAATCTCGCTGTCCAGCAGCTCTTCCTCTTGCTCCAAAACGAGTCCGAGCACGCCTGTCAGCTCGAGCAGCAGGTCTTTGTACGCCTGAATTTCCTGCGTCCCTACATTTTCGTGGCGCATGTACAGATTCGCTTCCTTGACCACATCGAACAAAACCGTGATTGCGTTCGCCGTATTGAGGTCGTCATCCATTTCAGTGATGAATCTGTCCCTCAGATCGCTGATGATTTTCGCCTGCTCTGCCGCCTGGCCATTTGGCTCTTCGTTCCGGGAGGTGCTCAAGCGGTGCGTCAAGTTGCTGTAGGCCGTCTTGATGCGATCCAGTCCATTGGCCGCCTGCTCCAGAAGATCGTCGCTGAAGTTGATCGGGTTGCGGTAATGGCCCAGCAACATGAAGAAGCGAATCAGCTGGCCGCCGAATTTTTGCACCAAATCCCGGGCCAGAAGGAAGTTGCCCAGTGATTTGGACATCTTTTCGTTGTTGATGTTGAGCATGCCGTTGTGCAGCCAGTAGCGCGCGAACACCTTGCCCGTATAGCACTCCGACTGCGCGATTTCGTTTTCATGATGCGGAAACACCAGATCCGTTCCGCCTGCGTGAATGTCGATTTGCTCGCCGAGAAACTTCAGCGCCATGGCCGAGCATTCGATGTGCCAGCCCGGACGCCCTTCTCCCCACGGACTGTCCCAGGCTACTTCTCCCGGCTTCGCAGCTTTCCACAAGGCAAAGTCGAGCGGATGCTCCTTCTTCTCGTTGATTTCCACCCTTGCGCCTGCCTGCAAGTCATCGAGCGGCTGGTGCGAGAGCTTTCCGTATTCGGAAAAACGGCCCGTGCGGAAGTAGACGTCTCCTTCGCTCTCGTACGCATAACCCTTGGCGATCAAGCCTTCCACGAATTCGATGATCTCCGGGATGGTCTGCATGACGCGCGGCTGAATATCCGGCGGCATTACGTTCAGGGAGCGCAAGTCCTCGTTAAAGGCTGCCGTGTAGCGGTCCGCCACTTCCTTGACCGTCGTCCCTTCCTCGTTGGCTACCCGGATCAGTTTGTCATCCACATCGGTTATGTTTTGCACGAAGGTCACCTGGTAGCCGCGATATTGCAGATAACGGCGAAGCGTGTCGAAAACAATAGCCGGACGGGAATTGCCAATATGAATGTAATTGTACACGGTCGGACCGCACACGTACATTTTTACCTTGCCCGGCTCCAACGTCACAAACGGTTCCTTCCGTCTGGTCAGCGTATTAGTCAACTGAATGCCCATTGTTCTTTTTATCCTCCCTCAATTGATCCAATTCCTTGCGCAGGTGATCGATTTCCCGCTGCATATAGCGAATCGTATCCGCAACCGGGTCCGGCAGATTCACATGATCCAGATCGTGCTTGACGCGTTTGCCGTCCTGAATGACGATGCGCGCCTTGATTCCGACTACCGTCGAGTTGGGCGGCACTTCCTGCAATACGACAGCGCCTGCCCCTATCTTTGAATTATCGCCAATCTTGAAGGAACCCAACACTTTTGCCCCTGTCGCGATAATCACATCGTTGCCGATCGTGGGATGCCGCTTCCCTTTTTCCTTGCCCGTACCACCCAGAGTCACCCCCTGGTAAATGGTGACGTTGTCGCCGATTTCACACGTCTCCCCGATCACGACGCCCATTCCGTGATCGATAAACAAGCCTCTGCCGATTTTCGCGCCAGGATGGATCTCAATCCCCGTGAAAAAGCGGAACAGCTGAGAAACAGCCCGCGCGAGCGTACACCAATTCGCTTTCCACAGCTTGTGGGCAATCCGGTGCCCCCAAATGGCGTGCAAACCGGAATACGTCATGACAACCTCCAAAGTACTGCGCGCTGCCGGGTCTCGCTCAAATACGACTTGAATGTCATCTTTTAATTGTGCAAACATTGGGCGGCACCTCCTGACTCTTTCTCTGATTCGTATTAGAAAACCTGGCTACGCCAAGCTTTTTGGCGGAGCCGCGGTTGCCCTTAAACTGGATAGGAATTTTATAAATTCCTATCTGTAATAAAAAACGTCCCTGCCCCCTCCGCATGGGAAGGGACAGAGACGGCTTTTTACCGTGGTTCCACTCTGCTTTCGATCGGCTCCAGCCAAAGTCCACAGACACGGCGGCAGAGGCGATCTCGCTCACAGGCCCGATAACGGCGGGCAGCCGATTCGCCTACTGATGCCGCCCTAAGCGGACCGGCACGTTCAGCTCATTGCTCACAGGCGCATTTCCGGACGGGGCACGCCGGGTGGCTCTCACCTTTCCACCCTCTCTGTCGGACGTGTATCCCTCCGTACTTCTCCTGATCTTCGCATGCTTCTATTTCGTTTCAGTGCACTTCGGATGGCTTACTCGCCGTTGGCCAACACTTGCTTGGTGCGGCTCAGCACTTTGTCTTTGCCGAGCAGGTACAGCGTCTCCGCAAGATCACGCCCGTGGGCCTGCCCCGTCGCTGCCACACGAACCGGCATGAACAGCGCTTTGCCTTTGTGCCCTGTTTCTTTTTGGACCGATTTCAGTGCCGCTTTGATTGCTTCTACATTATATTCGTCCTGTGCCGTCAGGTGTGTCACGAACGACGTGAGAACTTCCGGCAATTGCGGCTCTTTCAAAACCATTCTCGCTTCCTCATCGTACACCACTTCGTCGAGGAAGAAAAGAGCTGCCAACGGAACGATTTGCGCACAATACGACATTTGTTCCTGGTACAGTCCCACAATGCTGCGAACCCAGTCTCTTTTCGCATCGGACAGCGGCTCCTCGATGAATCCAGCCTTTTGCAGGTGCGGGATGCACATATCCGTGATCATATCCAATGGCTGGCGCTTCAGATAGAAGTTGTTCATCCAGTTCATCTTCGTCGCATCGAATACAGCCGGAGACTTGTTGACGCGCTCCATCGAGAACAGCTTGATGAGATCGTCCATGAGGAAAATCTCTTCCTCTCCGCCTGGGGACCAGCCCAACAGCACGAGGAAGTTCACAATCGCTTCCGGCAAAAATCCGAGGTCGCGATACTGCTCGATAAATTGGAGAATGCTCTCGTCGCGCTTCGACATCTTTTTGCCTTCTTGGTTCAGGATCAGAGCCAAGTGCGCGAATTGCGGCGGCTCCCACCCGAACGCTTCGTAGATCATCAATTGACGAGGCGTATTCGACAGGTGCTCTTCCCCGCGAATGACGTGGCTGATCTTCATCAGGTAGTCGTCGATCACGACAGCAAAGTTGTAGGTAGGGATCCCGTCCGGACGACAAATGACAAAGTCGCCCATCTCATTGGAATGGAATGTCACCTGTCCGCGAATCATGTCGTCCACCACGTATTCCCGATCATCCGGGACGAGGAAGTGGATAGATGGCACGCGCCCTTCCGCCTCGAACTGTGCCCGCTGCTCCTCGGTCACGTGTCGATGCTTTTCTAGAATGCGAGGCGTTTCGCCGCGAGCGAGCTGTTCTTCCCGCTCCGCATCCAGTTCTTCTTTGGTTGCATAGCAGTAGTACGCCTTGCCTTCTGCCAGCAATTGATCGATATATTTACGGTAGATGTCCAGGCGCTCCATTTGGCGGTAAGGCGCATAAGGTCCGCCGACATCCGTGCCTTCTTCCCACTCGACACCCAACCACTTCAGGTTCTTCATTTGCTCTTCGTCAGCATTTTCCTTGTTGCGTGTTTGGTCCGTATCTTCAATCCGAACGATGAACGAACCGCCGTGATGTTTGGCAAACAAGTAGTTGAAAAGCGCTGTACGAGCACCGCCGATATGTAAATGCCCGGTAGGACTGGGAGCATATCGCGTGCGGATTTCTTTCGCCATGGGTAGCACCATCCTTATGAATGTAAACGAAAAAATGTTTCTAATGCCTTATGTTACACCTTGCCTCTTTACTTGACAAGCAAGCAGACTGCCTGTGCCGCGATTCCTTCGCCGCGTCCCGGGAATCCCAGCTTTTCTGTCGTCGTCGCCTTGACGTTGACTTGCGAGAGCTCGTCCGCTTCCAGCACACGTGCGATCACTTCGCGCATTTGCGGGATGTACGGAGCCATTTTCGGCGCTTGTGCAATGATCGTCGCATCCATGTTCCCCAAGCGGTATCCCCGTTCCTTTACGAGACCCCAGACATGCTGGAGGAGCTTCAGGCTATCCGCGTCCTTGAAAGCCGGATCCGTGTCCGGAAAATGCTTGCCGATATCGCCCTCTCCGATCGCTCCCAGTATCGCGTCGCTGATCGCATGCAGCAGCACATCGGCATCGGAATGACCCAGCAGCCCTTTTTCATACGGAATAGTCACGCCGCCGATGATGCACGGACGCCCTTCCACCAATTGATGCACATCAAACCCTTGTCCAATACGCATGTCTACTCTCCCTTTCGCTTCCGCATGATCTCTTCACCGAACCACAGATCATCAGGGGTGGTGATCTTTATGTTCTCATAGCTCCCCTGCATGACTGTCACGGAATGACCCAGCCACTCAACAAGCATGGCATCATCCGTGCCCACCTTGCCCGCTTCCGCCGCTGCCCGATGCGCTTCTCGCAGCAAAGACATACGAAAAGCTTGTGGGGTTTGGACAGCCCACAAGCTTTCACGTGCCGGGGTCGACTCGACGATTCCCGTCGGCCCCACCACTTTTATCGTATCTTTGACCGGTACGGCCATGATCGTCGCCTGGTCGTGCTGGACCTGCCCGATCATACCGCTAATCTGCTCGCGTGTCACGAAAGGACGCGCGGCATCGTGTACGAGAACGTAGGAACAGTCATCAGAGAGGGCGGACAGACCGTTTCTCACGCTGTCCTGCCGCTCGGCGCCTCCCAGGACGACCGTCAGGCGAATGTTCTCCCGGTCGAGCCATGCGAGCACGTCGGCGTGGTCCTGTCTGCTCACCACCAGCACGATCTCGTCAATCTTCTCGTGCGTGGCGAACACGCGCACGGTATGGGCCAAAATCGGCTCGCCCGCCAACGGCAACCACAGTTTGTTTCGCTCTCCGCCCATCCGTTTCCCGGATCCGGCGGCGACGATCACGACTCCCGTCCCCACGATTTGTCTCTCTCCTGTCTCTTTACAGTGCTTTTTCCAACAGCTTCGGCTTGGCGAAGATCATTCGTCCGGCCGATGTCTGCAGGACGCTGGTCACGAGTACGTCGACGTCATTGCCGATGTATTCGCGTCCGCCTTCCACCACGATCATGGTGCCGTCATCCAGATAAGCGACCCCTTGACCGTGCTCCTTGCCATCCTTGATCACCTGGACGTTCATTTCTTCTCCAGGCAGGACTACCGGCTTCACGGCGTTTGCCAGGTCGTTGATATTCAGAACGGAGACGCCCTGCAGCTCGCACACCTTGTTCAGGTTGAAGTCATTCGTGACGACTTTTCCGTTCATGACCTTGGCCAGCTTGATCAGCTTGCTGTCCACTTCCGAGACTTCCTCAAAGTCGCCTTCCCAGATCTGGACTTTGACTTTCATCTCTTTTTGGATCTTGTTCAAAATATCCAATCCACGACGTCCCCGATTGCGCTTCAGCACGTCGGAAGAATCGGCGATATGCTGCAGCTCCTCGAGCACAAATCCCGGAATCACCAGCACGCCTTCCAAAAAGCCCGTGCGGCAAATGTCTGCGATGCGCCCGTCGATGATCACGCTCGTATCGAGAATCTTGTTCTCCACATTGGTGGCAGCAGTGGCATTGTCTTTTTTCTTATCCTTGCGTCCGATGGAAAACACGGACATGATTTCATCCCGCTTGCGGAATCCGACCTGGAACCCCAGGTAACCGAGCAAACCGGACACGACCAACGGCAACAGATCTCCTATAAAAGGGATCGGAATTTTACTGATGGGCAGGAATAATAAAAAGGCAACAATAAGACCACTAATCAACCCCATCGCTCCGAACATGACATCCACAATTGGCATTTTGACCAGTGTCTCTTCTCCCCAGCGAATCACTCTCAAAATATAATCCATGAGCCAATTGGATAAAAAGAAGAACACGATGGCACCGAGAACCGCACCGATGTACTGCGTCCCTGCTATTTCCCCGAAATTCAACAGCTTGTTGAGCAGAGAGAACAAGTCAGCACCATACTGGTATCCCAATCCTCCGCCAATGAGTACGAAAAATATTTTTCCTATGCGGCGTACCATGCCTTCACCTCCTTTTATTAATATAGACAGAAGCCTATAAGTAAAACCCTGTTTCTTGCCAAATGGCGAAAACTATCCATCACCATTTCCCCCAATATAGCAAAATTTAAATCACCATGTCAAATAGCCAAAAATTTTAACATAGTTGTCAATTTGTCGTCAACCTCGAACATTCGTTTCCTACCGATCGAAAATTGACAGGGAGCCGGCCCCTTCTTATAATGACTGTAACACAATGTTCGAAAATTGTGACGATATCAACAGCCTAAAGCAGAGGTGAACCATATGGACAAAAGCAGTGTAGACGGCTTCCAGGCGCAAGTCTCGGAACTCTTGATCAGACATCGAAGCGTGCTCGACGTCATGTCCAAAGTTCAGGAAACTGCATCCCGCATCAACCGCTCATTGACCAAAGCCATTACCGAGTGCGGTTGTGTCGAGGTAGTCGCGAAAAAACAGACGTACGATGCCAACAAAAACCTGGAAGAAAACAAATTGCAACTGGATACTCACTTCAACGGACCTTTGTGCGAGCATTGCCGCGATGTAGTGACAGCAGAGCTGGGAAAAAACCTGTTTTATCTCACCGCTCTGTGCAACATCACGGATATCAAGCTCGAAGACGTCCTGCAAAAAGAGTCCAATCGGTTAAACACCCTGGGTGTCTTCAACCTTTCCTAGGCTCCACTTCGTAATACGAACGAACCCCGCGAAAAGTTGCAGGGAAAAATACACCGAAATAGAAAAACCCGCTATGCTCCAGCGGGTTTTTTGCTGCCATCCGTTATTCGAAGGGAACCGATTCCTCTTCTTTGTTTTTGTCCTTGCGAAATTTTTTGACGAGAAAGTCAACGTTTTTTTTTATTCCATACAGGGCATAAAAGGCAAGCGGCAAAAAGACGATTTTCGGAAATTGCTGCGGGTACTGGATCGCCACTACTACCACGATGGCGATGATGATCGGTGTAATCCAGTAAGCCGACTTGGGAATCCCCACTTTTTTGAAGTTGGGATACTTGACCTTCGACACCATCAAAAACGCCAGCACCAGCATGCTCACTGCCAGCAATACCGTATTGAACACCTGATGATAAAGCGCCAGCGTCGCAAGCACACCGCCTGCAGCCGTGATCGGCAGCCCGATGAAATAGCCGGGAACGCCGGCCTGTACATTGAAGCGAGCCAACCGAAGCGCCCCGCAAATCGGGAAGATCGCAGTAATCAAGATGCCCAGCCAGTTGAAATCATTCAAAACGACGACGTACATGATAAAAGCAGGCGCAACGCCAAATGTAATGACGTCGGAGAGAGAGTCGAGCTCTTTTCCGAACTCGCTTTGCGCATTCAGCATACGCGCTACTCGCCCGTCCAGACCGTCTGCCAGCATCCCGATGATCACGGTGATCGCTGCGTAGTCCACGAAGGCGTCGCCCCGAAACGCCAGAATGATTGCCAGTACTCCCAGAAACAAGTTGCTTACGGTTAGTATGTTCGGTAACGATTTCACGAACATAGACTACCTCCTGATTTCTTTTGCGAAGGAGACGAGTGTCCTGTTGACCCTGCTATGCGCATCCGGGTCCCCTAGGCAAATGTTTAATACAAATAATGCCTTAATCCTATTCTACTTTAAATGTGCCTGTCAATGAACACTTGCTCCTGAATTCGTTTCAGACCGTCCTTGATAGCCCGTGCACGTACCTCTCCGATCCCTTCCACTTCGTCCAATTCCTCGATCGTCGCCATCATGATCCGCGGCAGGTTGTGGAAATACCCGACGAGGTTGGCGATAATCGTGATCGGCAGCCTTGGGATCTTTTGCAGGATGCGGTACCCTCTGGGAGAAACGGATTCTTCCAGCATGCTGGCGTTCGAGGGATAGCCGAGCACCCGCAAAAACGAATGGATTTCCAGCATCTCGTCCGAGCTCAGCTTTTTCATATCGCGCAGCACCTGATCGGGTGAATGTGCGGGATCTCGACAATAATCGCGGATGAGCATGCGGGCCTCCTCTTCAATGTTGGAGACCAGCTCCTCCAGCTGCATGCTGACCAGCCTGCCTTCCACTCCCAGTTCGCATATGTACTTGGACACTTCCGACTTGATTCTCAGCACCATTTCGACACGTTGCAGCACCGAGGTCACTTCGTACAAGGTGACCAGCTCCTCGAATTCGAGAGCCCCCAAATTGGTCAGGGTCTGGTCCAGTACGGCCTTGTATTTTTCCAATGTGGACACAGCCTGGTTGGCTTTGGCCAAGATGACGCTAATTTCGTTGAGCACATAGCGGAAATGCCCCTGATACAACGTGATGACATTTCGCCGCTGGGAGATGGCGATCACCAAGGAATTGGTCTGGATCGCCGTTCGCTGCGCCGTCCGATGGCGCGTACCCGTCTCGCTGGAGGCGATGGAGGCAGGGGGGAAGAGTTGCGTATTGGCGTACAAAATGCGTTTGGCGTCCTCACTTATTATGATCGCCCCATCCATCTTGGCCAATTCATACAAATGCGCTGGGGAGAAGTCGCAATTGATGGAAAAACCTCCATCGACGATATGCTTCATTTCCGGACCATAGCCGACTACGATCAGTCCACCCGTCTTTGCCCGCAAGACATTTTCCAGCCCTTCCCGCAGCGGGGTGCCGGGAGCGACCATGCGAAGCACATCGCTGAACTGCGGATTTTTTTTACTGTTGTCTTGCATACTCGGCTCCTACCCCCTTATCACCTCGTTCAATGCCTCTCCGATATTGGATACGCCGATTACCTGGATATCGTCCGGAGCGTCCAGCCCGCGAATGTTTTTTTCCGGGATGATCACCCGCTTGAAGCCTAGCTTGTGCGCTTCCCGGACGCGCTGTTCGATGCGGGACACCCCGCGCACTTCACCGGTCAATCCGATTTCGCCGATGACCACGTCGTGCGGATTGGTCGCGTGATCGCGAAAGCTGCTCGCAATGCTCACCGCGATGGCCAGATCTACGGCTGGCTCATCCAGGCGAACGCCTCCCGCCACATTGACGTAAGCATCCTGGTTTTGCAGCATCATGCCCATTCTTTTTTCCAGAACGGCCATGATCATCGCTACCCGCTGGTGATCCACTCCTGTCGCCATCCGGCGCGGAGTTACGAAGCTCGTCGGCGCCACGAGCGCCTGCAGCTCGACCAAGACCGGACGGGTGCCTTCCATGCTGGCCACTACCGTCGATCCGGCCACGCCAAAGGGACGCTCCGCCAAAAAGATTTCGGACGGATTGGACACTTCCTCCAGCCCGCGGTCTTTCATTTCAAATATGCCAATCTCGTTTGTCGAACCAAATCGATTTTTGACCGCGCGCAATATCCGGAACGTATTGTGACGCTCCCCTTCAAAGTACAGGACGGCATCCACCATATGCTCGAGCATGCGCGGCCCGGCGATGGATCCTTCCTTGGTAACGTGCCCCACAATAAAGGTGCCGATCCCCTTTCCTTTGGCGATCCTCATCAGCTGTGCCGTGGCCTCCCTGACTTGGGCCACGCTGCCTGCAGCCGATTGGACGGCGGGGTGGAATACGGTCTGGATCGAGTCGATAATCAAAACATGAGGGTCTATCTGATTAATATGCTGCTCAATCAAATCCAAATCATTTTCTGCAAGAACAAACATCGGAGGCGTCTTGGTGCCGAGGCGGTCCGCACGCAGTTTGATCTGCTTTGCTGATTCCTCCCCGGAAACATACAGAACTTTCGCTCCTTGATGCGCCAAAGCAAAGGAAGTCTGCAGCAGCAGCGTCGACTTTCCGATTCCCGGGTCGCCGCCGACTAAAATAAGCGAGCCGGGCACCAGACCGCCGCCCAGAACTCGATTCAATTCTGCGATGGTCGTGTCCATCCTCGGCTCTTCCTCGCTGGCCACATCAGTCAAAGGCATCGCGGACTGCCTTTGTCCTCCGCTCATCCCTTCATGGCGATGAGCCGACTTCACCGTCACCTCTTCGACCATGGTGTTCCAGCTGTTGCAGCCCGGACATTTGCCCATCCATTTTGGCGATTCATAGCCACATTCTTGACACGCGTATTTCGTTTTATACTTTGACATAGTCGCACCCTCGTTTGGATAATATCCTCTATTTTTATCATACATGGGCGTACAAAAAAAGAATACCTCCTGTTTAGGAGGCATTCTTGCGTCGCCCGCGGCTTGCTATCGTTTCGATTTTTCCAGTCGTTTGACGACCAATTGGCCTTCAACGGCGTCGATATTGACGGTATCGCCCTTGCTGATATTGCCTTTCAGCAGCTCCTCGGACAGGCGATCCTCGATGTGGCGTTGGATCGCTCTGCGCAGAGGACGTGCACCGTAGGCCGGATCGAAGCCCTCTTTGGCCAATACTTTCTTGGCTTCGTCGGTCAATTGGAAATCAATGCTTTGTTCTCTCAGTCGCTTGCGCAGCTCATCGGTCATGAGCGATACGATTTGTTCGATGTGTTCTTGTTCCAGGGAGTGGAACACGATCACTTCGTCGATCCGGTTCAGGAATTCAGGGCGGAAGCTCTTCTTCAGCTCATCCATCACTTTGTCCTTCATGTCCTGATACTTTCTCTCGGTATCGCCGGTGGTAAAGCCCAATGTCGTGTTTTTCTTGATCATGCTCGCCCCGACGTTGGAAGTCATGATGACCACCGTGTTGCGGAAGTCGACCGTGCGTCCCTTGGAATCGGTCAACCGACCGTCGTCGAGGACTTGCAGCAAGATGTTGAAGACATCCGGATGCGCTTTTTCGATCTCGTCGAGAAGGATGACGGAGTACGGCTTGCGGCGCACTTTTTCGGTCAGCTGGCCGCCCTCGTCGTAGCCGACATATCCTGGAGGGGCTCCGACCAGACGTGCCGTCGAGTGCTTCTCCATATACTCGGACATGTCGACGCGGATCATCGCATCTTCATCGCCGAAGAGCGTCTCGGCCACAGCGCGGGCCAACTCGGTTTTCCCGACACCGGTAGGGCCGAGGAAGATGAACGAACCGACAGGGCGCTTCGGATCCTTGAGGCCGGCACGAGCGCGGCGCACGGCACGGGAGACCGACTTGACGGCTTCTTCCTGCCCGATGACGCGGCTGTGGAGGATATCCTCCATTTTCAGCAGGCGTTCCGCTTCTTCTTCCTTGAGCTTGAGGACTGGAATTCCGGTCCAGCTCGCCACCACCTGGGCGATATCTTCCGGTGTGACTTCCATGTTCAACTGGCCTTGGCGTTCTTTCCAGTCTTTTTTCGTTTTATCCAGCTCTTCACGCAGCTTTTGTTCCTGATCGCGCAGGGCGGCTGCCTCTTCGAACTCCTGCGATTGCACTGCCGCATCCTTTTCCTTGCGTACTTCTTCCAGACGGCCTTCCAGTTCTTTGAGATTCGGCGGAACGGTGAACGATTGCAGGCGCACTTTGGATGCTGCCTCGTCGACCAGGTCAATCGCCTTGTCAGGAAGGAAACGGTCTGTAATATAGCGGTCAGACAGTTTTACTGCCTGCTCAATCGCCTCATCCGTAATTTTGACGCGGTGATGAGCTTCGTAGCGATCACGCAGACCGTGCAAAATTTTGACGGCGTCTTCGGCTGTCGGCTCATCGACCTGGATCGGCTGGAAGCGGCGCTCCAGGGCGGCGTCTTTTTCGATGTACTTGCGGTATTCGTCCAGGGTGGTAGCACCAACGCACTGAAGCTCTCCGCGGGCGAGCGCCGGCTTCAGGATGTTGGAAGCGTCGATTGCGCCTTCCGCTCCTCCTGCACCGATCAGGGTGTGAAGCTCGTCGATGAACAGGATGATGTTTCCTGCCTGGCGGATTTCATCCATGATTTTTTTCAAACGGTCCTCGAACTCGCCGCGATACTTGGTCCCGGCTACGACCGTTCCCATATCGAGCGTCATCACGCGCTTGTCGCGCAGCGTCTCGGGAATTTCGTTGTTTACGATTTTTTGTGCCAATCCTTCGGCGATCGCCGTTTTTCCCACACCAGGCTCCCCGATGAGCACCGGGTTGTTCTTGGTGCGTCTGCTCAGCACCTGAATCACGCGCTCGATCTCCTTTTGGCGGCCGATGACTGGATCCAGTCCGCCGTCGCGGGCGATCGCAGTCAGGTCTCGGGCCAAACCGTCGAGAGTCGGCGTGTTCGCTGCCGGATTGCCTCCGGATGGTTGATGGGAAGCCATCATCTCCGAGCTGCCGAGCAGCTGCAGAACTTGTTGACGGGCCTTGTTCAGGCTGACGCCCAGGTTGTTCATGATTCTGGCCGCGATGCCTTCCCCTTCCCGGATCAGACCCAGCAGGATGTGCTCCGTGCCCACATACGTATGGCCCAGCTTGCGGGCCTCGTCCATGGAGAGTTCAATGACCTTTTTGGCGCGAGGTGTATAGTTTGGTGTGTAATTACTGCCGGACTGCTCGGTTCCGCGTCCGATCAACGACTCCACTTCGCTTTGAATTTTGTCGAGACCAAGCCCAAGCGACTGCAGGGCTTTCGCCGCAATCCCTTCGCCTTCCCGAATCAATCCAAGCAGCACGTGCTCCGTCCCGATGTCTTTGTGGCCGAGTCGCACCGCTTCTTCCAGGGCAAGCGCCAATACTTTTTGTGCTCGTTCTGTAAAACGTCCAAACATCATATCGTACACCTCCAAGGTAACCGTGTTTATTCTCTATGGGTTAACTGTTGCGTGTTGCCTATTTTTATGTGCCGGCAGGCCGCTCGGTGTCGGCGATGCGTTCCCGTATCAACCGCGCTCTGCGTTCGTCCCGCTGATCCGGTGTCAGCTTTTGTCCCGCATGCTGCTGCAAAAAACCGGGCTGGGTGGTGACGAGCAGTTCGTTCAGCACCAGCGGGGAAACGTCCGAAATGACGCCGAGATCGATTCCCAGCCGCACGTCGGACAATCGCTGTGCGGCTTCCTTGGATTCCACCGTCCGGGCGTACATCAAGATACCGTACGAGCGGAAAATGCGGTCCTCCAATGTGACACGGGTATGTTCGAGCAAGTAGGCGCGAGCTACGCGTTCTTGCTCGATGATCTGTCTGGCGACGCCGTACAGGTTGGAGAGAATGTCTGTCTCAGACATCCCCAGCGTGACCTGATTGGACAGTTGAAACAGATTGCCAAGCGCTTCGCTGCCTTCCCCGTAAATCCCCCGAACGACCAGTCCGACTTGATTGATCGCCTGGAGGATCCGGCTAATCTGCTGGGTCATGACCAATGCGGGAAGGTGGAGCATGACCGAAGCGCGTATGCCTGTACCGACGTTGGTCGGACAGCTGGTCAGGTATCCTCGTGTCTCGTCGAACGCGTAGTTCAGGTGCTTCTCAAAAATGTCATCTATTTTTGTTCCGATTTCCCAGGCTTCGTTCAACCGAAACCCTGGCAGCAGAACCTGTATCCGGATGTGGTCTTCTTCATTCACCATAATGCTCACGGACTCGTCTGGACTAAGCAGAACCGCCCCTTTGCGCGACTCCTCCGCCAGGTGCGGGCTGATCAGGTGCTTTTCCACCAGGACCCGCTTCTCCAGAGGGTTCACTTGATCCATGTGAATGACTTGCAGGTGATGTCGTTTGCGCAAGGCTTCCGACTCGGCCACTTCCGTTACTTTACGGACGACTTCCTCACCCTGGGAGTCTGTCGCAAGCAACGGAAAAGGGTGCTGGCGCAGGTTACGAGCAATGCGTAACCGCGTGCTGATGACGATGTCGGAATCAGGTCCTTCCCCTTTCATCCAATTGCTCCACGGGTTCTGCATAAACTGCTGTTGCGACATCCAGCTAACCTCCCCTTGTTACGATTGGGCCATTTTTTGTTCCAGCGCTCGGATTCGGTCGCGCATTTCTGCAGCCTTTTCAAACTCTTCGCTGGCCACGTACTTCTGCAGGGCCTGCTTCAGCTGCTCCAGCTCTTTGCGGATTTTGAGCTGGCCTCCCGTGCGCTCCGGCACTTTGCCGATATGCTGCGTATTGCCGTGAATGCGGCGGAAGAGCGGATCCAGCCGATCTCCCAAAAACGTGTAGCAATCGCTGCAACCGAATCGCCCGCTTTTGCTGAACTGGGCGTAGGTCAATCCGCAGGTTTCGCAGCGCAGCGGTTTGGTCGAGGTCGATTCCTTCACGCTTTTTTGCATCGGATCAAACTTTAACAATCCGGAAAGGAGATTGTTGATGCTGAAATTGTGGAAGCCGGTAAAGACGTCCCCTTTTTCCTGAGCGCAGTGCTCACAAATATGGTATTCGGTTTTTTCGCCATTGACGATTTTCGTCAGATGAAGTGTAGCCGGTCGTTTTCCGCATTCCTCACAGTTCACCACATCGTCCCTCCTAGCGCTTGGCGTCATTACTTCAACAAAATGGCAGCGATCATCTGCTTGAGAATATTCGCCCGCAAACGGTCCCTCACTTCCGTATCGACAGTCAAAACCGCACGCGAGGTAGCGATCTTCATCAAGGTGGCTTCCCGATTGTTCACCAAGCCTTCCTCCAACAAACGTTCAACGATAGCATTGCCCACACTCTGTGTGATAGTCTCGCCAATCAGCTCCTCGGTCAAAAGCTCCTGCAAGCGTGCCTTGCTGACAATTTGCACTTTGCGGATACGGATGTAGCCACCGCCGCCGCGCTTGCTTTCCACGATATACCCTTTTTGAACGGTAAAACGGGTATTGATGACGTAGTTGATCTGAGACGGCACACATTGAAAAAGGTCGGCAAGCTCACTTCGCTGTATCTCGATCGCACCGTTTGGGCTCTCGGTTAAGATGCTTTTCAAGTGTTGTTCGATGATGTCCGAGATGTTACGCAAGTAATCGCCTCCTATTCTCACTGTGTTTGACTATTGACTTTGACTATCTTTGACTTTAATTATAATGGGTTTGGCCGGTACGTGCAAGTGGTGAATACACTTCTATTGTGGGCAAAATGCAGACGCTTGAAACCAGACAAAAAACCACTCCCTGACGGAAATGGTTTATGTTTGACGTTGCCTATTGGTGTCGATTTTTGGTAAATGGTCGAGTACTTGGGGGAATTTCGTGATGACGACATCGGCTTGATCGAGCTCGCCTGGGTTCGCAAAGCCAAAGTCGCAGCCGATGGTGAACAACCCGTTTTTCTTCCCCGCCTCCACATCCGAGTGGCGATCGCCAACCATGACGGCTGTCTCCACCTGATAATCTGCAAGCAATTTGGCGACCAGATCGTTTTTGCTCCGCGTGCGAAAACGGCCAGCCGAATACAGGTCGGTCATAAGCGGTCTCAGTCCGTATTCGTCGCAGAGGGCATCGATGTAGTCCTCCTGGCCGTTGCTGGCGATAAACAGGGGGATTCCCCTGTCATGCAGCTCTTGCAGGGTCTGGATGACACCTGGGTACAGGTCTGTTACCCTCTCGCGGATCAGCTGAATTTCATTTTCCAGCAAATATGTATCGGCTGCCTCGATGGCGGCTTCGCTGGCCCCTGGCAACAGCTTTTTCCATACTTGATCGATGGTCATGCCCAAGACGTTGGTAATCTCGCTTTCGTTTGGCATCGGCCCGTCCCACAGCCCCCTGTCGCGCAGCTTCTCGAAGGTCCGGCGAAAAGCCGGCGTCGACAGCTTTTCGGTCTGCAGCAAGGTGCCGTCCATATCAAACAAGACCGCGTATGGGATGCTCATGCTTCCGCACTTCCTTCCATTCTGACGACCTGCTGCCAGCCAGGTCAAGGCAGCTGCAGCCCTTCCTGGCTCTGCATCATGCTCATGTCATCTCGAATAAATTCGGCGATGCGCTGGGCAGCGTCAGGTTTCGCTATTTTTTGCGCCATTCGTCGCATGTAGTCTACTTTTGATGTACTGTACAGCAATTCTTCGATAAAGTAAATCAATTGCTCGGACAAATTCGCATGTACGGCGCAGCCATTGTTCAGCAAAAAGTGGCTGTTTCGCTCTTCCTGCCCCGGCAGGGGGTTGTAAATGATCATTGGCACCCGTTTGCTCATCACCTCTGCTGAGGTCAGGCCCCCCGACTTGGTAACGATCAGGTCCGCCGTCTCGAGGTACTCATGGAAATTGTTGATGAACTTCAACGGAACGACTTCATGACGATAGGTGCGGCTGCTGACTTTGCGGTACAGCTTTTCATTGGTTCCGGTCATGATAAAGACTTTGAGGGGGATGTCCATTTGCTCCAAGCCGTCCAGCACCTTTTCCATCGATCCGAGCCCCAGCCCGCCTCCTGAGAGAATCATGCTTTTTTGCTCGGGTTTCAGACCGAGCTTTTGCCTGATTTGTTCGGCATCCAGAGGAAGCCGGAACTTCCGCATAATCGGAATGCCCATCGGAATGAATTTCTGGTGGTCTTGCCGATACAGATCCACGAGATAGTAAAGCTGCTCGTGACCGATGAAATAATAATTGATGTGATGATTAATCCACGACGGATGGATCGTGTAGTCTGTAATAATCGTGTAGATCGGCTCTTTCCAATCATTTCTGCCCTTCAAGACAGAAAGCATGCAGCTGGCAAACGGATGGGTCGCGATAAACGCATCCGGCTGGACACTATTGATCAGTTTCTTCAGCTTGTTTGCCAATAATTTATTCATGAGCACATTCATATCAAAAAATCTGCTTTTTTCCGTATTGTGGTAGATCCTCCCCCACATTTTGGGTGACAACCTCAACAAGTTCATGTAGCTTTCCAGCAAGATCTTGTGAAACGTCGGGCTGATGTACTCCAACGTATCGATGATCATCGACGTGTAGCCATTTTCGGCCAGGCTTTCCTGCATAGCTCTGGCTGCCTGATTATGACCGTTACCGATCGAAGCTGAAAAGATCAGGATTTTCTTCATTGCTTATTCTCCTTCATAAACCATACCTTGCCCATACTACCTTAACGAATCAGGTACCTTCTCATGTTAGTCTACCCTCTCTCGGCTCTGCAAGGGGGAACTTGTCGGTCATTCGCACTAACTTCTCGACATAAACAGCGTGAAAGCGAGGACACCCAATCGTGTGAGCCTCCTCGCCAAAAGAAGATTCCAACAAAAAAGCCTCCTTACCATTTTGCGGTAAAGAGGCTTATTTCATTCCATCAAAACTGGATCTGCATGATTGCCAAGATTGTGTGGATAAGCCCTCGACCGATTAGTATTCGTCAGCTCCACGCGTTGCCGCGCTTCCACACCGAACCTATCAACCTCATCGTCTATGAGGGGTCTTACCAGCTTAACGCTGTGGGAAGTCTCATCTTGGAGGGGGCTTCACGCTTAGATGCTTTCAGCGCTTATCCCGTCCGCACATAGCTACCCAGCTGTGCCACTGGCGTGACAACTGGTGCACCAGCGGTGCGTCCATCCCGGTCCTCTCGTACTAAGGACAGCTCTCCTCAAACTTCCTGCGCCCGCGACAGATAGGGACCGAACTGTCTCACGACGTTCTGAACCCAGCTCGCGTACCGCTTTAATGGGCGAACAGCCCAACCCTTGGGACCTACTTCAGCCCCAGGATGCGATGAGCCGACATCGAGGTGCCAAACCTCCCCGTCGATGTGGACTCTTGGGGGAGATAAGCCTGTTATCCCCAGGGTAGCTTTTATCCGTTGAGCGATGGCCCTTCCATGCGGAACCACCGGATCACTAAGCCCGACTTTCGTCCCTGCTCGACTTGTAGGTCTCGCAGTCAAGCTCCCTTCTGCCTTTACACTCTACGAATGATTTCCGACCATTCTGAGGGAACCTTTGGGCGCCTCCGTTACCTTTTGGGAGGCGACCGCCCCAGTCAAACTGCCCACCTGGCATGGTCCTCTCGCCCGATCAGGGCGACGAGTTAGAAACTCCGTACATCAAGGGTGGTATCCCACCGACAGCTCCACAGAGGCTGGCGCCCCTGCTTCTCAGCTTCCCACCTATCCTGTACATGATGCACAAAGTTCCAATACCAGGCTACAGTAAAGCTCCATGGGGTCTTTCCGTCTTGTCGCGGGTAACCTGCATCTTCACAGGTATTATGATTTCACCGGGTCTCTTGCCGAGACAGCGCCCAAGTCGTTACGCCTTTCGTGCGGGTCGGAACTTACCCGACAAGGAATTTCGCTACCTTAGGACCGTTATAGTTACGGCCGCCGTTTACTGGGGCTTCGGTTCAAAGCTTCGCTTGCGCTAACTCATCCCCTTAACCTTCCAGCACCGGGCAGG
>NZ_CP134050.1:167500-210000 GCF_031583145.1 Brevibacillus brevis | reverse complement strand
GCTTCATGATGTCCTGAAAGTCAGCGTACGCTTCATACAGCTCGATCATGGTGAATTCCGGATTGTGGCGTGTGGAAATGCCTTCATTGCGATATACGCGGCCGATTTCATACACTTTCTCCAAACCGCCCACAATCAGGCGCTTGAGGTGCAGCTCAATAGCGATCCGCATGTACAGCTGCATGTCCAGCGCGTTGTGATGCGTAATAAACGGACGTGCAGACGCACCGCCGGCAATGGCATGCAAGGTAGGCGTTTCTACTTCCAAGTAACCGAGGTTGTCCAAATAGCGGCGCATCGAAGTCAAAATACGGCTGCGCGTGATAAAGGTCTGACGCACTTCCGGATTTACGATCAAATCGACATAGCGCTTGCGGTAGCGAGTCTCGACATCCTTCAAGCCATGGTATTTTTCAGGCAGCGGACGAAGCGATTTGGTCAGATAGGTCAGCTCTTTCGCCTTAACACTGAGCTCGCCTGTCTTGGTTTTGAAAACGACACCTTTCACTCCGATCAGATCGCCGATGTCGCTCAAGTCAAACACTTTGTGGAGCTCTTCCCCAACCGTGTCTTGACGCACGTAGATCTGGATTTGTCCGGAACGGTCAAGCAGCTGGGCAAAGCTGGCCTTGCCCATCGCACGCTTGGCCATCAAACGGCCCGCGATCGTGACGACATGCTCCTCCGCTTCCAGCTCTTCCTTGGACTTGTCGCCGAACGCCTTTATGATTTCATCTGCATGATGGGTCTGTTCGAATTTCTTCCCAAACGGATCGTACCCCCACTCCCGCAGCTGGTCCATCTTGTCATGACGCACCTGAAGCAGTTCATGAAGCTGTTCTTCTTGTTCCTGTTCTTGCTCTTGTTGCAAATCTTGCTCGTTTGCCATTCTGCTCACTCCTCTAAAAAATGCCTGCATTGACAAATTTGCGCAGGGCGGATAAATAGCGATACGGCGTACCTACGATGAGGTACGCCATGTGCTGACACTTACAGGTTGATATCGAGAATCTCGTATTGGATGACGCCAGCCGGTACGTTTACATCGACGATCGCGCCTTTCGCTTTACCCAAAAGCGCCTGGCCGACTGGAGATTCGTTGGAGATTTTGTTGTTCATCGGATCGGACTCGGCAGATCCTACGATCGTGTAATCCACGATGTCGCCGAACTCCAAGTCTTTCAGCCTTACGCGGGAGCCGACACTGACAACGCCGGTATCGACATCCTCGTTGGTAATGATGCGAGCGTTGCGCAGCATTTTCTCCAGCGTAAGAATACGGCCTTCGATGAACGCCTGTTCATTTTTTGCTTCTTCGTACTCCGAGTTCTCGCTAATATCACCATAGCTGATCGCCTCTTTAATCCGCGCAGCTACTTCCTTGCGTTTAACCGTTTTCAAATCTTCAAGTTCTTGTTCAAGTTTTGCTAAACCTTCTGGTGTAAGGATGACTTCTTTTTCAGACATGATCCAATTCCCCCGTTTAAAAAATGATTCCATCGCACTGGGTAAAGTACAAAGGATTATATGTAGTTGTTCTATACAATATACAGCCGATCAAAACCGCATGTGAGGATTCATAGGTAAAGCTGCCAGGGTGAACTGGCAGCTTGGCTCCCAATATTACGGAGTATTATAGGATATGAAGGAACCCTTGTCAATGTCTGGAATGCTCGATTCAATCAGTAGCTGACCGCTTCCGATTGCGCGGATTCCGGCATCTCTTCCACGTCGTCCCCAGCGTTTTCCACCCAATCGACATACTCGGTCAGGATGCGACGAAGTTCTTCTTCCGTCTCCACGCTATTGATCAGATTTTTGGTATGGGTAGAGCCTTTCAATCCTTTCAAATACCAGGCGGCATGTTTCCGCATTTCAAGAACGCCTACACGCGGGCCCTTCAACGCAATCAAACGCTCTGCGTGCAGCAGGCAAATCTCCATCTTTTCCCGAACGGAAGGTTCCGGGGCGAGTTCACCCGATGTCAGGTACTGGATGGTGCGGTACAGCATCCACGGGTTGCCCAGAGCAGCGCGTCCGATCATGACGCCGTCGCAGCCGGTCGTATCCAGCATGCGGCGCGCATCCTCGGGAGTCGCGACGTCGCCGTTTCCGATGACCGGGATCGAGACGGTTTCCTTGACCCGCTTGATCCAGCTCCAGTCGGCATGCCCTTTGTACATCTGCACACGGGTGCGGCCGTGGACCGCGATCGCTTGGCCGCCTGCGCGTTCAACCGCTTTTGCATTTTCAAGCACATACAGGTGCTCTTCATCCCAGCCCAGCCGCATCTTGACTGTCACCGGCTTGTCTACGGCATCCACCACAGCGGATACGACTTCGTAGATCTTGTTCGGGTCCAGCAGCAGACGGGCACCCGCATCGCAGCTCGTGATTTTCGGCACGGGGCAGCCCATGTTGATGTCGATGATATCCGCATTGGTATGCTGGTCTACATATTTCGCTGCCTCGACCAGCGTTTCCTTGTCTCCGCCAAAAATCTGCAGGCTGAGCGGCTTTTCGCGTTCGTCGACGTACAGCATTTCGATCGTCTTCTTGTTGCCGTGGACGATTCCTTTATCGCTGACCATTTCGGCGCAGACCAGCCCCGTGCCGAATTCCTTGGCAATCAGGCGGAAGGCGGGATTGCACACCCCTGCCATCGGCGCCAATACGACATTGTTCTTCAATTCGATGTTTCCGATCTTCATCTATTTACGACCTCCTTTTTCCCGTGACGCAAGCGACCATTCGTCGCCGGCGGGCGCTTGGAGAGGACTGACCTTTCCAAAAGTCATTATTTATTTATAGCACATAATTCGTCGTAGTCGACCTGTAAAGTGCTGGCGATCTTGCGCAAAACAGGCTCCGTAGGCACTCTGGTGCCCCGCTCCAGCGATCCGACAAACGACAAGGACACTCCCAGCTTTTCCGAGAGGGACTGCTGCGTATACCCCTTCAGCTTCCGGAAGGACCTGATTCGATTTCCCAATTGATTGTTCCCCACTTACGTACCCCCTTGTGATCCTCTGCCAAATGCGAAAGAAAATGATCAATGGTCTGGTTGTACACGGGCAGAGCTCCCCCCTCCCAAACGTCGCGAAGAGGGACCAGCACAAAAGCGCGCTCTGCCATGGCTGGATGCGGAATCATAAGATGTTCTTTCTGAACCGTGTATGAACCGTACAGAAGCAAATCAATATCAATTGTGCGCGGGCCCCAGCGGATAGTCCGCACCCGCCCCAGCTCCCGTTCCACCGCCAAGGCGGTCTCCAGCAATTGCTCCGGTGAAAGCTCCGTCTCGACAGCGACGGCCATGTTGAGAAACGCGTCCTGATCGACATACCCGACCGGATCCGTTTCGTAGACCGAGGATACCCGCTTCACTCGGATGCCAGGCAGCTCGTTCAGCCGCCGAATCGCCTTTCGCAAAGTGTCCTCCCGATTCCCGATGTTGGACCCGAGCGCCAGATAAGCACACACTGTCATGAGTGAAGTTCCTCTCTGCGGCGCACCATTTCAATGGCAACCGACTCATAGTGTCCGTTGATCGGGGGATTCGGCTTGGTCACTTTCACCCGGACCTCGGCAAACGGAAACTGCCCAAGAAGCTGCTCCGCAATCCGTGCCGTCAGCTTTTCCACCAGGTTGTAGCGCTCGCCCTCCACGATTTTCTGGACGCAGGCGAACACTTCCGCGTAGTTTACCGTATCTTGCAGGTCATCGGTCGAACCGGCCTTGGACAGATCCAGTGTCAGCGCGAGATCGACATAAAAGCGCTGCCCCAGCTCCGCCTCCGCGCCAAATACGCCGTGGTAGCCGTAAAACGACATGCCGTTGAAGTATATCTTATCCAACAGCGATCCCTCCTTTCAGCATGGCGTCCATCATCTTGGCGACCCGCTTCATCTCTTTCACGTCATGTACCCGGACCATGTGGCAGCCTTTGACCACTCCGAGGGCGACCGTCGCGGCCGTCCCTTCCACCCGCTCCTCTACAGGAAGGTCCAGCACGTGGCCGATCATGCGCTTTCGCGAGGTCGCCAGCAATACCGGATACCCGAGGGCAACCAGGTCGTCCAGTCTGCGCATTGTCTCCAGGTTTTGCTCCAGCGATTTGACAAAGCCGATGCCTGGATCAAGGACAATGTTCTCCGGTGCTACCCCTGCAGCGAGAGCAATGTCAACCGATTCGCGCAAATCCCGTACGTAATCGGCAAAAAAATCGTGGTAATCGGTGTCTTCCCGATTGTGCATCAAAATAATCGGCACACGGTGACGAGCGGCAACCTCCGCCATCCGCCGGTCACGTTTGGCCCCCCAGACATCATTGATAATATGGGCTCCGGCCAGCACGGCCTGTTCGGCCACTTCCGCTTTGTACGTATCGATAGACAGCGGAACCGGCAGCTCCTGCGACAAAGCCCGAATGACGGGCAGCACCCTCTCCAGCTCTTCGGCTGCATCTACCGCTACCGCTCCCGGGCGCGTCGATTCGCCTCCGATGTCGATGAGATCCGCACCCGCCTCGACCATGGCACGGGCCTGCCGCAGCGCCTGATCGAGATCGACAAACTTCCCGCCATCCGAGAACGAGTCCGGGGTGACGTTTAAAATGCCCATTACGAGAGTGCGTTCTCCCAAAGGCAGGACGTGCTTGCCGCAGACCAGCTCCCGCCGAAGGCTCGATTGCTCGCGGGCTGCCAGTACCTCCCGAACTTCCACAGCTACCTCCTCCAGGACATTGTCTGTCTCTGTCAAACCGCCCAGCATCGCTTCCAGCTGGGATCGGGTCGCCAAAAGGAGAACTACGGCCCTGTCCGCTTTTCCCGGCTGATCGGAAACGACTGCTTCCCCTCCGACGGCCAGCATGTTCTGGTGCAGCAGCTGTGCCTGTTGGCCGGTCAAATTCTCCACATGAATCCGCAAATAACCGTCCGTCCTGGCCAAACGCTCGATTTGCGCAGGAAAGACCCCGCGCCTGGACAGCTCTGCCGCCAGCTCGTCGCGAGTTGCCGCATGAATCAGAAATGGATTGTACTTCATGAGCTTTGCTCCCTTATCCGTCGTAGCATGTTGATTAGTAGCATACCATAATTTGCCCACCTATCGCCATACAGACTCACGGTAGGCGCGGTGCAGTTGCCGCGTGTGCTCGCCGTAGGCCAAAGAGACTGGAAGAGAGTCTATCTCCGCGACGGGAACGATCTCCTGCACGGAGTTGGTCACAAACACTTCGTCCGCCTCTTTCAACGCTCCAAGTCGAAACTTGCCTTCTTCTGACGGCAACCCGATCCGACCTGCCAGCTCCAGTACATGCTGTCTCGTGACGCCGCCCAGGATGCCTGTATCCAGCGAAGGAGTATACAATCGGCCATCCTTGACCCAAAACACATTGCTGACGATCCCTTCCGCCACGTATCCGTCATGCGTCAAAAACAGGCCTTCCACATCGGGGCGATCCCCTACCTCTTGCTTTGCCAGCGCGTTGTTCAAAAAGTTGTGGGACTTGAAACGCTGATGCCCCTCCGCCGTCTGCCGGGCCAACTCCAAGGTCTGCAGCCGTTTCGGCCGGGGCGGATCAGCCAAAGGCGCCACGGGCTTGGCAAACACGATGAGCGAAGGGCGTTCATAGCCGTTTGCGACGAGCCCTACGCCTTCTTCTCCAGCCGTTACACTCAGCCGCACATACGCATCCCTAAGTCCGTTGGCCTCCACGGTTTGCATCACCGCATCGGCCAGCTCTTCGGACGTCCAGACCGGGGAAATCCGCAACGCCAAAAGCCCGGTACAGAGCCGGGCGTAGTGGGCATCCCATAGAAACAGGCGACGGTCGTACACACGCATCGTTTCAAACAAGCCGATCCCGTACAAAAAACCGTGGTCCAGCACGGAAATCGCCGCTTCCTCCGCCGAGTAGACGGTACCATTTACATACACCCGCATGCTCGCTCTCTCCCGAAAACATTGTCGAGAGCATCATACCATACTTATGCGGAAAGCGCAGTTTCCCGAGTGCGTTTGCGGTGTATGAAGCGCGAAATGCTGATGGATATTTCGTACAGAACGATCAAGGGAACAATCACCATGATGTCCGACAAAAAGTCGGGCGGCGTAATGGTGATCGAGATTACGGACAGGACCAGGTAAGCCGGCTTTCGCATCTTGGCCAGTCGGTGCGGATTCAGGATTCCCAGATGGCTCAGAAACAAAACGACGACCGGCAGTTCAAACAGCAACCCGAACGGCAGGCACAGGTTGAGCATGAACGTAAAATAATCGTTTGCGGTAATGACCAGTTCAAAGTTCCCGTTGGACAATCCCAGCACGAAGTGGTACATCATCGGGAACAGCACGAAATAGGCGAAGGAGAGACCTGCCAAAAAGAGCAGGAACAGGGCGGGAATGTACATGAGCGCTACTTTTCGCTCCCGCTCCTCCAACGCAGGAACGACGAAGCGCCATGCCTGGTAAGCGGCCACCGGAATGGTGAGGGCAATGCCCCCTATCGCGGACAGCTTGACGTAGATCGACAAAATATCTCCCGGCCCGAGAATCGCCAGCTTTTCCCCGGAGCGACTCGCCAACAGCTGGTAGATGTGATCGACAAACAAAAAGCAGATGATCACGCTCAGCACGAGCGTTGCCGCCACGATCAGCAGCCGGCGGCGCAAATCAGTCAAATGCTCGAGAAACGGCATCTCTCTACTCATGCAACATCCTCCTCATGCGCGAAGCTGTGCTCCCAAAGGAAAAAGGCAATGCGACTGGTGCGCACCGCCTTCTCCTGCAACCGGTTCAGTTGACTCGTTTCAGCGCGTCTTGCTGGACACTTGTAGCCGATAGCTCGGGTGTCGAATTTTTTGCTCCCCTGTCCTTGGCCTCGTCGTCGTCTTTCGTCAAATCTTTTGCGGCGGATTTGAACTCGGTCAAGGTTCGACCAAATGCGCGGCCGATTTCCGGCAGCTTGCTCGGGCCGAAAATCACCAGAGCGATGATCAAGATCAAGATCAATCCAGGAATTCCGATGGTGGATAGCATCTGGGACTACACTCCTTCTCTTAGAATCCTGTGATGGCGATCACGCTTGGCAGCGCAACCGAGCTGCCGCCTTTTGGCCAGTGGCTGGTAGGCTGGTCGTACCCTTTGAGGTTTTCGCCCGGATGCTGTACGGACAGGAACAAGGTCGTTTCGTCCGGAGTAAACCAAGGTCCGGTCATCTCCGCGCCGACCGGTGCCGATGCGAACTGAGCAGCCATACCTTTGCTGTTGCCGGTAGTCGGAATGAAGAATACTCCGTTGTTCCCGAACGTTTTGTAAATGCCGCTGTTCATGGAGGAAGAAGAAATGTCGGTCACGACCCACAGGTTGCCCGCGCTGTCAAACGCCAGGTTGTCCGGTGCCGCAAATCCGCTCTGCGGGCCGCCCGCCGCGAAAATCTCAAAGGTGAATTCGCCGCCGGCGTGGTTGTCGTCCTTTTCAAACAGACGGACGATTTGGCCGTAAAAATTGCCGTGCTTGTCGTTGTTGGTCAGCGAGATGAAGACGGAGCCGTCAATCGGATGCACTTCCAGGTCTTCCGGACGGTCCATCGGCGTTGCCCCGACGGCCTTGGAAGCTTCGCGGCAGTTGACCAGGACGTCTGCCTGCGAGGTGAAGGCCGGCTTGCCTTCGCTGTTCGTCGCTTTTTGCAGAGCCTCGTTTGTGGCGTAATCCAGCGCGATCCATTTTCCTTTGCCGAAGTTTGCTACGTACAGAGTGCCTTCCTCCAGCAGCTTCGAGTTGGCTTTGCCCGCTTTCGGATCAAACTTGGCCTTGGACACGTATTTGTACACGTACTGGTCTTTGGCATCGTCGCCCATGTATACGACCAGTTGGCCAGTCGAAGCCAGCACCATCGCCGTGTTTTCATGGGAGAAGCGTCCCAGAGCGGTATGCTTTTTCGGTGTGGATGTCGGATCGAACGGATCGACCTCGATGACCCAGCCGTAGTGCCTTTCGTCAGGCAGCTTGCAATCGCCCACCACGTCGAGGAAGTTTTCCTCGCAGGAGAGGACGGTTTTCCACAGTGTCACACCGCCGGAGCAGTTGGCAAACGTCCCTGTCACTTCTTTGGCGATCGAAGCAGCCGGTCCCGTCAGTACATGCTTGGTGAGTCCGCTGACGCGGCGTCCGTATTTGGAATCGGAAACGAGCTTCCACTTCCCTTTTTCTTTTTTCACCTCGATGACGGAGCCGCCCAAAGCGTACAAGTACTTGCGGATTTGCTCGGCTGTGCGCGTATTGTTTTTCGCATCCGCATTCAGGTAGTCGTATCCTGTCACGTAGTACTCCAGTTCACCCAAGTACTCGTGGTTGACCCACAGAAGGCCGTGATCCGCCTTGCCGTCAATCGGCAGGAAACAGGTGAAGTCGTTGTTGAAGCCGAAGGTATCGCCAGCGGCATTGATTTTATCTCCATAAGAAGCGATTACATCGTATTTGTACCCATCCGGAAGCACTACATCGTCTTTGGTCGTCGGATGAATCGGCTTGAATTTGGGGTTGAAATTGTGTTTTTTCGCTTCCAACCCAAACAGGTGGTCGGCCGTTTTTCCAGAGAGAGTCGCTCCTGCTGCCAGTGCCGGAATTCCTGTCGCCATCGAAGCCAAAGCTGCTGTTCCCGCTCCGAGATAAGTCAAAAATTGTCGACGATTTACATCCATGTCCAATCGCTCCCTTTCGTCATCTTTCTTCCCATTGTACGAGCCTTTTGTCGACGGGCTGTTAATGCGATATAAAGAGCTTGTTAAGAAATCAGACAGTTTTGTAAACGAGGGGGGAGAAATAAACGCCGGGGAGGCGGGAGGGGGCTCAGCCAATGAAAAAGCCGCCCTGCAACAAGGCGGCTTCGTCATTATTTATTCATTATCGTGAACCTGTCGTATGGCGCGCATATGAGGTGAGGAAGTTTTTCAGCAGCTGTTTGCCGTGCTGGGTGATGATCGACTCCGGATGGAACTGTACCCCTTCGATGGGATACTCCCGATGGCGGATCGCCATGATCTCCCCCTCAGCCGTCCGCGCTGTGACTTCCAGCTCGCTTGGAATCGTAGACTCCTCCACGATCAGGGAGTGGTAGCGCGCAGCGGTAAACGGCGACGGAATGTCCTGAAAGATGGTCTTCCCGTCATGGAACACTTCGGACGTCTTTCCGTGCATCAATCGCTCCGCCCGGATCACCTTGCCCCCGAACACCTGCCCGATGGACTGGTGGCCGAGGCATACGCCCAGGATCGGAATTTTTCCGGCGAAATGGCGAATGGCCTCCATGCTGATACCCGCCTCGTTCGGCGTGCACGGCCCCGGGGAAATCATCAGGTAGTCAGGGGACAGCCGCTCGATTTCTTCCAGCGTAATCTTGTCGTTGCGGTAGACCTGCAGCTCTTCGCCCAGCTCCCCCACATACTGCACCAAATTGTAGGTAAAAGAATCGTAATTATCAATCATCAAAATCATCGCACACTCGTCTCCTCTCGACTCATCATTCTCTGCTCGCTAATCTCCAGCGCTTTCCACAACGCTTCCGCCTTTTTCAGCGACTCCGCATACTCTGCTTCCGGCACGGAATCAATGACGATTCCCGCTCCCGCCTGGACGTGAGCCATGCCATCCTTGACCACCATCGTGCGTATGGCGATATTGACTTCGACTTCTCCGTTGAATCCAAACCAGCCGATCGAGCCGGTGTACACGCCCCGTTTGACGGGCTCCAGCTCTTCGATGATCTCCATCGTCCGGACTTTGGGCGCACCCGTGATCGTACCGCCCGGAAAAGCGGCTGCTACGGCGTCAAACGCGTCCTTGTCTGCTGCCAGCTCTCCTTTGACATGGGAGACGATATGCATGACGTGGGAATACTTCTCCACCACCATGAACTCGCTCACTTCCACACTGCCAAATCGGCATACACGTCCCAAGTCGTTTCGCTCCAGATCGACCAGCATCACGTGCTCGGCGCGCTCCTTCTCGTTGTCGATCAGCTCGCGGGCCAACGCCTCATCCTGCTCGTCGCTTTGTCCCCGCGGCCTCGTCCCGGCGATCGGCCGAGTATGCACCTCGCCACCCTTCACCTTGACGAGCAGCTCTGGTGAAGCGCTGACCAGCTGAAACTCGGGGAAGCCCAGGTATCCCATGTACGGCGACGGATTCAGCTTGCGCAGGACTTCGTAGACGTCAGGCGCCTGCACGTTCATCGGCTTGCTTTGCCTAACCGACAAATTCACCTGAAAGACGTCTCCCTGGGCGATGTATTCCTGAACCCGGCGAACGGCATCCTCGAACTGGTCTTTGCCGAAGGAAACGGAAGCCGGTGATACGTGAGCCAACGGTCTTTTCCGCAAAGCGTCCCAATCGATGTCGTCAGCAGCCGCGGTCAGCCCGTCCAGCACATTCGCCCGCTGTTCCAGCAACGCCGCCGCTTGCCCGTACACCTCTTCGTTCAATTGCCCGGAAGCCAGGTGGGTCAAGAAGATCATTTCGCGTGTCTCGTGATCAAAGGCGAGAAGATCTGGCATTATCATAACATACAGGTCAGGCAACTGTAAGTCATCTGTCGCGATCTGCGGCAAGCTCGGCTCAAAAAAGCGGTTCATCTCGTAGCTCATGTACCCGACAGCTCCGCCGGAAAAGTCCGGCATTTCAGGAATAGCGGGGCTCCGGTACTCTGCCAGCAGCCCGCGCAAAGCCTCCAGCGGATTGCCGCGCTTGCTCGCGGTGCGCCCGTCCCGATAGGAAACGACTGTCTCGCCCTGCTGGCTGCGCAGGACCGCCGCGGGCTGATACGTCAAAAATGTGTAGCGGCCAGCCCGGCCGCTTTCCAAAAGAGCGGCTTCTTGCAGGGAAGGGTGCAGGCTTTTCAGTACGTGCCACGGATCCACATGTGTGGGCCACGGCCTGCGAATTGCAACAGGAACAAATGGGTAGGTACTTGCATAGGCTCGGCATTCTGCATACGTAGGGAACAATCCGTTTCACGCTCCGGTTTGCTAGGATAAGTTTTCGTTCATTATATAGTTGTCTGATACAAAAAGAAAAGACCACGCCGCCCAAAATGGACATGCGTGGTTCTGGAAAATACAGTCGTTTTTAGTCTTCAAATGAATACAGAGGAGTGGACAGGTAGCGCTCGCCGTTGGATGGAGCGATTGCGATTACCTTTTTGCCTTTGCCGAGCTGGGCTGCCACCTGCAGGGCTGCGTGAATAGCCGCTCCCGTAGAAATGCCTCCCAGAATGCCCTCTTGGCGTGCTACACGGCGCGCAGCATCAAATGCGTCATCGTTTTCTACCTTGATAATCTCGTCATAGATGTGGGTATCCAATGTGTCCGGCACAAAGCCCGCACCGATCCCCTGGATTTTGTGAGGGCCGGGCTTGCCGCCTGAGAGAACGGGAGAAGCAGCTGGCTCGACCGCTACGATTTTTACGTTCGGATAGTGTTCGCGGAGCACTTGGCCGACACCTGTGATCGTTCCGCCGGTTCCGACCCCGGAGATGAACGCGTCTACGCCGCCGATTTCTTTCGCTTGCTCCAACAGCTCACGGGCCGTTGTCTCGCGGTGAATAGCTGGATTCGCTGCATTTTTAAACTGCTGCGGGATGAAATAGGAGGAGTTTTCCTTGGCGAGTTCTTCGGCTTTGCGGATCGCTCCGCCCATCCCTTCGCTGCCGGGAGTCAGGATGAGCTCGGCTCCGTAAGCTCGCAGCAAGTTGCGGCGCTCGATACTCATGGTGTCAGGCATGACCACAACCGCCCGATACCCTTTTGCTGCAGCCACCATGGCAAGGCCGATCCCGGTGTTTCCGCTCGTCGGTTCAATGATGGTATCTCCCGGTTTCAGGCTGCCGTCTGCCTCTGCCGCTTCGATCATGGACAACGCAATCCGGTCTTTGACGCTGCTGCCCGGGTTGAAAAATTCCAACTTGAGATAAATGTCTGCATGATCTTCATTGACAACGCGATTGAGCTTTACTAACGGTGTAAATCCAATCAAATCGGTAATGGAATTCGCGACGCGCATAGGTCCTGCCTCCTTATTTATTATAGCCGAGTAAAATGCTAGGTTTTATTGGTATGATTATATCAATTCGCTGCCTATTTGGTCAATGCTGCATTTGCCCAGAAATCCGGACTCCTACCGATTGACGCAGCCGCTTCAAGACGTCATCGATCGATTCCACCTGCGCGAATGCGAGCTCACGGCGAATCGCTTCCTTGACCTGATCAAACGATTGCTGCTGTGCTTCCTTCCGTTCGGCAATCGAATAGATGGCATACTGGTCCCCCAGTTGGACAGGATCGCTAACCTTTTTGGTGCCAAGCTCGGCCACCACGTCCTTGGCGGCTTCCGGCAGTCTGGAATCGCTCAGGGAAACCCAGCCCATATCGCCTCCGTTTCCTGCCGTCACCGAATCAATCGAACGTTCTTTGGCGAGCGTCTGAAAGTCGGCGCCTTGCCTGAGCTCAGCCGTGACCCGGTCCGCTTCTTCCCTGGATGCCACGATGATCTGCCACAATCGGACCTGCATGGGCTTGGCGTAACGCTCGGGATGGTCGTTGTAATACGCGAGCAATTCGTCGTCCGATACGACGATGTCCTTGGTCGCCAAGGCTTGAAGCAAAAGCTGGTACCTGATTTCTTGGCGCAGCGACTCTTCCGTAATCCCCGCCTGCCGGATCAATGCCTGCTGAAACTCGCTGTCGCTCTCACTGCCATAGCTTTCGCGAATTTTCGCCACTTCCTCTTCCACCTGCTTGGGGTCTACCGAAATGCCCTGCTGCTTGGCCGCCTGAAAAACCACTTCCCGATTGATCATGTCTTCCAGCACTTTCTCTCCGTACCTCTGCTTGAGTGCCTCCACATATTCCGCTTCCGTGATCGTTTTGTCTCCGACAACCGCGGCCGGCTGCAGCTTGGCTGAAGACTGGTACCACGACCACGTCACAGCCAGCAGCAGCACGACCAATGCTCCGATGAATGCCCACAACCCCTTTGCGTTGACGGACACGCTCCATCCTCTCCCTAACGGTCACCGCGCTTACATGTCTTTCATGAGGTCTTCCAGCGCGGCCCTGTCGTAGTGGTACCGCTCGTTGCAGAAATGACAGTGCACCTCGGCTTCGCCTTGCTCCTCGAGCATGCTCTGCATCTCTTCTCTCCCCAAGCTGATGAGTGCCTGGCTTACTTTTTCCGACGAACATTTGCAGTGGAAGTTGATTTCCGTGCGGCTGAGGTACTTCGGCTCATCCAGCACCTTGGCCAGAATTTCTTCCGGCGTCAATCCCTCTCCGATCATCCGCGACACCTGCGGAAGGCCGCTGAGCCTCTCCTCGATCGTGGCCACGACATCGTCAGGCGTAAACGGCATGAGCTGAAGAATAAATCCTCCTGCCGCCAGCACCGACCGGTCTTCCGGATTGACCAGGACACCCACTCCTACTGCGGATGGCGTCTGCTCGGACGTCACGAAATAATAGGTAAAGTCCTCCCCGATCTCCCCGGATACGATCGGCGAGCTGCCTTGGTACGGTTCTTTGAGACCGAGATCCTTCGTCACATAGACAAAGCCTTCCGTTCCGACCGCCCGTCTCACGTCCAGCTTGCCCAACTCGTTGAGCTCAAAGTGAACGTGCGGATTGGTGACGTACGCCACACCTTCCCCGTGGGCATTGGCCTCCGCCATAATTTGCCCGATCGGTCCTCCCCCTTTTACTTTGACATAGAGGCTCTCGTCTCCTTTCAACATCGCCCCCATCATCAACGTGACTGTCAGCGTGCGTCCGGCGGCAGCCGTAGCGGTGTTCCACATGTCGTGACGACTGCGCATTTCCTCGACGATGTTCGTTGTGCGCGCTGCGAATGCACGCACGTGTCCGTTAAATCCAGTTGCTCTTATCATATAATCGCTCATACTGGCGATCCTCCTTTTCCTTTGGGAACCAAAATCATCAAAGCCTATCTATACAGTTTACCACAAGAAAAGAAGACTACGCCTCTCCCTCCCGCCACCTCTGACACTTTGGCTGACGCATGAAAAACCCCCTCGTTCCTCGAGGGGGCAGTCGAAACCTCTATTTAAGTCAAATAATCTTTCAAGACGCGGGAGGCCTTTTGGGTGCGCAGCCGATCGATCGTTGTTGCTTCAATCTGCCGGATGCGCTCGCGGGTCAAGCCGAACATCTTGCCCACTTCTTCCAGCGTGTACACCTGATCGTCGTACAGACCGTACCGCATGGAAATGATCTCCTGGGCGCGTGGACTGAGTCTTTCGAGGGCGGCCCGCATCTGTGAGCGCAAATCCACCTTTTCGATCCAGTCATCCAGAGAGGACTCACCGTCATCCATGATTTCGGCGTAGCTGAGGCATTCGTCCTCGTGTCCCGCCAGCTCTTCCTCCGCCTCCAGAATATCGTCGATGGACTCCATCTTCATCATTAGCGCAAGTTCGATGGCATCGACCTTTTCCAGCGGGATGTCCAGCAGCCCGGCTATTTCCAGTCGGTCTGGCGTACGGTTCAATTCATGCACCAGGTGCAGCACTTGCTTTTGGTACTGGCGAATTTGTTCGTGCATATGCACCGGAATGCGGATCAGAGTCCCTTTGTCATTGATGGCACGGGTAATGGCCTGGGAGATCCACCAGTGCGAGTAATGGTACAGGCGGACGCCTCGTCCCACATCAAACTTGTCGATAGCCGTAAACAAACCGATGGTTCCTTCTTGAATCAGATCCAGAAATGGCATGCCTCGTCTCAAGTGGCGCAAAGCCGTATTGACTACATAGCGCAGATACGCCCGCACCAGCGTTTCCCTGGCTTCCAAATCGCCATTTTGCTGGTAGCGGATCAGGCACTCCAACTCTTCTTCTTTGTCCAACATGGGTGTTGCAGCGACGCTTTCCAAAAACAACAGGGCAGACGTGTCAGATCGCAGCGACTTGGGCACGGTGATTCCCAGCTGTGTTTCGACTTCCCGCCAACGACGGGGGGTCGATTGGAATGAGGATGAACTCAGAGCCATATGCAACCCTCACTTCTCTGGAATGGAAATTCACGATGAAGTAGGCCAATGTTGTTACCAGATGTTTATGCATCAGTATTTCGACAAAAGTCGTCCATTTCCTGCTTGTTTACAGAATATTAACAGCACTCTCCCTTTTCCTGGTTGGTAACGCTTCCATATATAAGGCGGATAACAATACCTTTACAAAAGACAAAACCATCCCCTTCAGCAGGGATGGTCAGCGCGATTTTTGTCGAATGATAGCGAAGAATCAACCTATTACGAATACAGGTGGCAGGCAGCAAAATGCCCGGGTTCGATCTCCTGCCAATCCGGTTTCTTCTGGGCGCATACCTCTTTGGCGACAGGGCAGCGCGTCCGGAACACGCAGCCGCTCGGCGGATTGATCGGACTCGGCACATCGCCCTCTATAATTTGGCGCTCCCGGCTTTTTTCCAGGTCAGGATCAGGGACGGGTATGGCCGAAAGCAACGCTTGCGTATACGGATGCTTGGGGGATTCGTACAGCTTTTCGCTGTCCGTCATTTCCACCAGATTGCCCAAGTACATGACTCCGATGCGGTCACTGATATGCTTCACCATCGCCAGATCGTGTGCGATAAACAGGTAGGTGAGGTTTTGCTCTCGCTGCAAATTTTTCATCAAGTTGACCACCTGCGCCTGCACGGAGACATCGAGTGCCGAGATCGGCTCATCCGCGATCACGAAGCGGGGATTGACTGCGAGCGCCCTTGCGATCCCGATCCGCTGCCGCTGTCCGCCGCTGAATTCGTGGGGAAAGCGGTTGGCGTGCTCCTTGTTCAGACCGACCATCTCCAGCAGCTCGACGACGCGCTTCATCCGCTCCGCTTTGCCCTTGTAAAGCCCGTTGAGCTGCAAGCCTTCGGAAATAATCTCCGCGATATTCATCCGAGGATTCAGGGAAGCGTATGGGTCCTGAAAGATCATTTGCATGTTTTTCGTCAGCTTGCTGCGTTCGTGCGAAGAGGCTTTGTGCACATTTTGGCCGTCAAAGAGCACTTCGCCTCCGCTTGGTTGGTACAAGCCGATAATGGTGCGGCCCGTCGTGGATTTCCCGCAGCCAGACTCGCCTACCAGACCGAATGTCTCCCCCTCATAAATATCAAAAGAAACATTGTCAGCAGCTTTGAGCGAAAGCCCTTTGCCAACCGTGAAGGCTTTCGTTAGGTTTTTTACCTCGACCAGCTTCTTTTTTTGCATCTGGCCACTCCTCCCCCCGTAATCCGTTTACCAGTATCGTCTGGAGACGCAATGCTCCTTAATCAGCCTGTACGTATCGTCGAGCTTGACGATTTCAATGGCACCGCGCGAGTCAGGGGAGTGAATCATTTCCTGATTGCCGATGTAAATGCCGACGTGGTGCACCCTGCCCTTTCCTTCTTCATGGGCGAAGAACAGCAGATCGCCCGGGAGCAAGTCGGCTTTTTCCACCAACTGTCCGGCATTCGCCTGATCCGACGCATCACGAGGAATCTGAATGCCGACCGAACGATGCATGTTGTAGGCAAATCCAGAGCAGTCGTAGCCGTAAGAGGACATTCCGCCCCACAGGTAGTGCAGTCCGAGGAATCGCTTGCCGTTCTCGACGATGGCTTCCCCGCGGTTGCCCGTCAGATCAACTGGCTCGTTTGCCCGGACCACCTCGATGTCTTCCGAGCGCAAAAAGCCCTCTCCTGTCGGCGTAGCCACGAATACACCGCCTTCCGTTTCCGAGAGCAGCGGTAGTCTGGTCAAATAAGCCAGCTCCATTGCCCTTTCCCTGTCGGTGGTGTAGAGGTCAGCCATCGCAGCCGTCACCATCGCCAGCTTTTGGCCGTCCTGTACCTCAAACGCTTCGGACCAGGGCACGAGCTGATTCGAAGGGATCCACCCCGGGTACCCGATCTCGTTCTTGCGGCAAGCCTGATCCGGAATGAGTACCTTGGACCAATCTCCCTGCTCTTCCTCGATGAGCACCTTCGTGCCGTAGAGAGCTTGCGTCTGAATGGCGTTGTTGTCGTAGAAGCCGAGTTTTTCCTCGACCGTAAGCGACGACAGCCAGCCGCGTGCATCCACGGGTACGGTCAGCGCCAGTCGGTCGATGTCCCGCGGCGACTCCGGCTTCGTCCATACAGTTGCGACCGAAACGTTTACGAGTGCAGCTTTCACGATTCCTTTCCTCCTTCCCACATGCTTACGGAGTGAATGCCAAGGCCAGGGTCTTCCGGCATCGTCATAAGGCGGCCTGCATACGTCACGCCTCCGTCAATGCCGTCATGCAGAAGCATCAACGGCGCATCGAAGTCGAACCGCGTGATGTTTTTCTTGCTGGCTGCAAAGTGAGCCGCCGCCGAAACCGCCAGACGCGATTCGATCATGCTGCCAACCATACATGGAATTCCGTGTTCTTCCGCCATCTGGTTGATCAACTGCGCTTTGAAAATTCCGCCTGCTTTCATCAGCTTGATATTGATCAGATCAGCTGCCCGGGTGCGCAGAACGTGCAAGGCCTGTGCCGGGGAAAACACGCTCTCGTCTGCCATGATCGGCGTATCTACGGAATCGGTCACTACTTTCAAGCCTTCAAGATCATGAGCTTTCACCGGCTGCTCGATCAGCTCGATGCCGAGGCCCATATCTTCCATTTTGCGAATCGAACGAACCGCTTCTTTGACATTCCATCCCTGGTTGGCATCAAGACGAATCTTCACTTGATTGCCCACGGATTTGCGAATTTCCTGGATGCGCAAGATGTCATCCTCGATGTTGTCTTTCCCTACCTTAATTTTCAGAACGTTGAAGCCTTCTTTCAAATAGGCGGCTGCGTCTTCTCCCATCTCTTTTGGCGAGTTGACGCTCACGGTGTAGTCCGTTTCCAGCTGATTTCTGTACCCGCCGAGAAACTGGTACAACGGCATGCCGGCACGCTGGGAAATCAGATCGTACAGAGCGATGTCGACCGCTGCTTTGGCACTGGTGTTGCCGACCATGGACTGGTGCAAGACATGGAACACATGCTCGTAGGCTTTCAGATTCAGCCCGATCAACTGCGGTTTCATCGTATTTAAAATGGCGGATTCAATGCTCTCGATGCTGTCGCCGGTGATGACGACTGTGGCTGACGCTTCTCCCCAGCCTACCATTCCATTGTCGCACGTGATCTTGACCAGAACCGATTCCAGGCTCTCGACGGTGCGCAATGCAGTTTTAAACGGCTTTTTCAATGGGACAGAAATTCTTTTTACTTCGATGGCTTGAATAATCATGTTTTCCTCCATCTTCTCTAGTGCTATTTCTTTGATGTCATCTCTCTTTTGTTTGCTTAAGTCATAATTAATTATAGCACCATTAAAACAATCAGCAAAAAAGGGGGAGAGTCATTCCATTTGCCTTGAAATGACTTCTCCCGGCCATTGCTTTTTACTTCACGACAGCCTTCCTCAGGTCTGTATAGCTGAGAGATGTGCTTTCAATTCCACTGACCTTGTCGCTTTGCAGCAGGGACGTGTTGTAGAAGTACAGCGGAGCGATTGGCGCCTCATCCATCAGGATTTTTTCCGCATCGTGCAGCATTTGCAGCCGCTTCGCATCGTCCGCCTCTTTGTACGCGTCTTGGATCAACTTGTCGTATTGAGCGTTGCTCCAGCCTGTGCGGTTGCTTGGGCTCTTCGACTGGAAGATGTCCAGGAAGTTGATGGCATCACCGAAGTCAGGCAGCCAGGAAGAACGCGCCAACTGGAATTGCAATTGCTTTTGCATATCGGTCAGCACTTTTCCTTCGACCTTTTGCAGCTTGACATCGACCCCGAGGTTTTGCTTGAACATTTCTTGCAACGCTTGCGCAGTTTTCTCGTAGTTGGTGCCGCTGCGGTAGGTCAGCGTCACTTCCGGCAGGGTGGTGTAGCCTTTTTCCTTCATCCCCTGCTCCAGCAGCTTTTTCGCTTCGGCCGGATCGAATTTCACCAGATCTCCGCCTACTTCGCGGAACTGGCCCGCGCCGTTGGCATCCGGCAGACCGTAGGAAACAAATGCAAACGCCGGTTTTTGCTTACGCATCAGAACAAGATCAACGAGTGTCTGCCGATCGATCGCCATACTGAATGCTTTGCGGATATTTTTGTTGTCGAACGGTTCTTTGGTCACGTTGAAACGATACAGCTCTGTTCCCGCTCCGTCTTTTACGAGCACTTTCCCTTCTTTGAACAGCTGGTCGGCCATGTCTGCAGGAACCGTGGTCGTTCTGTGCAGCTCCTCGTTGGTGAACATTTGATATTCCGTATTCTCGTCATCGATCATCTTCCAAACGGCGCCAGCGAGGGTTACGTTTGCCGCATCCCAGTAGTTCTCGTTTTTCATCATTTTCAGTTCGCTGTCATGCGCCCATTCTGTCAGTTTGAACGGACCGTTTCCTACAAAAGTAGAAGCTTCGGCAGCCCACTTCGGATCTTTCTCATCAACTGCCTTGTTTACAGGGAAGAATGCAGGGTTGGAGACGAGCAGCAGCGTCCAGGACGCAGGCTGAGCCAGTCTCACTTCCAGCGTTTTGTCGTCCAGCGCTTTTACTTTGACGTCATCGGCGGAGCCTTTTCCGCTGTTGTAAGCCTCTGCCCCTTCGATGATGTAAGCGAGCGGCGCTGCTGACGATGCCGTTTTCGGATCGAGCATGCGCTTCCACGCGTATTCGAAGTCTTTTGCCGTAACCGGATCGCCGTTGGTCCACTTGTTGTCGCGAAGCTTGAAGGTGTAGACCTTACCGTCCGGAGACACTTGCCATTCCGATGCTGCCGCCGGTTGAGGCTTTTGGTCGGCATCCAGACGAGTCAGACCTTCCATCAGGTTGTTCAGGATGTTGTAGGAAGGCTCGTCAAACCCGATTGGCGGGTCCAAAGACGTAGGCTCCTTGATGTTGTTCAAGAGCAGCAGCTTGGCTGCCTGGTCTTGCGGAGTCGGAGCGGACTGGTTTCCGTTTGCCGCCGGTGGAGCCGCATTGTTGTCCGCAGGCTGACCGGATGAACATCCGGCAATCAGCATGGAAGCAGCGAGCGACGCAGACAGCAGGAGTGTCGATAATTTTTTCACTGATTCTTCCCCCTTATACGTTTTTTATATGTCGTAAAAGGATAGCGTCGCAGGACGACACCCTCTTTTACACCGATGAGCAAAGCGAGCGGCATGGACTCAAGCCGGAGTGTGCCGTGTCACCGATCGGCTTCAAGTCCCTGTAGGCACCTGCATGGAGGCGAGCAGCTTTTTCGCCCGCGGATCCTGCAGCCAACAGGAGACGGCGTGGCTGCTGTGTACAGTCGTCTCGGCAGGCTGATGATTGCGGCATACCTCCAGCGCGTAATCACAGCGGGCGGCAAAGGCACAGCCCGGCGGAGGCGAAAACAAATCCGGCGGCGTCCCCGGAATGGGGCTTAGCGGGATGTTGCGGTCCGCATCGAGACGCGGCATGGAAGCAAGCAGACCTTTCGTGTACGGGTGCTGCGGATTGTAGAAAATGTCCCGGACCAGGCCAGACTCGACTACTTTCCCCGCGTACATGACGTTGACCCGATCGGCGATCTTGGCCACGACGCCCAGATCGTGCGTGATAATGATGATGGACACGCCTGTTTTTTGCTGAATGCTTTTAAACAGGTCGATAATTTGCGCCTGGATCGTCACATCGAGCGCGGTCGTCGGCTCGTCGGCGATCAGGATAGACGGCTTGCACACGAGTGCAATCGCAATCATGATTCGCTGCCGCATCCCGCCGCTGAATTGATGCAAATATTGCTTCAGCCGGCTCTCCGGGTTGGCGATGCCCACCAGCTGCAGAATTTCGATGGCTTGCCGTCTGGCTTCCGCCTTGCTGACCTTCTGATGCCGAATAATTCCTTCCATGATCTGCTCGCCAATGGAAATCGTCGGGTTCAAGGAAGTCATGGCATCCTGGAAAATCATCGAGATTTCCGAGCCGCGCATCTCCCGCATTTCCTTTTCAGGCAGCTTCGCCAAATCTTTTCCTTTGTATAGAATGCTGCCGCTTGCGATCTTTCCGATATGCTCTGGCACCAGCCTCATAATGCTTTTGGCTGTCACGCTTTTGCCGCATCCGGATTCACCCACGATCGCCAGCGTCTCCCCTCTCCTCAGCGAAAAGGTGACGTCCCTAACCGCATTGATCTCTCCGCCGTGCGTCTTGAATACGACGCGAAGTCCGTTTACCTCCAGCAATGTTTCCTGTTTTTCCATGATGCTTACCCCCTAGACTTCGGATCAAACGCATCCCGCAAACCGTCGCCGAGCACGTTGAACGCAAGCATGGTCAAGGATATGAAGAAGGCCGGGAAAAAGAGTCTCCACCAATGACCGGACAAGATGGTCGACAGTCCGTCGTTGGCCATCACGCCCCAGCTGGCTTGCGGCGCCTGAACACCGAGTCCGAGAAAGCTGAGAAACGCCTCCGAGAAAATGGCCGTCGGTACGGACAATGTCACGTACACGATGATAATTCCGATGGTATTTGGCAAAAGATGCTTGCGAATAATGTAAAACGGCTTCGCTCCCATCGTCTTGGCAGCCAGCACATATTCCGAGTTTTTCATTTGCAACACTTGTCCGCGGATGGTCCGTGCCATCCCGATCCACCCCGTCGCACTGAGGGCTACGATAATGGTCATCAAGCCCGGTCCCATCACGACCATCAGCAAAATAACGACCAAGAGGTACGGCAATCCGTATAAAATATCGACAAAGCGCATCATGATATTGTCGACCCTGCCGCCCATGTAGCCGGCGATACCGCCGTACAAGACACCGATAAAGAAGTCGATGAGTGCCGCCATCAATCCGACGAACAACGATATCCTCGCGCCGTACCACACCCGGGTAAATACGTCACGGCCAAATTCATCCGTCCCGAACCAGTACATGTCGGACGGGCCTTTATTTTTGGAAATGATGGACTGCTTGGCGTAGTCGTGGCCGGAAATCATCGGCCCCACGATCGCCATGCCAACGAGCAGAATGATGATGACCAATCCAGCCAGTGCGAGCTTGTTTCCTCGAAGGCGGAGCCAAGCCCCTTGCCAAAACGTAAGCTGCGGCCGCACAATCGCTTCCGTACTGGAGCTGTCTTTTCGCATCGGGACAAACAATTCGTCAGAAACAATCATCCTTGGCTCTCCTTTCCGTGGAACTTGATTCGCGGATCAATGATGCCGTACAAGACATCGACGACGAAGATCATGAAGATGAGCAGCGCACTGTAAAACACGGTCGTTCCCATAATGACGGAATAATCGCGGTTGTTGATCCCGGCCACAAAGTATTTGCCCATGCCGGGAATGGCAAAAATCTTTTCAATGACGAAGCTTCCTGTCAAAACGTTGGCAATCAGTGTCCCGAGCAAGGTAACGACGGGCAAAATCGCATTGCGAAGCGCGTGCTTGAACACGATCGTAGCGGGCGACAATCCTTTTGCACGAGCGGTTTCGATGAAATCCTGCGTCAGTACTTCCAGCATGTTGGTGCGCGTAAGCCTGGCGATGATCGCAATCGGGCTAAAGGCCAAAGCCAGCGCAGGCATGATGACGTGTGCCCATGTCCCCCATGTTGCCGTCGGCAGCAGCTTCCATTCCACCGCCAAATACTTGATGAGCAGCGATGCGACGACAAAGCTGGGGACGGATATGCCGATGACAGCCACGACCATCGCAAAGTAGTCAATGAGCCGGTTATGACGCAATGCAGCGACCACTCCCAGCGCGATCCCCGTCACTACCGCAAAAAGAATCGCTACAATCCCAAGCTGAAATGAAACCGGAAAGCCGCGGGCAATCATCTTGTTCACCGTATCCGAGCTGTTGGCGATCGACGGCCCGAGATCGAACTGGACCAGCTGCTTCAAGTACAGGCCGTATTGGACCAGCAGCGGCTTATCGAGGTTGTAGTAGGCATTCAGGTTGGCTGCCACCGCTTCGTTAAGACCCTTCCCATCCTTTTCAAAAGGAGATCCGGGTACTGCGTGCATGAGGAAGAAGGTGAGAGTAATGATGAGCCAGAGCGTGACGACCATGGAGATAAATCTGCGAAAGACAAATGATAGCAAGGAATCTCCTCCTTCTAATCAGTAATGCTAGGGAAAAATGCAAGGGGCGGCATCTGGCCGTAAAGTGGTTGCCAAAGGCATGGGCAAAGGACGCTCTGACCTGCGGACGTTCGCGTAAAAGACCTCTGCCGAGGCTGCTTCAGGGTGGAACCGGACGTATAGCAGCGGAACGTTGTATTCCCGGACGGTCCCGAATGCGAACGTCCAAGGTCTCTTTGTCCTGCCCGCTCCCTGAAACAAAAAACCCAGCAAATGCTCACAGCGATGGCATTTGCTGGGTTTTACTTACGTGTATGCCGTGCATACGAATAAATAAAGCAGCGTATGTGCTATTTACCGTGACTCTGTCATGCTGTTTCTCACGGCAATAGCCTGTTTGTACTTCTTTTGTGCGTCTTTGAACGCAGCGATCAACGTTTTTTGGGAAGATCCAAAATACCGATAGCGAATCTCTTCTCCGATCTCCTCTGAAGCAAAGATGGAATGGCCGACGAAAATCGACCGGGCAAAATCTGATGTCAGTTGGACCGTAGCGGAACAGGCCGCCTCTACGATCTTGTCGTTTGACGTATCCACGACCAGACCGATAAAAAAGGCACTGAACTGCTGAGTGATCGGGTTGTTGGAGGAAGACTGCGCATCGCCTACGATATAAATGGTATCTTTGTCAAACAATTGGAAAACCTCACCTTTATCGCGCTTGAAGGACCGGCCATGCGAGACGTTCGGAGAGCTACTTCCTCACAATCGCAAGGTGGCTAAGCACTTTCCTACATAGTACCAAAGGAATTCATAATTTGTAAATAACTCAGACTAATGTTTCAATTCTTCTACGGATACGACGGGAAACGAATGGGCCGGGAGAATGGGAAGGAACGGCCTTTCGTCCACGTACGCTACTACGACATGCGAGGGTCCGACCATGGTTTTGGGGGCCAGGCGCAGCTCTTCTCCCTCTTCCGTCACCACCGTCACCTGCAACCGGCCGCCTCCGGATCGAATGGCTCCCGGGCTTGCCCGCTCCTGCAGCAAAGTCGTACCGTTATACCGCAAGCGCAGCTCCAAGTCTTGGCGCCAGGCTCGAAAATCGATGTAATAGCGGTAGAAAGGAAGCGGATCGGTGGTGACGCTTTCCCCTGCCGGCACAAAGGCTCGCTGCTCCAAACGATACCCGCCGTTTTCACTCATCCTGGCAGCGAAGCGTTCCATCGCTTCGTCCTCCATCAGGTCGATGACGCCCTCTGTCTTTAGGATTGGATCGACGGCAAAGGTCGCATGGTGGTTTGCCAGCTCCAGCAGTGCTTTCACTTCCGTTTTTTTCTGCATCGTTACATCCGTATCTACAATAAATATTCCGATCAGGAGAAAGAAGAGCATCATCGAAATGGACAAGACATTGATACCCGTACAGATAGCCTCCTCTTCGCGTCACCTTGCTTCCCGGTTTCCGGTTACTACAGATCATAATCCATGACGTTAATCGTCCCTCTCCGCGTCACCTTCATCCTGTCTGCTGGCATAGGAAACAAATCGGTAAAGACGGGAAAAGGAACCTCCACAGTCAATTCAAACTCGTCTTCGTGGCTCCACAATACCGGATCGGCGGAACGGGTCCTGCTGATGCTCACCGTCAAATCGCGATCCGACAAAGAGAATTGCTTTTCCGCCAACTCCTGGGAAACCAACCGACGTACCTCCTGCTGTATGCTCGTTCCATCTTTCCCACCGTGATTGCTCACGTATTTGGCGGCTGCAGCACTGACCTCCAGCAGTTCGTTTTTGGTTTGAACAACCGTATGCACCTGCAAAATGCCAAGCGGAACGATCAGCAGTACCATGACGTTCAAAATGACGGCAATCAGTTGCCCCATCAGCTCGTACCGAATCTCGTCACACTGCCCAGCAGCTCGCCGAAAAATTGCGAGCATGCGGACATGAGGTTGTCCGGGCCAGTCAACAAGAGATTCACGGTCAGCGGCAGTACCAGAACGAGCAAAGCCAAAATCGCGATCAATTTATTCAAAGACTACCACCCCGGGTCAAAATATTCGGAGGGACGGCTGCCTGCGAAGCTAAACGCGATCTCTCCCTCCACAAAGCGATGCAGCCACCCTGAAACGATAGAAGGCCTGATCGTTACAGAGAGCGTCACCGTTTCCTGGCGTTCTTTTCGAGCCCGCTCATGCTCGGATCGGGGCCAGCTCCCTGCAAACACATCACCGGATACATCCCAGCCCATGTCGGCCATTTCCTGCAAATAGTATTCTTCCAAGGCCGGATCCAGGTAACCGATATCCTGCATGTCATCGAGCAGATCGGCATAGATGCTTCGCGCCATTGCCCTTTCCATGGCATACAAATGGAAGGCTCCCACCGCTGAAAAGACGAGAATAAGGACTGTAAGGCAGATTAAAAAAACTTTCAGTTTGACCATAGTTCGCTGCCGCTCTCAAGCATTCTTTCAATGAAAGATGACTGTCGCAGCCCTATGCACCCTTTCCTCTTGCGTTTCGCGCAGCTGATCTTCCGGATGGAGACCCCACAGAACAGCGCACAGGCTCCCCACCATGATTAAAATGACGAGAAAAACGTGATGGGTCAGCATATCAGTTGGAAGTGTACGACGTTCCGTTTTGCGTCCGGAAGTTGATGTTTTCATTTCGCGTGTCGTAATTGAGCGAACTGATCGAGTTGTTGATGCTTTCAGCAGAGCTGTTGGCAGCCGGGCTCAGCTCGTTGCCATACGAGCTTACTCCGATCCCGAGCACCATCACGCAAGCCAAGAAAATAAAGAACATCTTTGACATGAAAATCACTCCTTCTGGTTTATGGAATTCAAACGGCAAGCTTCCTATCTAATGGAGGAAAGCAGATTCAAGGAATCGCCTGGTCGATCCAGCTGACAGCCCGATCCCGCAGGCCGCCATCCCGGACGACTGAATTGTTGATTTCGGACAGACTGGAAACAATGATGCCGAGGGTAAAAACAATGCACATCATGATGGACAACAGCTTTGTCATAGCTGACCGCTCCTTGTCAGGTCAAATATTTGTCCAGTATCTCGGAAAGCAGCTTGTACCAAGGGAACATGGCTACCAGCAGGCCCATGTAAAAGGCCGGATACACGATGACGCTATACCCGATCCCCAGCGATTTGATGTTCTTGCGGTGACGAAACGTCCGCCGATGGTCCACTGCCCTTTCCATTCGTTGCATGGTCACGCTTAACTGTCCCCCGGTTAGCTTTTCAACCGTTCGCATGCTGGATACCAGGATGACCCCATCATCCACCCCGATCTTTCGCTTGAATTGCTCCAGCGCTTCCTCCGGATCCTTATTCCATTCCGAGAGCGTAGGGACGTACTCCTTCAGCTTTTTGGTCGGCCGAGCCGCTTTTACCATCGCGTTGTAGATCGGCACCTGATTTTCCAACAAGGTCACGTATCGATTGATGAACCGGGCAATGTCCTTGCTCAGCAAATCTTCCCGATGCCCTGCCCACATTTTCAGACCGATGTACGGCAGCATGAAGCTGCCCGCAGAGACGATACACATGGAGAAGACGGGAAAAGATTCAACACGGCTTACCACAGCCCACAGCAAGATCAGAAAACAGACTGTACTGCCGCAAACCAGTTGCAAAAACACCCATTCGGCCTTCCCCCAGCCAAAAGGCTTTCCCGCCCGGTTCAATAGCTGCTCCCATTTCTCGTCTTCATCGGCGTGCAACGCTTGCTCCCACTTTTCCCACCATACTTTTGAAAGAAAAAGCCGGGGTCGCTTCGCGGTGACCAAGTGTTTGCCGATCGCAAAGAATGCGGTGAATACAAAAAGCGAGCCCAATCCGAGATAGGTGTACATGACGAACAGCGACACTAGCGATACCTCCTTCCCCATATGAAGGCAAGCAAGATGGACAACGCCCAAACCGTGACAGCAAGCGCGAGAATCGCCTGTCCATCCGGTGTGTAAAAGTAAAGGCGATACGTATCTTTCAGCAACACCTGGTTGTAAGGGATCAAACAAATGCAGATGGCAATTACGACGAGCAGGCTGATCCAAATCGCATAGATCTCACTGTCCCGCTCTTCCTTCTCGTCTTGTTGGACAAACATCTCATTCGTCAACCGATTGAGAGGGATCTGGATGTCCTCGGTCTCCCCCTCAAGGCCGCTCGCAATATAGGTCGCAAAGTCAAATGCCCACGGATGGTCCAATCTGTGCGCGAATTGCTCGACTGCCATTACCGGATCGCCCCCGTCTGCCAGACTGTTGTTGACCAGAAGCAGTTCGGGCAGCAGCTCCTTTGGGCACTCGTCGATCATTTCCCGAAACGTCAGGATAATGTTTTTGCGGCTGTTGTAATAACGGGCAAACAGCTCCACAAAGCGGCAAAAAGAACTGATTTTTTTGTTGATCCGAACAGTATAACGGGCGTATAGCAACAGCGATGGAAGCAACAGGAACAGCAAGAACATCGAGAGCGACACAATCATATTCCCGATCAAGAGACCGGACACGAAGCCGGCGACAGCCCCAATCAAGGAGATCAGCAAGTGCGCCTCTGGCGTGCCTCCTCCAATCTGGCACCAACGGTCGTAGCCGTTGTAAAGCTTCCTGCGGGTAGCATGCTGTAAAAACTTTTCCCGCCACACTTCAACCGTGCGTGGAAAAAACACTTTCGGGGCGGACCATCCCTTGTACAAGTACTGACCAAGAAACAAGAATCCACTGAAAATACATAGACACATGGGGACGACCAGCATGTATTTCATAGCTGCCTGCCTATATCCGTCAAACGCAATTCTTTTAACACGTCCATATCCGCCTTTCCTACATAACACATGTACTCAATCAAATCCGGAGCAATCTGCTTGCCAGTCCATTCGTATACGCCTGTTTGCCTGTGTCGGTAAACGAGCGGGATCGAATCCACCCTGCCGAAGGTCTCGTTCCATTCCGTCACGTGAATCGCGTCGATAAAGCGATGCCCATCGTTGCGATACGTCAGGGAATTGACGAAATTGACTGCCCTGCTGATTCTCTCCTGGGTCAGTTCAATACTGCGCCCTCCGTACTGATACACAAGGTCGGTCAAATCTTGCAGCGCCTTGTGCGGAAAGCGTTCGTGCATGGCTCCAATCGTCGCGTCGGTCCCTCTGATGCCCGCGTTGATGAAATGATAGGCCTCTATCGGCTCCCGGATTTCTCCAATCAAAATGGTGTTGGCTGTGGAACGGTACATGTCTTTGAAGCAGTGGGCGAGTTCAATCCCAATTTCCTCTACGTTTTGCAGTTCGATTACTTCGCCGCTCCAAACATCTCCGAACCGCATCTCGTGCTCGCTCTCAAATATGGTCACGTATTCCGTCCTCGGGTCCTTCAGTTTGAGCATGCACAGCATCAACGTCGTCTTCCCTGCCGCCATCGGACCGATCACCAGCACGTTTCCCCGTCCGTATACTTGCTGCTCCATCAGCCATTGCACCTTTTCATCAAAGGTAGGCTGCGGTTGGGTACGCAGGCTGTCCAGTGAAAAGGCAGGGGTCGTAAACCTCCTGACCAGAATCGTGGGTACCCGAGAATACGGGAATGTGAACATGGTCAACCGCGCTTTGATCGAATCGAGGTATCCGCTCAAACGAGGCTTTTTCTCGTTGAAGGAAAGCCCTGCGGCATTTGTCAGCTTTTGCTGGAGGTTTTCTACTTCCCGCCATGTCGGTGTGTACTCGAGAGATTTTTTCACGCCATGTTCGATGTAGGCTACCTTTCTGTTGGCGGAAATTCGCACTTCCTCCACCCAAGGAGACAAGTGAAGCACGGCATCGAGGATTCCCCATCCGTAAGTAGCAAATACAAGCCCTTCGTACCCATTGACTTGGGGCAAAATTTGTTCGGTAACCGGTCGCTTGAGAACTTCCTCAAAGTAATGCTGCAGGCGCAAAATAATATGATTATGGCTATCTCGATCGCCTTGCTCAGCGGAAGACAATATCTTCTGCATCTCCAGCTTCTCTTCTTTGGTGTTGCCAAAATGGTTGAGATAATCCCGTGCAGCCTGCTTCAGGCTTTCCACCCCATACAAAGCCGATTGCGTCCACGATCGTTTCAATGTATCCATCAGACCGGCACCGCGCTTTTCACCGTATATTCAGACTCTGCCAGATGCTTGAGACTTGTTACGTAAAGCTTGGGCGGAAAAAATTCCTCCACCAGCACGCTGTTGCTTAACTGAGCCTGCATGAGTCGTCCCTCGGAAATGCGAGGAACGATGCCGTACAAGGACATGCCTTCGCCGATTCGGAACGGTTGTCCCTTGTCCATGTGACTGAGGAGGACCTCGCACGAAACTCCTCTGTCTTTCCAGGCCCGAATCCACTCCCTCGCATTCTCGACACTAAACGGATCCGCCCGCACAAACAAAAGATTGCGATCAGCCACGTCCAGCAAGCGCTGCATGGCCTCTGTCTCCGGGAAGCAGTACCCCCAGTCTATGTACACATAGTCAAACTGCTCTCGAAACGAAGAAATCAGATTGGTGAGCTCCGAGCTCTTCCATTTGTTTGCCGCATGGGCGTAATACAAGTTGGGCATGTGGGTACTCTGTTTGCATACGTCCAGCCAATTGCGTTTTCGCGCTTTTTCCTTGTCCCAAAAATCTGGGCGGAAAAGTGCGAGCTGGTGCTTATGCAATTTGAAAAAACGCGATAAATCGGGTTTGGCCTCGTTCATGTCGAGGACTGCAATTCTCTTTTCCGGATACCGCCTCGCAAGCACAATCGGGTAATTGATGCAAAACGTAGTGATCCCTGAAGATCCGTAGCTCATCAAAGCATAGACGGTCCCGTTGGTATTTGTCTCCTGCCTCACCTGCGTTCCATCCACCATATCCAGCACAAGGCTGATCTGATCCCGAATTTCTTCCTGTGAGAGCTGGGCGGACAGGACATATACCTCTTGAAGATGCATCTCCTCTGTTACTTTGGCGATCAAAGCCTCATCCCGGTATAAAGGAATGACAAGGAGAGAGGCTTTTTCCGGGAGCGAATCTTTTACAGCTGGGAGCCACTCCCAGGCCGGCGCGGAGAACATTTCGGAAAAAACGACAGCGGCATCAGGCTGATACAGTTTGACGTAGCGAAAAAACTCTTCCTCCGATTCCGCTACTAAAGCCTCGGCAGCGTGTGGCATATATGTTCTTGCCAACGACTTCATGGGGTAACACACGATAATTTTCATGAAGCAACCTCCTTCGCATCCAGGATATGCCCGATCTGAAGCATGCCATAGGACATCGCTTCCGATAGAATGACATACTGCCGATCGGTCAGATTGAATCCGACAAAGGCGGGCATGGCTGTGGGCTGAACCCGATAATCGCGATAGCGTTTCTCACTGTTCAAGATGGGCTTTTCCTTCGAACCGTTAAACACGGCATCCATATGGTCGGGTGAAGGCAGCATGCTCGGTTTCAAGGTGTAAATTTCAATCCCGTTGCTGTCTCGCACGCTCACCAACTGGCTTTCGAAAAGCAGTTCCGCTGTATCATTTGTTTTCGTGAACTGGGCTGGATCCGGCAAGCCCTGCAATTCTGTCAGGGGTTTGTACTTCACCCATATCTTTACGTGATCCCCCTTGCGGAGCTCCGTCAGAGGCTGAATGTACGTCAATGGAAACTCGTATCGGGCTTGTCCCTTCTCAGGGAGAAGCTGCGTATCCGTCAGCTTGTTTAAAAGTAATTGCTCCCCTTCGTACATGCTCTGCACGCTTCGTTTTCCGATGACACTCTCCAGGTCACGCGCCGAATTGGGCAGGATTTCGTCTGTTTCTTCCGAGACAAGGACGACATCTTCCCGCGTAATCGGTTCAAACGGCGATATTTCTTTGCCTTGAGCCACTTTAACGACAGGGGCAAAAAGCTCTTCTGCTGCCAGTGCATCGATGTACCTGGTCGCTGCGTAGAAAGAAGAGCCTGCCAGTAAAAAGGAGATCAGGCAGATCAAAAACAAGGTTTGCTTTTTCATAACAACCTTCCTTTATACGTGTGGATCAGCGACTGAAATTCATGCTCTTCTTCCGGAAATTGTTCCAATAGAAGGTTTGCTTTAGCTTGCGCCTCCCCCGCCTTTTCACTGTCGATCAGGGATAGAGTATGCTCCACCTTGACGGGGCCGGATTCCGGACCCCACAGGGAAAAGGTCCCCTCAATTTTTTTCATAACACGGGAACGGGACAGTCCGTCATTCCATTTGTTTGCGATCAATTTGATTTTTTTCCGTTCCGTGAACCACCACGAGGGGGGAGGCTCCACTAACAGCAGGCGGGTAAGCCGAGCTAGGTCAGCATCAAATACAATCCAGATTTCGTCAGCCAATTCGAACAGTTGCGCTGTTCCTTCCTCTCTCCAGCGGGAAGAAACATCAATGACGACGAATGGAGTGGCTTTACATGTTCGTAGTAACCAATGAGCTTGATCGATGTGGGAAGATTCGTTTTGCAGCAACGGGGGGTCGATCTGGATGCGTAGATGGTTGTTCTGCATGAGGAGCAACGGTGCGGGTGTAGATGGATTCGCTAATCGGTGAACCCTGCGTTCGTAGTCTAGTGCAAAATAATAGTAGGAAATGGCGTTGGGCATCTCGCTTAGGGTGACAGGAATCCCTTTTCCGGCCCATGCGTAAGCGACGTTGGCAGCAATAAAACTGGCTCCGGCCTGCGGATACAGGCTGGCGACCGCAACGCAGCTGCGACCGAACGAGTATGGTTGCTCTTCTATCGAATGGGGAGCTATCAGCTTGTCTTTCAGGGCTCTCCATTGCCGCTCTTCCTCCGGGGTGTGGAGAAATTCTTGCTGTTCCAGGTCCCGAAACCGGGATACGAAACGGCTTACTTGGTGAAACATGTCTATCCTACCTGGGAATCGTCTGTTTTTGTTTTACTGCTTATATAGTTTTTAAACTTCTCTACCATTTCCTTTATGGTGAGAGACTTGCGGTGATAATAGTAAATTTTCCGCAATCGCTCGCGCTCCTGTGAGGTCATTTCCGGCTTGAACTTGTACGCCAGATCGACGAGCACGGCCAGCTCTACATTGTTTGGTCTCCCTCGTCTGGGAGGATTGGCGAATAACTGCTGTTGCTTTTTATCAAAGGCATTCGGATATTCGACAAGCCACATATCCACCAAGGTCTCAATGTCATCGTGGGAACGAATGCCCAGCTTCATCAGGTATTTAAAGTATGTCGGTGTGGAAGAGTCGCGGTGAATGCCGCTTTGCCATCGAGCGATGAACCCGCCCGGAACCGTCAGCATCTTTGTCACATCACGAATCAATGCGCTCCGATTTTGGGACTGATACTGAACAACAGCATCCTTTACAAGGGTAAACAGAATGTCATGGTAGTTCGCTTCTTTGGCTGTACTGCCGTACTGAATGACGTACCATTCCTCTACGGCCTTGTCAAAATCTTTCCGGCAGTTCGTTAATTGCAGCTGATCGAGATGCTCGTAAAACGTCTCCAGATCATGCTTTTTTAGAAACTCATCCTGATAGTTTCCAAAAACGAAGATGATGAAAGATTCCTTCAATTCTTCCAGTGATACCAGACTGTTTGTCTCCTCGTAGCAGCGGTTGACCAATTCGATTGCGCTCTTTGCCAACACGACAAAATACCCCCAAATTTTTACATTTTTATGTTTTAATAGACATTTTGCTACATCTTTCGTCACTCGTCAAATCTTTTTTGGAAGGGTTCAACCCGGCTTTTTTGGAGGAATCGCCTCGCACGCAACCGTGCAAGGCGACGCTGGGAGCTTACTCTGCCATGAGATACAGCTCTTCTCCCGTAGCGAGCAGAAGGGCGATCCTTCCCCCGCGCTCCATGACGGTCGGAGCATCCTCCATCACGATAAAGCCGTCATTGAGTATGACTCTCCTTCCAAACCGATGTACGGTTTCGATCTGGAAGGCTTCCCTCGGCAATCTTTCCAACGAAAGATGTCTGCCGGGCTTGTGCTTCTGATAGCGTACTTTTCGCCCCAGAAGCTGCTCCACTGTAACAGAGCTGTGCTGGTGAGCCTCTACTGTTGCCATTCGCAACGCCTCCTTCTCTCACCTGTAGAGTACGGCCGTTTCATGTGCTTATAAGCCAATGAAACTACTATTACCGTAAAAAAAGACAGCAGGCTCACGCAAATATTTTTTATACGTCTTCCCACAAAGCAGGGGCGCTCAGGTGCGGGTACATTTCTGTCACCATGTCAAACGGCGAGAAATACAGCGTATCCACGAGAATCTTCAACTTGTACTTTTTTAGTAGACTGTACGCCCTTTCCGTTTTGCTGAATATTCTGGGAAGATCGCTTATGTCAGGCAGCTTCATCAATTGGCTGCACATGTAATCCACACAAATTTTTGCGCGTTCCTCTCCTTTTATGCTTTGAAAATACAGGGGAGGGAAATGGCGGCGTATGCCCGACAACACCTCCTGATAGACCCAAAGCACCCTTTCTTGTTCGGATCTGCGAGGAAGATACGGATAGGCGAATTCCACCATGTAGTAGACATCGTCCGGCTTGGCTTCGATCGGAGGCTCGATGTATTCACGAACCAGATGCAGCTTCAGCTCTTTCACATCCCGAATGCTCAGCTCTCGACGCGCTTGTTCGGGAGTCCACCTTTTTACATTCTCAATCGCATATCGAAGAACCAATTGGATTTTTTGCTTTCGGTATTGCGCATCTTCAAATTCATACGGGGAAAAACGCTTTTGTTCTCCGCTCAGTATGCGCTTGTACCGATCCACTATTTTTGAAGGCATTGTTCCCTCACTCCTATCCCCACCTTTGGAATATACTTCTAAATTACCACGGTGGTTTAGGACAAAAATAACAGCATATTCCAATTGATCCGGGCCATTAGTCGTACACTCCTGACTGGGAAACACGCTCCATTCTGATGTCAACATCGTCCCATAGGTAGGGCACGTTGCTATCCACCCCGATCCGCACATGATAAATGCCTTGTCTGTACAAATACGGCTGCTCACCCTTTTGATGAGTGATGCGGGCCCTGTCAAAGCCTTTCTCCAAAGACGATCGGTTGTTGCCCCATAAAATTTCCGCTTCTTCCCTGGCTCCGCGAATGATTTCGGCCTCGGATCCAATCGCTTCGCCAGTCGTGGCAAACAGCCGTGTCCGCCTCTCGCCCTCTGTGTCGACGTACTCCCATTTGCCTGCGGCACGGGCCCCTTTCGAGATGAGATCAGCGGTATGCTGTACCTTCATCTTCAAGTAATCTGCCTGCTCCTGAAACAGCAGCAAGGAGACAAGACTTCCCAAGCAAAAAAGGAAGAAGATCATGGTCAGCATGACAGCTCCCTTCTCATCCGCCAGCTTTGACCTGTGAGTGGGGGAACAGCGATTCATCATTTATCCTCCGCATTTTCAATCATCATGTAGTAGCTCTCTGTCAGTTTTACCTTCTCCCCTGTCGCCAGCAAGTAAAAGCTCATAGAGGCTTCAGCCACAATGTGATTGCCCTTTCTCCAGCCTCCGCCTTTCAAGTGCAGACGAACCTCTTGATCAGCAATTCCCAAGCCCTCTCTTAGCTCTGCTTCTCCTCGCTCCCTGGCATGATACGAAGCGAGTCCGAAATTGGGCTGAACGGCGGCGATCCGCCCAGCCTCGTAAGCAGCCGCCAGTGTCTTTTGCTTGTTGTACAGAATGCTGAATTGGTCAAAGGAGAACAAAAACAGTATCCAAACTAGCGGGAATACCAAGATAAACTCAAGGGTCTGGCTCCCTCGTTCGGAAGCAAGTACCATGCGAACGATCGGATAGCGCTTCATCCAAGGAGCACTTCCCACACCCGAAGCTGCTGGACGAAAAATGCCCCCAGTAGAAAAACCGCATACGGAAATACAAAAGCGGCTTGTCCGCTGCCAGGAAACCACAATTGCCGATGCGCCCTCCATCCGATCGCTACTTTCCTCAGGTTGGCCCATAGACGCTTCCAGGTACGGGGGAGCAAAGCCGCCGCAAGCAAGCAGAGCAAGACAGAATGCCAGAACAGGGAGTACACGTCGTCCCAACTGCTCCATGCGCCAAACGCCATCAACAGCTTCTGATCCCCCATCCCCATCCCTTTGCAAGCGACAGGCAGAAGGGTCAATAGGAATGCCCCAGCGACTCCCTCGATGGCAGTCCATGGCGTTCCTGCTTGCCATTGATGGCACAGCCCGGTAATCATTACTGGGAAGGTCAAAGCATTGGGGATCTTGCGGAGATGCCAATCAAAGCAAGCGGCAACCGTCAACAGCCCATACAGGACAATGTCCGTCATTTGCTGATTTTTTCCTGGAGTTCTTTCAACTTGGCGTCTTCCGCTTCTCCCAGGGAGGCGAGCGTCGGAATGATCAAGATAAGAATCACCGCTACGATAATCACCATCTCGACAATCGTGACGCCATCCTCCTCGCTCCAAAACCGTCTTGCATAATCGGTGACGAAGGACATTGGTACTCACTCCTTTTTTCATGGGATTCTACTTACACTCTGTCAAAAGACAGAAGCCCATGCAAAACTATTTACAATCGATCGCCAATCCCGATCAGTGCCGGCCCCATGACCAAAAACAACAGCGGAACGCCCATGAGAATGATCACAAACGGAAGCAGCCTGATATTCAACCGGTTCATTCGTGCAGCGGCTTCATCCTCCAGCTGCCTCATTTGCTCTTCGACCTGCACGGCCAACATGCCGGATATGCTGACCCCTTTGCTGATGGCTTCATTCATCTCCAAAGCGATGGTAGACAGCGCGTCTACCTCCCATCGAAACGCCAGCTCTTCCATGGCCTTTCTCCAATTGCCCAGGCGCTTTGCCTCCACTTCCAATCTCGCCAGCTCGTGGCCAAGCTTCGCGTCGAATCGCCGCGCCGTCTCTTTTACCGCCGTTTGAACTGGCATCCCCGCCTCCACCAAAGCCTGAACAATACTGAAGAAAACAGGAACCTGCTCCCGGATCTCCGCTTTGACCCGCTTATCCGCCCAATCAAGAAGCCTGGTCGGCAGCAGATACAGAATCAGGGCAATGGCCAGCGGAAAACCGTTTGCCAATCGAAGCGATTGTCCCCCGTACAAGCTGGTCATGAGGTACAACAGGGCAGATGCGACAAACACCATGCAGATAGCCCGAACAATCACCAGTTCAGGCAAGCTTACACGATAGCCAAGCCGCTTAAGCGTCTCTTCCGTCTTTTTCCGGTCAATTCCCATCCATTCGCACCATTTCCCCAAGAGAGCATCGTGCTTTTCCAAGATCTGGACCACTGTCCATCTGGTTTGCTTTTGCCGCTGAAAAAAGGCATCGTTCAATTGCAGTTGCTGCTCTCGGTCAATCCTGCCGAAAAGAGAAAAGATCATTCCGCCCTCCCGGCTCAGGCACGAAGGCAAACCGTATAAGAACAAGGAGAAACCAATCAACGCACATACCATTGACATGTTTCTAGCCTCCTCTGTGAACTCTTTTTTGAGCTACATGGCGAATAGCCTCTCCCCCGAGCAAAATACATGCCAAAGACGCCAGAATCATGAGCCGTCCTCCCAGCGTAGCAGTCAAGGAATCAAAGTGATGCGGGTTGTTCATATACAATGCAGTTACGAATACGAACGGCATGACACTGAGTACGTTCACCTGGGCGACAATTTGGGCCATGGCGGCCTTTTGCCTGCGCAGGGACTGTTTGCGCCGCAAGATGGCGGTGGCAGCCAAATCCAGCGTTTTTGCCATATCGCCCCCCATCTCCCGCTGAATGTGGACAATCGTTGCCATGTACTTCACGTCTGCCGATCCTGTCCTTTCATAGAACGAACCCATGACACGTTCAAAAGGGATTTGAGCGCGCAATAGCTCGACGATTCGCCGGTACTCTTCCGTTACGAGCGGATCCAAGAAAGGACTGGCGGCTACGTGCTCAAACGCCTGCAGGTAGGAAGGCGAGGTGCGCAAAGAACTGGCCATCAGCCGAATGGCCTTGACGTTTCCGTTCTCAAATTGCTCCTTGCGTCTTGCCCCCAAGATGGCCACGAGCCGCTCCGTAAAAAGAACACCCGCAAACAGAGCGGGAGTAGCCAGCCACCACGACTGCAAAATTTGTATGCTGATACCGAACGAAACCAGACCGAAAAGAAAGGAGGAAGTGACATAACGATTGACTCCCCAGTCTGAACGGGATTGAATCAGTCTGTCCTCGAGCCTGTTCCAGATCGTTTTTCTGTCGCGCTGCAGTTGGCCGACGATAGCGTGCTTCCCAGCCTGTGTACGGGATCTAAACCAGTTTGGGGGAGCCAGCAGCAGGAAAAGACCTATCCCGATTCCAACCGCAAGAGGTATGCTCAAATCTCCCATGCTACTCCCCCTATCGCAAAATCGGGTCTGTAAAAAAGACCCGGTCCAATTCTTCCCGAGGCAACCCTTTTTCCACCCAGCGCTTGATCAATCTCTCGGGTCGATACCCAGTCCATCTGAACTGACCGGTCACTTTTCCATCCCGGACGCCTGTTGGTTCATACACGTATATGTCCTGCAAATAAACCCGGTCAGGCACCACTTGCTTCACGTTGCATGCTCGTTTGATCCATTCCTCGTGAGACTGTCCTGTACCGACCACCTCCGTAATCGCCACGACTTTCCGGCTCCCGTCCTCCTCAAAACGCTTGACCTGAACGATCAGATCGAGGGCGGAGCCAATCATCAGGTTGCGTTCTTCCGTGCTGTACACTTCATCGGCTTTTCCGAACAGGATCGGAAGCGTCGAGTCGACCAAAGCGCGTGGGGAATTGGCGTGAGCGGTACTCCAGCTTCCGGGATGATCCGTGTTCATGGCCCACAGCATATCCACGATTTCGCCCCCTCGCGTCTCCCCGACCATGATGACGTCCGGACGCTTGCGCAAGGATAACCGCACGCAATCTTTGATGGAAAATCCGCCTTTCCCTTCGTAATTCGGCGGCTTCGCCAAGAAACGGCGCACATACGGATGCTGCAGCTTCATTTCCAGCACGTCTTCGATCGTAATAATGCTTAGAGAAGCGGGAACATATTGAGAAATAAGATTGAGCATGTGTGTTTTCCCCGACCCCGTTCCGCCGCTCACGATTCCCGAGGCACGGGACAACCCTACAGCCCGTTTTAAAAACAGGAGCATCGGCTCGCAAATGGATCCGTACCGCAAATAATCGGCTTCACTGAGCAGGTCGCGGTGTTTTCGGATCGTGAGCATATGTCCGTCTGGAGAAATCGACCGGTGTGTGGCCGCAACGCGTGAACCGTCTGGCAGCTGGGTGTGCAATTCTGCCTTTGTTTCGTTAAACTCTCGTCCCATGGTTGCCGCGATCTGCTCCACCAGCCGCAGCATCTCTTCTTCCTCCCTGAAAACGGGGAAATCAGGGATTTCCAAACGGCCCGTGCTCTTTCTTTCTACGACCAGATAGTTGTACCGATGAAACATGATTTCCGTAATATCGGGATCCTCCAGCAACTGGTCGAGTGGGCCCCAGCCGATCAGCGAATGCAGCAATCGTTTTGCTTCGGTATCCATGTGAACGGTAGACAGCGGTGTCTGGGATTCCATCAGCATCTTGATGTCTGCCGTCAATTCCGCCAAAAAGGGCGGAGACTGTTTCTCGTCCCATAGACGTTTACCGTATTTCTCTACAATTTGCGTGCGAATGGAAGTCTCGGCTTCAGAGGAAATTCGGCTTTCGCCGGATGGGTGCGAAGCCGTGGCCTGCATTCTTTCATTCAAAGTCTGTGGAGACCGGGTCGTCTCTTTGCCTACTGTACGCAAATCCTGCGGTAGGCTGCGCCCCTGATTTTGGATGCCCAGCAAATGTTTCTTGTCGAACATATCAGCCTCTCCTCCTTAGCCCCATAGCCAACGAAACAGCGATGGCCGTTCCTTCGTTTTCGGCCGGACAGCAGGTTCCGCTTTTCCCGGCTCGATGGGAAGCAGCGCTTTGCCCAACGTTTCAATCGCATCCTTGGCGGCAGCTCGTCCCGGCTGAAGCATGACGGGGTTACCGCTGTTGATCGACTTTTTTACTTCTGCATCGTCTGGTATGGAGAAAATCCTCTTGCTGGGATGCAGTTGAAAATACGCCCGAATCTCTTCAAGCGTAAACATTTCTTTACGCTGCAGGCGGTTCATGCAGACCTGAATCCGTTCTTCCGGATATTCGGCCTCCCGTAGCAATTTCAAGAGCCTCTGGATGTTTTCAATGGAGTCTACAACCGGATTTCCTACCATGACCACTTGCTCGGCAAAAAACAGCGCCTGAATTGTTGCGTCGGTCGTATCGGGAGCAGTGTCGATGAGAATGACGTCATAGTAGCTCTGTTTTAGCGTCTCGAGGATGAGATAGAGGTGATAATCCTTGATTTCAAAGCTGTGCCGAATGTCACGCGGGGAGGTAAGCACATCAAGACCCGTTTCATCGTGTCGTACCATGTATTTGGAAATGTCGTGTGAAGTCAACGGCATGACAGCCGCAAGCTCTTGCCATTCATCGTTCCGCATCGTCTGCGGATCCCTTCCTTGACGCTGTGCCATGGCTTGGAGCTGGTCGTCCATATCCTGCACCCATGTATAGATATTCGGGGTTCGGGGGAGATTCAGGGTAGTTGCGAACGTGCCGAGATCCAGATTAAAATCTACGGCTAGCACTCGAAGCGGGCGACCCTCTTTTTTCTGCATGGAAAAGAAAATGGCGAGCTCCCGGGACAGAAATGTTTTTCCTACTCCTCCCTTGGGCCCGTATACGGTAATCAGCCGTTTGGACGGCAGCCCTGCAGTGACAGGACGGGCAGGATAGAACTGCGTCTCTGCAATCGTATGCTGTAGCTGCTGTGGAACGACCTCAGATTGCATGGGAGACTTATGAAACTCTCCGTATTGCGGACCTCTGTTAATTCCCGATTCTGATACGGCTGATGGCATCATCGCCAAGGCCTCTATTTGGCTTGGCTGAACCGGTTTGGTCACTACCCAGATCCCAAGATTGCGGAAAAAGGGCTCCCACATGAGCTCTTGCGGTACACATGCGGCAATGAAGGACAAATGGGGAAACGCCAGTCGAAACTGCTGGCAGAGCACCCCTCGCTCCGTCTCCGCAAGGCCCCCTAAAAGTACCATAGCCGGTTTGCATGCCTGCAGCATTTTCCAAGCTTCTTCTACGCTAGCCGCATGTCCGCAGACTTCCAGCCATTGGCTGCTGGACAGTTGCTGCCGCAAAAGATGTGCGGCGTCCATATCTTCGTCTACTATGAGCAGACTTTTTTTCACTCTTGCTCCTCCTCCCGAATCCCCCAGCGTTTTTTCGTCTTCATGAGTTCTGCTGCGAATGTTGAATCCCCTATGCCCGGCTTTTGTTCATCCATTGCTGTTGCACGTCCTAATCGGATTTTGCCGTAATGGAGTGCGTGTGTTAGGAGTACGGCTTCGTTTTTCGTAAGGGAGAGGGTCACCGCCATCAATTTGGGCAGTTCCCCTTCCATCTCGCGCTGAACGCCAATGATTGGCATGTTTTGAAGGAGCAGCCCGGAATGAGCTCCCGCATCATCTTCAAATGAGGCATACACATGAACTCGCTCTCCCGTCGACAAATGGGGGGATACACCTGCCACATTGTCGACGGGAATGCTCATCCCGGTCATGGATGGAGACAGCTCGGGCCTGCCCTGTTCCTGGCCGGATCGCTCCAAGTCACTCTCCAGAAGCGGACGTCCGCCTTTTACTTGACGAGCGAACGGTCTGCCTAGCAGTTCAGGGGCTTCTTTCCACAACACCAAGCCAGGTATGGGGACCTCTGACCTCTGAAAGGGGCTGCCTGTATTTACAATCAATGGCTCCATATCTTGTGCTTCCAGCAGCTGACCGCTTTCCTTGTCGACTCCCAGCCGCAATTGTACATACGTAACGGTGTGTGGCTTTACCATCAGATAAGTTCCCATTCCTATACACGACGCCAGAAGCAGTAAGGCCAACAGCCGCAGTGGATGTACAGACATGATCCTCTCCCTCCTTTCCTACACGCTAGGGCTAGCTTAAACGGACCATCAGGGACAAAAAAAGAAAACAAAAAAACCGTGCAGTCATTTCTGCACGGTTCTTCTTTTTCCTATAGACGTTCGCACCTTCAAAACTGGATCTGCATGATTGCCAAGATTGTGTGGATAAGCCCTCGACCGATTAGTATTCGTCAGCTCCACGCGTTGCCGCGCTTCCACACCGAACCTATCAACCTCATCGTCTATGAGGGGTCTTACCAGCTTAACGCTGTGGGAAGTCTCATCTTGGAGGGGGCTTCACGCTTAGATGCTTTCAGCGCTTATCCCGTCCGCACATAGCTACCCAGCTGTGCCACTGGCGTGACAACTGGTGCACCAGCGGTGCGTCCATCCCGGTCCTCTCGTACTAAGGACAGCTCTCCTCAAACTTCCTGCGCCCGCGACAGATAGGGACCGAACTGTCTCACGACGTTCTGAACCCAGCTCGCGTACCGCTTTAATGGGCGAACAGCCCAACCCTTGGGACCTACTTCAGCCCCAGGATGCGATGAGCCGACATCGAGGTGCCAAACCTCCCCGTCGATGTGGACTCTTGGGGGAGATAAGCCTGTTATCCCCAGGGTAGCTTTTATCCGTTGAGCGATGGCCCTTCCATGCGGAACCACCGGATCACTAAGCCCGACTTTCGTCCCTGCTCGACTTGTAGGTCTCGCAGTCAAGCTCCCTTCTGCCTTTACACTCTACGAATGATTTCCGACCATTCTGAGGGAACCTTTGGGCGCCTCCGTTACCTTTTGGGAGGCGACCGCCCCAGTCAAACTGCCCACCTGGCATGGTCCTCTCGCCCGATGAGGGCGACGAGTTAGAAACTCCGTACATCAAGGGTGGTATCCCACCGACAGCTCCACAGAGGCTGGCGCCCCTGCTTCTCAGCTTCCCACCTATCCTGTACATGATGCACAAAGTTCCAATACCAGGCTACAGTAAAGCTCCATGGGGTCTTTCCGTCTTGTCGCGGGTAACCTGCATCTTCACAGGTATTATGATTTCACCGGGTCTCTTGCCGAGACAGCGCCCAAGTCGTTACGCCTTTCGTGCGGGTCGGAACTTACCCGACAAGGAATTTCGCTACCTTAGGACCGTTATAGTTACGGCCGCCGTTTACTGGGGCTTCGGTTCAAAGCTTCGCTTGCGCTAACTCATCCCCTTAACCTTCCAGCACCGGGCAGGCGTCAGCCCCTATACTTCGCCTTGCGGCTTCGCAGAGACCTG
>NZ_CP134050.1:30000-162500 GCF_031583145.1 Brevibacillus brevis | reverse complement strand
TTCACTTCGCTGGGTATTTTATGGTGACCCGTAGGGGATTCGAACCCCTGTATGACAGCGTGAAAGGCTGCTGTGTTAAACCGCTTCACCAACGGGCCATATGTAAGGTGTTATGGCGGATGGAGTGGGATTTGAACCCACGAGACGGTTCAACACCGCCTACACGATTTCCAATCGTGCTCCTTCGGCCGCTCGGACATCCATCCATGTATGATAAAGGATCGAAGCGATCCGTGTTGTTACCCTCACGGAATTACTATGTTATCAGATCTTCTTGTTTTTTGCAACCACTTTTTTGATCTTACTAAAAAAGTTCAATCAGATAACACATCGCTGTCAGACACAATAGCCATTGTATCTCCTGAATTCCCCTATGTCAACGGTAAACTTTGCTTTTTCTTGCTTTTTACTTTTCACGACCGATCCGGCCTGCGTTTATGATAACCCGAGAGAATCGAAAATAATCGACATCTCCTTGACTCCAGCCAACTTTCAGGCTTATTTTCCCTTCGCTTCGCATATGGACTAATGAGGAAAACTGCACGGTTTCCCAGCAGATAGGAGGGATCTTCGTTTTAGGAAGACAATAAAATGGCATGCTTTCCCTGAAGCAAACAACGGCCGTGGAAAACTTCAACAACAGCTCTTGCATAACGACGACACTGATAATCACGTGAAGCAAGTGACTGTGCGGTTCGGAGGCATTCGAGAAAACGGCAGGAAGCCCTTGATCACGAGCGGAAAATAAGGTAACAAGGCCCCCGCCTCCTGAGTTATTCCCGAAGGTGAGCCAATGGATAAGGGGGTACGATCCTATTTAGAAAGGATGCTGCGGGATATGACTTTGATTCGTCAGGCGACCATGCAGGACGCAAATGCCATCTGCCGAATTGACGCGATGGTGCTGGGGAATACCGGCAGAGCCCAAGAATTGCGCGAAGCCGTAGCAGCGGGACATTGCTACGTGGCTTCACTCGACGATGGAGCCGTAGTGGGCTTCGTCATTATGAACCAAAGCTTTTTCAAACAAAGCTACATCCCGTACCTGATCGTTCATCCTCACCACCAAAGCAAGGGAATCGGCCAGGATCTCATGCTGCATATGGAAGCCGTCTGTACCACCGAGAAGCTGTTCACCTCCACCAATCTTTCCAATAAACGGATGCTGCGGCTTTGCCAGAGGCTGCATTACGTTCAGAGCGGCATGATCGACAATCTTGACCCCGGCGACCCTGAAGTCTTCTATTGCAAGAAAATCCGCAAGCGTGCTAAGGCGATAGCGAGCCCGGTCCAAGCAATATAATGTTTCGCCACCGCTAGCCCGTACAAAAAAGCCGCATACTCTCAAGAGCTGCGGCTTTTATCTGTTTTGTCCCGGTACACATCCTACTGGTTCCGCTCGTAAATCAAGCGCAGCCCTTTGAGCGTCAAGTAAGGATCGACCACGTGAATACATTCCGTTTCATTCGCGACCAGAGGGGCCAGTCCTCCTGTCGCGACCACCTTGGGCTCGGTTCCGTACTCCGCCATCATGCGACGGACGATGCCCTCGACCTGCCCCACAAATCCGTAATAAATTCCCGACTGCATGGCGGCGATCGTATTGCGGCCGACGACACTCGCCGGCTTGGCTATCTCGATGCGCGGGAGCTTGGCTGCACGGCTGACCAAGGCCTCGGTAGAAATACCGATTCCCGGCGCAATGGCTCCGCCCCAATACTGTCCCCGCTCGTCCACATAACAAAAAGTCGTAGCCGTCCCGAAATCCACCACGATCAAAGGAGTTCCGTAATGATGGATAGCCGCTACGGCGTTTACGATCCGGTCCGATCCTACTTCCCGCGGGTACTCGTACTTGATATTCAGTCCTGTTTTGATCCCCGGGCCGACAACCAGCGGCTTTTGCCGGAAATACTTCTCGCACATCCGCTCAATGGTGAAGTTCAGAGGCGGAACGACCGATGAAAGGATCACGCCGCTCACCTGAGAAGGAAGCATACCCACACTTTGAAACAGATTCGTTGCCAGCATACCGTATTCATCCTCGGTCTTGTTCCGGTCCGTAGCCACCCGCCAATGGTGGCGCAGCTCGTCTCCGGCGTACAGGCCCATGACGATATTGGAATTGCCGATGTCCATTACCAGTAGCATGATGGTTGCTCCTTACCGCTTCCGCGTATTCAAATCCAGACTGATATCAAAAGCCTTCACCGAATGCGTCAGCGCCCCTACCGAAATGATGTCGACACCTGTCTTTGCAATCGCCCCGATCGTCTCCAGATTGACTCCACCGGAAGCCTCGACGACAGCGCGCCCGTCAATCAAACCCACAGCCTCGGCCATCTGCTCATTCGACATGTTGTCCAGCATGATGATATCGGCCCCTGCATCCAGAGCTTCCCGTACTTGTTCCAGGTTCTCGGCTTCCACTTCGATTGTCATGGTATGGGGAATGGCAGCCCGCGCCGCCGCTACCGCCTGAGCGATCCCGCCTGCACCCTTGATGTGGTTGTCCTTGATCATGACCGCATCGTACAAGGCAAACCGATGATTGTGGCCCCCTCCCACACGAACGGCGTACTTTTCCAGGAAACGCATGCCTGGGGTCGTCTTGCGTGTATCGACCACACGAGCCTTTGTTCCCGCCACTGCCTGGACGTACTCGTTCGTTTTGGTGGCGATTCCCGACAGCCGCTGCATCAGATTGAGCGCCAGACGCTCGCCGGAAAGGATCGAGCGTACCGCGCCGCTCACCTCGGCGATTTGCTGCCCCACTTCCACGCGTGCCCCTTCCTCTACCTTGGCCGTGAAGACCAGCTCGGGATCTACCGTCGCAAACACTTGCTCGGCGACTGACAAGCCAGCGATGATTCCTGCTTCCTTGGCGTACAGGATTCCAACTCCCTGCTCGCTTTCCGGAATCGTGCTCGTCGTCGTAACGTCTCCAAAGCCCAAGTCCTCGTGCAGCCATTCCTCTATTTTTCGCTGCAGCTCTCGTTTATTCCACATCGTTGTTGCCACTCTCCTCCTGGACGCCCGCACGAATGGACTGCACCAAGTGCTTGCGCCAAATTAAGTCGTCCTTGTCTGGAAAATCGTTGCGGTAATGCCCGCCACGGCTCTCTTCGCGAAGCAGCGCAGCCCTGGTCGTCAACACAGCTGCACTTACCAAATTGAGAAGTTCGAAATCTTCTCGTTCCACCGGCTCGTCCTCATACAGCTGCGCCATTCGCTCCAGCTCTTCCAACGCCTTGAGCAGCCCTTTTTCCTCCCGCTTCACGCTCACGTAGCGGAGCATGAGCTTTTGCAGTTTGATTCGCTGCTCCTTCGTTTGGGAAGCCCGGCGCCCGCTCCGCTCGAATGCCACACGAAGCGGCCTGACCTGTGGCAATGGCGGGAGCTCCTTGATCCGCCGGACGATCCGATGGCCGAACACCACCGCTTCCGACAACGAGTTGCTGGCGAGCCGATTCGCCCCATGAACGCCGGTACAAGAGGCCTCCCCGCAAGCGAACAGCCTTCGGGTAGACGTCTCCCCGTGCAAATCCGTCTCGACCCCTCCCATGATATAGTGGCAAGCCGGCGCTACCGGAATCCAGTCGGTCACCATATCCAAGCCGTACTGCAGGCAAAATTGATAAATGGTCGGAAACCGATGACGGATCAAATCGGGGGATTCATGCGTAATGTCCAGAAAAACGTGGGAGACGTTTGCCTTCTCCATCTCCGCAACGATCGCCCTCACCACGACATCCCGCGGAGCCAGCTCCTTTTGCGGATGATATTTGTCCATAAAGCGTTCGCCGTTTGTATTGCGCAAAACCGCTCCTTCGCCGCGCACCGCTTCCGAGATCAAAAATCGCGGCGCGCCCGGATAGTAGAGAGCGGTCGGGTGAAACTGGATGAACTCCACATCTTTGATTCGGGCTCCTGCCCGATACGCGATCCCGATACCGTCTGCGGTCGCAATCTCCGGGTTGGTCGTATACCGGTACAATTGCCCGGCGCCGCCTGTCGCAAGTACCGTCGCATCTGCTTCCAGGAAGAAGATCTCCCCGTCCGGCTTTCGGACAATCACTCCCACACATTCGTCGTCCTGTGTGACGACATCGATGGCGAAATGGTGCTCCAGCACGGTGATATTCGGCTGCTCCATGACGCGCGCAGATAAAGCCCGCACGATTTCCGCTCCGGTCGCATCGCCGTTCGCATGCAAAATCCGCCGCTTGCTGTGGGCGCCTTCCTGCGTGAGCGCATACTGCCCGTGCTCGTCCCGGTCAAACTCCGTACCGTAGGCAATCAGTTCTTTCAAACGGTCCGGCCCCTCGTTCACCAGCACTTCCACCGCGTCGTACGAACAAAGCCCGGCTCCCGCGATCAGCGTGTCCTGGCGATGCAGCGCAGGCGAATCGGACGTGGCCGTCACCGCGGCGATTCCTCCCTGTGCCCAGCGCGTATTGCTGTCGTCCAACCCCTTTTTGCTGATGAGCACGACGTCCGCATACTCACTCGCTTGCAGCGCCGTGTACAAGCCGGCGATACCGGCCCCGACGATCGCCACCTTCGTTTTCATCCGAGGCAAAGCGTGCAGATCAAAGTCGACGATATAGCGGGGAATCATCCTCGTTTCCCTTCTCTCCTTATGTTGTAAAAACGCTTTTTCTCCCTACAGAAAAAACCGATGATTTCCAACCCATTATAGCAAATTCGCTATAGGGCTACTAATAAGAAAACCTCTATCCAGATCTGCTAAGAATGGGGCGATGGCGAATGGAAAACGGGATGTTTTTGACTGAAAAAAAGAGCATCCGCCACTTCGCGGATGCTCTCGCTTTTCTTCTCATTCAATTGGAATGCTGATGCTCGACGCAGTCCTTGCATGTTCCATAGACTTCAAACTTGTGCCCAGTCACCTGGAAATCGTCGGGTACGACCGACATGATGTTCATGGGACAGCCCGGCAGCGATGAAGTCTTGCCGCACTCGGTGCAAATGACGTGGTGATGGTGGTGTCCGTCCGCAGAACAGGCCAGGCGGAACTTCCCTTCGCCATCCAGCTCGGTCTCTTCCAGGATCCCCAATTCTACAAAAGTGGAGAGATTGCGATAAACCGTATCAAAGCTGAGGGTCGGATAATGCTCCTTGATTCGCTCCATAATATCCTTCGCGGAAAGGTAACGCTTTTCTTCCGCGCAGATGCGAATCATCTCCTCCCGCTTGCCTGTGTATTTGAATCCGTGATCCTTCAATATTTGCAGCGCTTCTTCTACTCTCATCGGCAAACGCTCCTTCCTCTTGTCTTCACCTGGGCGACCTATCTCATGAGAGCCCGCAGCTTTTTCGCACCCAGTACCATGAGCAAAATCAAAACAGCCATCAACACAATTGTACCACCAGATGCCCAATCAAGTAGATAGGCAAAGTACAATCCGCCCAAAACAGATATTTCCGCAAACACGATCGAGAAGAAAATCGTCTGGCGAAAGCTGCCTGCAATCTGCAGGCTGGCTGCCACCGGCAGAGTGATCAGGGCGGAAATCAACAGCACCCCGACAATCCGCATGGACGCCGCGATGGTCAAAGCCACCAGCACCATGAACCACAAGTTGATGGTGCGCCGGGCCACGCCGGATACACGGGCGAATTCTTCGTCGAACGAGACGGCAAACAACTCCTTGTAAATCAGGAGCACAGTCCCCAATACCACAACAGCCACGCCGATGAGCGCGTACAAGTCTTCGATGGAAACCGTCACGATCTTCCCGAAAAGGTAGGAATACAAGTCCGTATTGAATCCGTCCGCCACGCTGACCAAGACCGTAAACAAACCCAGTCCGCTCGACAGGATGATCGGGATTGCTAAATCCTGATACGCTTTGTACACCTTGCGCAGCCGCTCGATGAACAGCGAACCGACAACGGCGAACACCATTCCGAAAAACAGCGGATTCACCGCCGAGAAAAAGGCGACCTTTTTGGAGACCAGCATGCCTGCCGCGACCCCGGAAAGCGTCACGTGGGACAGGCCGTCCGCCATCATCGACAAGCGCCGCACAATCAAAAAGGTCCCCAGTATGGGGCAAATCAACCCGATGATGATTCCTGAAAACAGGGTATACCTCAAAAAGTCATACTGCCACCAATCAGCCAGCATGTTCATACTCCTTCTTTATCCATGGATTCGCATCTCAATGATGGTGAGACAGCAGCTTTACCGAATCACCGTACATTTGCTGCAGGATTTGTTCATGATTGTGGGCAAACTCGTGGGCGGTACCGTGAAAATGGATGTTCTTTTGCACACAGGCCACCTTGTTTACCCATTGCGTCATGACTCCCACATCGTGGCTGACGATCATCATCGTAAGCCCATTCTCTTCTTTCAGGGAGCGGAGCAGGCTGTAAAACTGCTCGATCGACTCCTGGTCCACGCCGACTGTCGGTTCGTCCAAAATCAGCAGCTCCGGCTCTGCGACTAACGCTCTGGCAATGAAGACGCGCTGCAGCTGTCCCCCCGACAGGCTGCCAATCCGTTTATCCAGCTTTTCGATCAGCCCCACACGCTCCACTGCATCGCGGACTTTCTCGTGATGGCGGGCGTTCAGCCTGCGAAACAGGCCGACTTTCGCGACCAGGCCGGATGCGACCACTTCCCGTACCGTTGCCGGAAAACCGCCCGCACCGTGGGCCACCTGCTGAGCTACGTAGCCGATCCGGCTCCACTCGCGAAATTTGCCCAAGGGCTGCCCAAACAGCTCGACTGTCCCTCTCGTCGGCGTCAGCAAGCCGAGGATGAGCTTCATGAGCGTCGACTTTCCCGATCCGTTTGGCCCTACGATGCCGACGAAATCTCCCCGTTCCAAAGAGAATGCCACATGGTCGAGAACCACTTTTTCTTCGTATTGAAAGGATACATCCGTGAGCTTTACCACAGCTTCTCCTTGTGTCATCCGTTCCATAAAATCAATCATTCCTTAAATCGGATTTGTTCTGATTTGGCTTTCTTCATCCTACTACGATTTGAACATAACTACAAGTAGGCGGGTGCAAGCATCACTACGAAAAGTGCCGCTCCCAAAGGAAGCGACACCTTCATTATTCCCGTTTATTTCAAAGCCGCACGCAGCGTCTGCAAATTATCGCGCATGATGGACAAGTAGTCGCGGCCCGCTTTGACATCGTCCTCCGTCAGGCCCTCCAAAGGATTGAGTGTAGCTGTCTGAACGCCCGCCTCTTTGGCGATAACCTCTGCTACTTTTGGCGACACCAGCGTCTCGAACAAAACGTACGAAATTTGATGTTCTTTGACATGCTCGACCAATTCTTTCAATTTGGCGGGAGACGGCTCATCCGCCGGATTGATTCCGGAAATTGCTACCTGCTCCAGGCCGTAGCGATGAGCCAAGTAACCGAAGGCACTGTGCGACACCATGAATTCCTTCTTGCTGGTTTGGGCGACCATGTCCTTGAATTCTTTGTCCAGCTGGTCCAGATCGCCGGAGAGCTGTTGGAAATTCTTTTCGTAGTCGGCTGCATGGGATGCGTCCTTTTTCACCAATGCATCCTTGATCTTCGCTGCCTGCTCCTTCAGCATGGCAGGGTCTAGCCACACATGCGGGTCGTTTGGACCGTGTGCGTGTTCATGCTCGTGGTCGTGCTCCTCCGGCTTTTCGTCAGTGGCTGCTTCCGCTTCGTGGTCGTGCTCGTCTTCCGTTGCTTTCAGCAAATCCATTCCCTCAGTTGCATTTACAACTGCCGTCTTGTTCTTGTCGAGACTTTCGACCGCTTTGTCTACCCACAGCTCCAAACCGCTGCCATTGAAAGCGAAAATGTCGGCTTTGGACAGAGCGACCATATCTTTCGCAGTCGGCTCGTAGTCATGCGGCTCAACGCCGGGAGGAATGAGGTTGGTGACCTCCACATGATCCCCTCCGATTCGTTTCGCAGCGTACTCCAACGGATAGATGGTGGTGTATACGTGCGGTTTTTCTGCTCCGGCATCTCCGCTAGCCGGCGAAGCCGTTTCCTTCGTGCCACAGCCCGCGATCCCGATCGCGGTAACAATACTGAGTGCAGCCAACAGGCTCTTCTTCATCTTCGAATGTCAACTCCTACATAATTCATAATCATTCCGATTTACTCTTTCGTCGTTTTTCATTATACGGACAGTTGCCTAGAATGTAAATAGGATTTATTACGATTTAATAGGCATATTTTTGCAACCTTCGTCACCGCTTCATATTTTCTCCTCATTTTTCTGATAAGAAAAGGAGTAGCCCCCCTCCTCGTTTCTTCCGCTGCGTCCTGCAAATGGTTTGCGCTTAGAATTTCCTATACGTTACAATTACCGGGAGGAGGTTTGTCCAGATGAAACGGAAATCATGGTTCGCCATCAGTATGGTGGCCGCAGCCTTGCTCGTCGGTTGTGGCGCCAATGACCAAGCCGGACAGGAACACGCCAATCACGCACAGCACGCTCCCAACGGGGATTTGCAGGAGAAGACCGCTTCCGTGGATGTTCTGCCCCGTTTTCTCGAGAATCAGGACCCCGTCATCGTGCAGTCCTACAAAATTGCGGCTGCCAACCGCGACCTGCTGAAATCGATCCCTTGCTATTGCGGCTGCGGGGAAAGTGCTGGTCATCAGCACAACGGCAACTGCTTTATCAAAGAAGAGCTGCCCGATGGATCAATCGTCTGGGACGACCACGGCACTCGATGCGGTATCTGCATGGAAATCGCCGTCGTATCTTCCAAGCTGAAGCAGGCAGGAAAAACACCGACGGAAATTCGCAATTACATAGACAATGCCTATAAAGAAGGATACGGAAAACCAACACCGACTCCTATGCCTTCCTAAAGTCTCTGTCAGCACTTCACCAAAGGCTTCCTCGTCGCGGGAGCCTTTTTCTATTGCTCCGATTGCACAAGCCATAAGGACTTGCCAGAAAATGCTGACCTATATTGGAATTATACATAGATATTCGATATATCGAAAATCTATGTATGAGGAGGTTTCCATGAAAATCAATAAAGAATTGCTGAAGGGCAGTACAGTTATTCTCATCCTCACCCTGCTTGACCAAAAGCCCATGTACGGCTACGAAATGACCAAAGCGATGGAAAAAAACTCAAATGGAATCCTCTCGCTCAAGGAAGGGACACTCTATCCGATCCTTCACACGCTGGAATCAGAAGGCATGGTCCATTCCTATTGGAGCTCTGGCGAAGGGGAAAGAAAGCGGAAATACTACGAAATCACCCGGGAAGGCAAACAGCATCTCCAGGATAAAAAGCAGGAGTGGGTCGCTTTCCGAACCGCAGTAGATCAGGTGTTGGGAGGGGGGCACGCATGAAAAGGAAGGAAAAGATCGACCATTACATACAGCTCGTTTGCAAGCAGGTTGGCAATAAAGAAGTACATCGAGCCATTATCCTCGAATTGGAGGGTCATATTGCGGACAAAATAGACGACTATCAGACCATGGGGCTTAGCGAGGACGAAGCTGTTGATAAAGCGATTGCGGCCATGGGAGATCCTGTCGCCATCGGCTGGCAGCTTCACCAGGCGCACAAGCCACGCATGGAGTGGAGCATATTGTGGCTGGCCGCCGTTTTGATCGGGTTTGGACTGTTTGCTATGTATTCGCTGAACATCACACAGGATCAAGGCGGATTTCTTGAACGGCACCTGATCGGGGTACTGATTGGCAGTGTGGCCTTCATCGCCATTCTCTTTTCCGATTACCGCAAGCTCAAACGCTACAGTAAGCCGCTGTATTTCCTCACGCTGCTTCTGCTCTTGTATAGGCTATCCAGAACCACCATTAACGGGCAGCCACAATTTCTGTTAGGAAGCTGGCATTTCAATATCTTTGCCATCGCCCCCGCCCTCCTCATCGTGTCGCTGGCAGGGATCTTCTCCGAATGGAATTGGAATGCACGTTACTCTGTCATGAAACTTGATCGGGTTGATTCTGAACGTTTACCGGCGCAAAGATATCATGCCTTTGACCAAACACGAATAGCCCGCATAGGAAAAGGGAGTAAAGCTGCGTGGCTCTACTCCCTTTTATACTGCCGTCAATGATTACGCTGGAGCTACTTCCAGCATGCGCTCCAGAGAGGCGCGGGCAGCATCGGCGACATCTTTTGGCACAAAAATCTCAGGCTTCATATTTTCCAGTGCTTCTACACATTTTTTCAGGTTGTTTACCTTCATATTCGGGCAAACCAGGTATTTGGAAGCAAAAATAAAAGTTTTATCAGGGCTGTCTTTTTCCAGCATGTAGCGCGTGCCGTCTTCCGTCCCGATAATAAACTCTTTGTGGGAGGACTCGCGGCAATATTTCAGGATACCGGTGGTAGAACCCACGTAATCAGCCAACGCTACCACTTCCGGACGGCACTCCGGATGGACCACTACGAGCGCTTCCGGATGCTGCTGCTTGAGTGTCACGATATCTTCGACAGACAGTTGGTCATGCGTATTGCAATATCCTTCCCAGATGATCATCTTTTTGTCGGTAAACTGGGACACATAGTGGCCCAGATTTTTGTCCGGCACCCAAATGATCTCGTCGCTGTCCACGGATTCAATGACGCGCTTCGCATTGGACGATGTACAGCAGATGTCCGTTTCCGCTTTGACATCGGCAGACGTATTGATATACGCCACGACCTTGGCATTCGGATGCTGCGCTTTGAGTTTGCGAAGGCCGTCCACGTTTACCATATCCGCCATCGGACAGCCGGCCCGTTCGTCAGGAATAATGACCGTCTTTTGGGGATTGAGAATTTTTGCACTTTCTCCCATGAAGTGAACGCCGCAGAACAAAATCACATCTGCATCGGTTTCCTTCGCTTTTTGAGCGAGCCCGAACGAATCGCCAATAAAGTCGGCCACTTCCTGAATTTCCGGTCGTTGATAGAAGTGTGCCAGAATGATGGCATTGCGTTCTTTTTTCAACTGCATCAGTCGTTCTCGTAACTCAGCGTTGCGCTGGGCTTTTTTTTCTAACGCTAAAGCGTCCATGGAAAAAATCCCCCTACGTAGGTGTCGTAATTTACGGTCATTGTAAGCGGTTCCCCTGTCCTTGTCAATGTGTGTCCCGTGGCAAAAATGCCGGCTCCCGCTATTTGCTGCCCAACACGCGCTCCCGGATGAAGCGGGCAACGCCATCCTCGTTGTGGTGCGGGGCCAAAAACCGCGCTACTTCCTTGATCTCGGGAGAGGCGTTCTCCATCGCTACCGAGTACCCCGCCTCCGTCAGCGCTTCCCTGTCGTTTTCCGCATCGCCGAAGGCCATTACCTGCTCGGACGAAATTCCCCATTTGTGGCAGAAATAGAGCAGTCCCTCCCATTTGGAAACCCCGTGGGGAATGATTTCTACGTTGTGCTGGCCCGATGTCGTAATCGAAGAGCAATGGGACCACGGCTCGAGCTGTTCCCGGACCCAATCCAGCCTCTGCGGGTTGTTGTGCCAGATAAACAGCTTGACTACCTCAGTCTCCCCGGACTCTACCCCTTCAAGCAGCTCTGCAAGCGGTACGACTCGGGCCAATTTGTAAAACGCAAAGCGCCGCATGGAGATGCCTTCTACCGAGGTGTCTTCCTCTACCAGCGCCTCCAGCCGCTCCCGGTCCTCCTTGACCATCCACCGGTTGCTCGCCGTATCGTGCAGCTCGTAGTAGATCGCCTCTTGCCTGAGCGCATGGATCGCACCGCTCACCATCTCTTTCGGCAGAGTCGTCCGGCGAACCATCGAGCCATCCGCCTCGTAGATCGTAGCTCCATTGCTGCATACATACCCATCGAACGGAAAGGAGTCAATGGGGATCTGCGCCGATCCGTACGTCCTCCCCGTGGATATTACCAGCTTGCAGCCCTGTTCCCGGAGCATTCTGCATGCTTCCTTGGTGGCATCCGCCATCTGCGAATGTTCATTCAGCAACGTCCCATCCATGTCAAAGGCAGCCAATCGCGGTGTGAGCAGCATCGTATTCCTCCTTCGGTGGGTTTCATGTAGATAGAACAAAAGGAGCACCTGAGGCGCTCCTTATTGTTTCGGTTCTTCGCTTGCTTCATCGTCTTTTTTCGGCTGAATGTTCACGACCACATCTTTGTTCTCATCCGGATCGTTGTCCATTCTTCCGGTTTCGATCAGTTGCTTGATTTGGTCCGCATCCAGCGTCTCGACACGCAAGAGGGTATTGGCAATCAGATCGAGCTGGTCACGATGCTTGGTCAAAAGCTCCTTGCATCGCGCATAGCACTCGTTGATGATGTTTTGCATTTCCTGATCGATCTCGTATGCGATCTGATCGGAGTAGTTGCGTTCGTTGCCATAATCGCGGCCCAGGAATACTTGGCCTTGGCTGCGGCCAAACTGCATCGGCCCCAGACGGCTCATCCCGTATTCCGTAATCATGCTGCGGGCAATCGCGGTCGCGCGTTGGAAGTCGTTGTGAGCCCCGGTACTGATGTCACCGAGCACCAATTCCTCTGCAACGCGTCCGCCCAGAAGCCCGACGATCTTGTCGAGCAAATCCGTCTTGGTGGCAAAGAAACGGTCTTCTTTTGGCAGCATGACGGTGTATCCGCCTGCCTGGCCGCGTGGGATGATCGTTACCTTATGTACCATTTCGGCATTGCGCAGATGATATCCGATAATCGTATGGCCGGCTTCGTGGAATGCGACCAGGCGCCGCTCGTCTTCGCTGACGACGCGGGACTTCTTCGCAGGACCGGCGATGACGCGGTCGATCGCTTCGTCCACTTCCACCATGTTGATTTGCTTCTTGTTTTTGCGTGCAGTGAGGAGGGCCGCTTCGTTCAGCAGATTCTCCAGATCCGCACCAGTGAAGCCCGATGTACCGCGGGCGATCACGTCCAGCTTCACGTCCTCGCCAAGCGGCTTGTTGCGGGCATGTACCTTGAGCACCGCTTCACGGCCTTTGATGTCCGGACGATCCACTGTAATTTGACGGTCAAAGCGTCCCGGACGCAGGAGTGCCGGGTCGAGAATGTCCGGGCGGTTGGTCGCAGCCACCATGATGATGCCTTCGTTCCCACCGAAACCGTCCATTTCTACGAGCAACTGGTTGAGGGTTTGCTCGCGCTCGTCGTGTCCGCCGCCGAGTCCAGCTCCACGCTGACGACCCACGGCGTCGATCTCATCGATAAAGATAATGCAAGGTGCGTTTTTCTTTGCGTTTTCAAACAGGTCACGCACGCGGGATGCACCGACCCCGACGAACATCTCCACGAAATCGGAACCGGAGATGCTGAAGAACGGAACTCCCGCCTCCCCTGCTACCGCGCGGGCCAGCAAGGTTTTACCGGTACCCGGAGGACCTACGAGCAGGACCCCTTTCGGAATGCGGGCGCCGACAGCGTTGAACTTGCGCGGGTCTTTCAGAAATTCGACGACTTCCTCCAGCTCCGCCTTCTCTTCGTCAGCTCCTGCTACGTCATCGAATGTGACGCGCTTCTTCTCTTCGTTATACAGCTTGGCACGGCTTTTGCCAAAGTTCATGACCCGGCTGCCGCCGCCTTGCGCGTTGTTCAAAAGGAAGAAAAACAAGATGAAGATGATCACAAACGGAATGATCGAGGTCAGGAAGGTGAGCCAGATGCTGTTGCCCTCCGCAGGATGAACCTCTACCTTTTTCACTTTTTGCTCATCGATCTTCTGCTCTACCAAAGAGATAATATTGGAGTCGTACAGTGGAACATTGGTGTAAAATTTGTTGCTTTCCTGTCCCGGAATTGCTTTTGCCAACGTACCATCGATTCTGTATGTACCATTCTCAGGGCGAATAGCCATCTCCGTGATGTTATCGGCTTGCAACTGTACCCGGAAATCCTGATATGTAAGTTTCCCAACCTTATCAGTACCGGAGAGGATGAAATTCACGATCCCGACCGTGACAAGAAAAATCAGTAGGTAGAACCCGGTATTACGAAAGAAGCGATTCATTCCTTACCTCCTCTCACGAACAGACACTTTTCACATTTTATCATACTGAGCAGGGTCTCCACAACAAACCTACTTGCTGTAGACCTCAGGCTTCAATACTCCAATGTACGGAAGGTTACGATATTGCTCGGCGTAATCGAGTCCGAAGCCCACTACGAATTCGTCCGGAATGTCAAAACCGCTGTAATCCGGGGAAATGTCGACCTTGCGGCGCTCCGGCTTGTTCAAGAGAGTCACCACTTTGACGGATGCCGCTTCGCGGTGGCGCAAGAGCTCGACCAGTCGGCTCAGCGTGAGTCCGCTGTCCATGATGTCCTCCACCACCAGCACGTGGCGGTTTTGCACGGAGGTATCGAGATCCTTCAAAATTTTGACCATCCCCGAGGACTCTGTGCCGCTTCCATAGCTCGATACCGCCATGAAGTCCATCTCGCAAGGAATGTCCATGTGGCGAATCAGGTCCGCCATAAATACGACAGCGCCTTTCAGCACGCAGATCACCAACGGATTTTTCCCCTGATATTCAGCGGCCAGCGTCTTGCCCAGTTCCTGTATTTTACCCGCGATCTCACTTTCCGAAAGCAAAATCTTCTCGATGTCTTGATTCATGAAAAAACCTCCCGCCAATCTTCTCCAAACTCTGCCCGCACGTGTAGAAAGCGCCTGGTCTGTTCACTTACCGGCGCAACGGCGGAACGGCGCACACCCGGGACCCATATGACCACATCTCCCGCTGCAAGCAGCGGCAGACGATCCCGCCATGCTCGTGGAACTTTTGCGTCAATCAGCAATTCCTTCAACTTCTTTTCCGTTCCCGAACCAAACAAAGCGAGACGGTCACCCGGCTTTCGGTTGCGCAAGTACAGCGGCCCTGGAAGACGATCGGCATCAAAAACCGCTTCGTTTTCTGGAAGTCGCTCCCAATCCATGGGACGTTCAAGATAACTCGTATGTACCCAAACCCCGCTCTCTGCAATCCAGGCTGTGCCCGGAACAGGGAGCTCATAACAATACATATGTATGCGTTCTTCTCGCCCTCTTGGACAAAAATGAATTCGCCCGTACACCCGGCTCACGAGGAGCTGTTCTGGCAAATGCAGTTCCGCAGAAGGACGGCTACCACTTGACAAGTGCAAAACAGCCTCTACATGCTGAGAAGACCACTCAGTTTGTTTCGAGACATAACCTAATATTAGAGTAATCATTCTCCTTTGTAAAGCAACGTCACACTTTTGAAACTTGTCGTTGTCAATCACGATCTCGCCCTGTTTTTGCGCAATCATGACGCTCTGCAGTTGCTCTTTGGCCAGCCTCTCCAAAAACGACTGATCCTGCCCGATCGCCTCGGCTGCTTCGAGGATGTGCTCGCGGTAGCGCTCGTTTACCTGTGCCAAAAGCGGCATGACGTCGAGCCTCAGCAAATTGCGCTTGTATTTGCGGGAGCGGTTGCTGCTGTCCTCCCGAGGAGACAGTCCATTCTCCCGGCAATAGGCTTCCAGCTCCTGCCGCGTGTTGGGCAACAGAGGCCGGACGAGCTCGATTCGCCCCTCTTCCAGCCATCTTCTCTTCGGCATTCCGGACAGTCCGTCGAGTCTGGTGCCGCGCACAAACCGAAACAAAATCGTCTCGACCTGATCGTCTGCGTGGTGGGCCAACGCCAGTTTGGTCGCTCCCTGCTCTTCGGCCACCTTCCGGTAAAAACCGTATCGGACCTCCCTGCTGGCTTCCTGTCCGCCCATCCCCGTTTGTTCCATATAAGCTGGTACATCAAACTCAAACAGATGAAACGGAACCTCAAGCTGCTCGCATAGCTCCTGAGCGTACAGGGCGTCCTGCCGGGCCTCTTCCCCCCGAAAGCAGTGGTTCAGATGGACAGCGTGGAGCTTCCACCCGTAGTGATAGTTTTTATTGAGTGCCACCAAGATATGCAACAGAGCCGTGGAATCATTCCCGCCAGAGAGGCCCACGACAATGGTTTCTCCCGGAAGAAGGAGCTTCTCCCGCCTAATTTCGTTGTGCACGCTTGCCAGCATGACGAGCTCCTTTCACGATCGTAACCACCGATATGCCAAAAATCAGCCCGGAAGCAATCGCTCCCGCCACCATCAGCGTCTTCGTGGCCAAGGTGATGCCTGCCACGTAATCATCGTTCACAAAGGCGAGCATCGACTTGTATGCCATTGACCCCGGAACCAGCGGAATAATCCCGGCAACGCTGAAGTTGGTGGAAGGTACGCGCAAGTAGATCGACATCACCTGGCTGAGCAAGGAGACGATCGCAGCCGATACGAAGGTCGACAGCAATACTTCGGCGTTTAGGAGCGGCAGCAGGGAGTAGACGAGAAACCCGACCATGCCGGCTACGCCGCCCGCGAAGATCGTGCGGACCGGAACGTTAAACAAGATGCACCAGGCCATGGACGACGCCAGGCTGAGCGCAAGGCCTTTCAACAACATCAGATCACCTCGTAAACCAGAGAATAATTGCCGTAGCCACTGCGACAGATACTGCCGTCAGCATCGCCTCCACTCCGCGCGAAACCCCTGCGACCAAATCTCCCGCCATCAAATCCCGCAGCGAGTTGGTAATGGCGATCCCCGGAAACATCGGAAGCATGGCACCGATGATGATGATGCTGATGTGCAGCTCGGGAAAGACTGTCACGGCCAGCAAGGCGAACAATCCACCCAGCAAAGCGGCCGAAAACTCGGTAAAAAATTTCATCCGGACAAACTGTTCCAAATATTCCAGGCTAAGAGTAACCGTCAAGCCCGCCAGAGCGGCCGGAAGGAGATCGTACCATGTGCCGCCTGCGAGCATGGAAAAAGAGCCGCTGGCAATAGCGGCCGCCATATGCTGCATCCACTTGGGGTACAGCGGTTTTTTCTGATCGATTTCGCACAGGGTCCGATACGCCTGCTCCAGCGTAATGCTGCCCCCGACAAAACGCCGGGACACATCGTTGACCAACGTGATTTTGTTGAGGTTGGTCGTACGCACAGGCGTCCGAACCATCCGCGTATGGTCCAGGCCCTTGCAGCGAAACGAAAGAATGATGCTCGTCGGCGTAGCGGAGCTGTTGACGTCGTCCATCCCCGCCGCCTGTGCGATCCGCGCCATCGTTTCTTCCGTACGGTAGGTCTCCCCGCCGTTCTTCAAAATAATCGCTCCTGCCAGCAGGCAAGTATCCATCACCAAATCCGAGGACAAGAACCGTCACATCCTTATCAAAGCTTCACATAAACCATGCGTAATAAAGTGTGCCAGCCAAGAGCAACAACGATGCGACAAACAAGCCGCTGATCCCCATTCCCCCTGCCCCGGATGTCCGCTTTTGGGCTTGCTTCTGCCTCTTCGGGGCGGAAAGCGTGAGTTCTCGCAGAATCGGAAGCATTTCCGCTCTCATTTCCCCCGCCGAGGCGTACTTTCCGTGAAACGCTTTCAGAAGTGGCACCCGGTAGGGGTACAGGCCGTCACTTTTCCGTATTATATCACAGAGCGATACCGTATGACGCGGTTCTGTGAGACTGCTTTGCCACGTCTGCCGATCGACCGCCAGACGCACCATCATGACGGCTGCGGAAAACAGATCGTAGGTGATCTCGGCCCGCCTGTCTCCGGCGTGCCAAAACGCGCGGTCGTACTCCTCGGTAAACTGCCGGACTGCGTTGCCCTGCTTCGTCACTCCGCCGAAGTCGATCAGGCGCACCTGCTTGTCCGGCTGAGTCACGATGACATTCTCCGGTTTCAAATCTCCGAACACCCAGCCGTGCCTGTGCAAGATGTCGAGACGAGACAGCAGCTGGACGATCATCACGCCGACCCACTCCGTGCCGGCTTGCCTGATATAACGGTCCAGCTGCTCTCCCTCCAAATATTCCATGGCGTAAAACGTGCAGGACTTGCCGTCGATGACCAGATCGTCCACATCACACAGGAGCGGTCCCACTCGGGAATCCCGCCCCTGCTGCACGCTTTTCAGCACATTTACTTCCATTAAAATATCGATGCCTTCCACCCCGACCTTGACCGCCTGCCGGACACCGCCCTGGCTGACCAAATAAACGGCGCCATTGGCACCACGCCCCAGCTCCCTGAGGACGTGATACGACTTCTTGTTCCATTTCCCCTGGAACTGCCGGGGCAAGACAGGGATTGGCCCCGGTTGCTTAAAAGACATGGTCGCGCAGGCTTCCGTCTTCGTGATCGTCCGATTCCCGATCGGCAAAACGCTCGGAGAGAGCTTGCGGGAGCTTTACGTGGTCAAACAGCGCGATCGCCTCGACAATCGCCGGGCCCGTCGGAGTCATGCCGCTCATCGCCAGATCGCTGGTAATTTGATGGGCCTGTTCCACCTTTTCCGTCCACGGGATGCGGACATCCAGGTACTTTTGTTTCCCAGGAAATGAGCATACGGCCATCCGGCTCTGTCCGCTTCGCGAATGCAGGCTGATGCTGAAGTCGTGAATCGCCTGCTGGACCGCCGACAGCTTTGGCTTCATGCTCCCGGACGTATCGACCAGCATGACGACGTTCAGACTGCTTTTCTCGCCCAGCTCGTCCACCATGCCCGCTACCTGCACCCGTTTTTGCGGCTCCAGCTCCTCGATACCGGAATCGCCCAAAATCTCTTTCAATTCGTTTTGCACGACCTGGTGAATGGTGCGGGTCATCGCCTTGCGGGTAAGCATCTGAACGGTCTGTGCCAGTTGCTGCGGGTAGACGATGTCGCATAATCCACCGCCCGCCTCCGCGATTTCACGGATTTCCGTCTCGCCTTTTTCACCCAGATCGTTTTTCTCAATCACTCCGATGACATTCACCGTAATGCCTTGTTCTCTCGCTAAAGCAGCTGCCGCTACCGGACTCATCCCGGTGTTGGAGCACCCGTCTGTCACAACCAAAATTTGCCGAAGTGTCGCTTCTTTCACAAATTATCTCCCCATTCAGCCTGTTTTAGCAACAGTATCGACGGGGAGGAGGAAAAACATACTTCTCAGCTCACAATCCGAGGACGCTCGAGCTTTTGCATCCCGTGCACCTGGATAGCCGACCATTGCGGAACGAAGCGGTCGATTCGGGCGACCAGCACTGTCATGTCGTCGACGATCTGGCCCGAGTGCTGGCGGATCACTTTTTCCAGAAGCAGATCGGCCACTTCCTGCGGATCGTCCGTCTCCAGCTCGCTGATGATCCGCTTCATCCACGCCTGCCGGTTCTCGATGTGCCTTGGCGCTTCGTAAATGCCGTCGGACATCATGATCAGCAAATCCCCCGGCTTGAGCATGCGGGATACCACATCCACCTCAATCTCGTCCAGGATGCCTACCGGGAGATTATTGGCGGTGATGGTGATTACATCGGATTGTCGCTTTACAAAGCTCGGGGTGGAGCCGATTTTGACGAAGCGGGTATGGGCCGTCTGGAGATCGATTAAGGCCAGATCTACTGTGGCGAACATCTCGTCCGTGGAGCGCAGCGCCAATACCGAGTTGACCGTCTTGATGGAGATCTTCTCGTCCATGCCGGAGCGCAACAGCTGCTGGAGCATGTCCAGCGCCGACTGGCTCTCGAGGGAGGCCCGCTCGCCATTGCCCATGCCGTCACTGATCGCCAGCGCCATTTTTCCGTTGCCCAGGTCCATCGTGCGGAAGCTGTCACCGGAGAGAAGCTTCCCGTCCTTGGCTGCCCCTGCCACCCCGATGTCGATCTCAAACGTCTTGGCAGAGGCGAGGCACATCGTGCAAGAACCGTCCTTTTGGGGTTCGCAGTGCCTTTCACGGACGACGATGTTTTCCCCCAGGATCTCCGTCAGCATCGGCGCGACGATCTTGGCGCATTCATCCCGGCCATAGCAAGTGGGCTGGCTGATCTCGATATCGACCTTCCCTTCCTCCAGACTGTGTATGTCGACGCGGCGAACGGACAGGCCGAGCCCCTCCAACGCCTGCGATACCTGTTTCTCCTGAAAGCTCAGCTCCATTCCTTCCCGCTGTATTTCCCGGGCGAAGTCGCTCATGACCCGCGAAACCCCTGAGAGCTGGTCGGCCACCAGCTTGCGGCTTTCCTTTACCTGCTTTTTCAATTGGTCAAAGGACTGCTGCCGGTCGTACTCCTGTTCCATGACGGTCATGACCTTTTCCGTCTTGACGCATTTCCGCTCCCAATCCTTCGGGGGCGTGATTCCCGCGAGCGTCCCGTTTTCCTGCACTTTTTCCATCAGCCAGCGAAGACCCTGGTAGGTCGACTGCATATCTTTTTCCCAGCATTGCTCCTTTTTCCAGCACTTCTGGCACGTAAACTCCGTCACACGACTGAGGAAGGCATCCGCCTGCTCCTCGATTTCCTCCGGATCGGCCGTTTGCGCGAAGCTGCGGGACAGCTGGGTAAACAGCTCGGAAAACTGCTGGATTTTCCCTGCCGTCACATCTCGCACGCGGCGCATATATTCCTGGTGGGACTGCATGTTTTCAAGCGTTCCCGGGATGAATCTGGCCACCCTTTTCCACACCATGGCCGGGGTGAGGACAAACAGCACGATTGCAAGGGACGTCTCTACCATAGACAGGTAAAGGGTATCCTCCGCTCCGCCGTATATGGCCAGGATCGCGGTGCCGATGAGCAGACCGGCCGAGACACCGACTTTCCCCCCTTCCTTCAGCAAGCCTGCCAGCAGGCCGGAGAATGCCAGGAGGTTGATCTGCAGCAGGGCGCTGACGTTGGCCAAGCTGAGGATCAGCCCGGTGACGACGCCTACGGCAGCCCCGATCGTTCCTCCGCCTACGAAGGCAAACAAGAGCAGCAAGTAGCGAGAGAGCACATGCTCCATGGAAACGCCCTCTACCATCCAATCGACTGTCCCCGTCATCAGGGAAGCGAGCAAAATGACCAGAGAGACGATCTCTTCGTTTTTCAGCGGCTCGTAAGGCTTGGCCAGATGGACGATCGAGAGGGACTGGATGAAAATGAGCGTCAGGACAAAGCCCAGCACCGCTTCGACTGCCACCATGACCAGTTCGTACGTGTTCACCTGATTGGTAAGCACATGGTAGAGCAGATGGCTGATGAATACGGTCACCATGACGAGCAGCGGCGTTCGTGAAAAATCTTTGCGCCGCATGCGGTCGCTGATCTTGCAGGCGACCAGAGCGAGGATGACGCTGAGTACGGTCTGCAGCCCGAGCGGCACCGTTTGGGTAAACGCCCCCAGTATCAGGGCAAGTCCAGTCGTGACGATACAATCACGACGGACGTAGTACATGACGATGAAATAGGGAATCACAAATGGGGTCAGTTCCTCGAGGATCAAAGCTCTCCCCAACAAGAAACCCATGAGCAGGGGGAGCACATTCCACCGATGGGCTGCATCAGCAATCTTTTCTCCCCAGGTGCGAGCCGTCGTATCTACTTGTTCTGATACTTGACGAGTCCATACCTGACCAGTTCCAGAGACATTTTTGTTTGCGATCATGTCACACCACCCCGTTCTTGTTCAATGTGTTTCTCAATTATACGGAGGCGGTATTGTAAAATTTGTCAAAATACCAACGGATATTCACAGAATCGTCCGACAAAATCATTGACATGGATGTACAAAAAAAACCGACGTTATGGCGGATAACGTCGGCTGACAGGTGATTCGCGCTTTGCGAAACGGGCTTACGATACCTATTCGTCATGATTTTGAAATGACCTTCCTGCTTTTTGACCCAAAATGCAGAACGTCCAAAGAAAGAAAAATCAAAACTTTCTGATTTAATGATGCCGACCACGGCCTCTCTTGTCCCCGTTTTTCTTCAGAGAGGACAGGCGGTCTTCACTTTCTTTCAAGAAACGGTTCAGTTTATCTTCAAAGGCTTCCCCGCGCTCCCGCTGATGGCGCGGAGGCCTTTCCTTTTCCTGTGCTTTCTTGATGGACAAGCCGATCTTGCCCTCGCGAATACTCAAGACCTTTACGGTTACCACATCACCGATTTTCAAAAAGTCGTGAATGTCTTTGACGTACGTGTCTGCGATCTCACTGATGTGCACGAGACCGGTCACATTTCCAGGCAGCTCCACAAACGCGCCAAATTTCGTAATACCTGTCACTTTTCCTTCGAGTTTGCTCCCGATCTCGACTCCCATGGACGTGGAAAGCCTCCTTATGCTTGAAGATCAGCCAGACAGCCTACTCTGGAATCTTGTAAATGCTCTCTCCCGGTTTGGTGTAGTAAAGCCGTTTCCTTGCCAGCTCTGCCAAGTACTCCTGATCGTTCAGACGACTTGCTTCATACGTGAGCTCTTCTTGCTGCTGCAGCAAAACGGCCGATTCCTGCTTCAATGCTTCCAGCTCCGCTTTTTTTTGCGCCAATGCCCCGCTTTGCACATAAAGGGTATAGCCAGTCCAGACAAAAAAGCAAAGGATGAAAAAGAAAAAGAGCCGCATTCTTCGCCTTTGCCCTTTTCGGTTTGTTCTCGAAGACGTTGCTTCTGTCATCATTCGGCCACCTCGGATGTTTACTCCCGCTTTCTCTTTGAATGAATCCAATTCTTCCAAGTGGTCCAAATTCCTTTTGTTTTTCCGAACATTTTTTTCCCCAAATGTTGACCCCATCTGGCAAACGGCGAAGTGACAAAACGCGTCACTTTCCATAAAAAGCCGAAGATTGCAAGCAAAACGGAATACAAGAACGCCAGCAGCATCAGGATCACTCGGTAGAAAAACAGAACGGGACGAACAACCAGGATGTCAATGATTCGCAAAACAGTGCGATAGAACCACTGACAAAATCTTATCACGCGATGTAAAAAATGGATATACTTCTTACTACCTACTACAAAATACACCCAAGCTCCAAAAATCATTCCAAAAAAGATCGGAAACCGAATGATGCCGTCGTTTACTTTCAGCAGAATCAAGAAGACGGCGCCCATACTGCCTACCCAAAAGAGGATGTCAAATAAAAACACCATCCACCCAGGGAGCTTGCTCTTGCCTTTGAACACATGGTACGTATCGAATCCGATCCCCATGAGCACCCCGCACGTCGACATGGCCAGAACCGTCTGAAGCTGAATCCCGATACTCACTTGAACAGCTTACCGAAGAATCCTCTCGACCGATCGCCGGCCTGCCCTTGTTCCAGATAGGCCATTTCGTGCACCAGACCTTCGATCGCCACTTCTCCGGTTTCCAGACTCAGATTTTTCATATGCAGGTTTTGCCCGCGAATGGTTAAAAATCCGCCTTCCGTCTCCAATAGAAATTCTTCGCTGTCAAAGCTTTCGACGTTTTTCACACCCGAAATCGCCAAACTGCGCCGATTGATCATCACGACTTCATGGCGTGGCCTCTTGGTGTGCTCCATCATGCTTACTCCCCCCTTGCCCTTGCTACCCTTCTTGTACCATCGTATGGGAGGGGATGTCCTTTTAGAACAAAAACCCCGCCTGTCAGCGGGGTTCTTGCTTCTCTTCCGTTTATTTGTAAACCGTGTAGTTGCCGTTCACAAAAATGATATTGTAGCCGGTCCGATCGGTGATCGTCCGCAGCGGCAGTGCCGGAATCTTGTTTTTCGCCTGCACGGCTACGGGCAATGTCACGTTTTGGCCGTTGATTGTCGCTACGTTGGAGCCTACTTTGAACTGCATGACCGTATTTCCGCTCACGACCTTCGCAGTAGTCGCCGTCCATGTGACGGACATGCCAAGTCCATCCCGGAAGAAGGAGGCAGGCATCAGGGTATTGCCGTTCACGATGAACGGCGCCGCAGCCATCGCGGTCGTCTTGCCCGATTTGGTAAACGACGCCACGTTGGCCTTGAAGCTGACGCCATTGAGCGCCACGATCGTCGCCGGCCTTGCGAACAGCAGTCCTTTCTCCTCCGAAGTGTAGACGCTGATGCTGTATACGCCTGTAGCGGCAGGGTTTACGATGCCGCCTGCCTCCAGCACATTGACCTGGACAGCCGTATTGGCCGGAATGTCTTGGGAAGGCACGATGATCAGGTTTTGCCCCCGCACTCCCACATAGTTGGCAGCCACTCCGTTGACGGTCACGCTGGTTGCCGGAATATAAGCGGGCACGCGGAAGCCTGCTGGCAGGACGACCTCGATGAAGCCCTGCGTACGGGTGATCGGCGCTCCAAGGGCTTTGATGGCGATCTGCACTCCTGTCGGCGTAGAAGCAGTAGCGCGAGTGAGTCCGATCGTCGCAGCCGTGTTGTCTACCGCGACAGGAGCAGATATCCCTGTGATCTCAAAGTTTTTCGAACGGTACGTCTTCCCGTCGACTTTGGCCGTCAAGGAATAGGTGCCGGCTGTTTTCGGGTTCGTCAAATACGCATCAAGGGCAAATTTGACGGTCAGCTCGTCTGTGCTTTTGAATCCGCTAGGCGTGCGGAACGACACTTTCCCGCCGCTGGCGCTCACATGCGTAGCCTGGTCTCCGTTTACCGTAATGCTGTATCCCGACATGACCGGCGGAACCATGTCCGCATTCGGGAACTCCACCGTGATGTCGGTATTGGAGGTCACCTTGGAGGACAGGTCAATGTCAAACGTATAGCTGGACCGCGCTCCTGCCGAGCGATCGGACAGCTCCACATCGAAGGACGCTTTGGTGAAGCCGGTAATCTCCACTTCCTTGGACGTGTATTTCTTGCTGTCGTACTCGATTTTGTACACATAGTCGTCATCTGCAGTAGACGGGTTGGTAATGCCAGCTGACTTGTCGAATTCAATCTTGAGCGAGCTGTCTCCATTCGCCCCGCTAGGGATCTCGATGCGAACCGAATTGTCGCTGAGAATGGTTACGTAATCCGCTTTGTAGCCATTCACCTTGACATCGGATTTGCTGATGCTCTTCGGCAGCATATCCTTGGTAGGGAAGTCCACGTAGATGTATTTCCCCGTTTTCAGTTTGGTGCTGGAAGACAGATTGAACTTTCCAAGCGTCAGGGAGATATCCTCTCCAGCGACCTTGCTGCTCTGCGAGACGGAGAAGTCATTTTTGCTGCTACTGCTGCTCGATGATTTGCCAATCGTGATTTTCTCATTTTTATAGGTCGTTTCCTTCGACGTCTTTACCCCGATGGAGTAGCTGCCCTTGTCTTCCGGGTTTACCACCTTGTCGATCGTCAAGGTCAGCTCGGTTCCCTTGCTGATCTTTTCGTCCAATTCGATGGTCACCACATTGCTGCTGACCGAGACGCTGTCGATATCTATTTCATCGCCGTCGTCATCCTCGAGCTCCACATCCGATTTTTTCACCTTTTTCACGGCGTAGCCGGATGGAAACTTGACGAAAATCTCGTCGCCCGCTTTCAAATCTTTGTCGATTTCAAATTCAATCGTATATTCTGTTTCTTCATCAGCGCTCGTATCGTCAGCCGAAATGTCATCCACAGTCAGGGCGTAAGCGGCTTTCGGCACGACGACAAATGGACTCGCCAACACTGTAGTCGCCAGCAAGACGGATATTCCTTTTTTTGTGCTTTTGTGCAACGGTAACGCCTCCTTTAACCTGCAATTCTCTCTATGATAGGAAAAGAACGGCAGGAAAGGGTTACATTCTGGTAACGAACGACTTGACCCACAGCTTGGAAAAGTCGACCCAGCCGTAGGAATCCGCTACGAATCCTTGCAAATCGGGGTGATAGCGATCGACTCGCTTCACATGGTAAAGGAACAGCCAGCATTGCTCCGCTGCAAGCGTCTCCTCCAACTCCAGCAGGGCGCCCAGGCGTTTTTCGCGCCCCTTCATCCGCAGGACCTCGGAAAGCCTGCCGTCGATCCACTCGCGTTTCGCATCGTCCAAAAACCGGTGGACCATCGTGCATTTGTTTTTGTACACCTCGAGCAGACCCAGCTCGATATCATTCTGCAGGACTTCTCCCATGATCGCCATGTCCGCCTTTTGCTCAAAATCGGGAGACAGGAAGTCGGCTTTCGTCAACGACTCGATCTGCAGCCGGATGCCCACCCTCTCGCATCTTTCGCGAATCCACGATGCAATGCCGTCAAACGTGGTGCCCCTCGCCATGAACAAGGACAGCATCTCGCCTCGATAGGAGCTGCGGCGAAGCCAGTCGGCCGCTTCCTCCAGCGTCGACGAAGGAAACGAGAGCGAACGGCTCTGCTGGGGCAAAAAGCTCCCGGCAGGTGTGTAGCCATGCTCACCGAGCTGCCTGATTAGCTCATGGCGATCGATGATCAACCGCATTGCCATCCGAAAAGCGTACTCGTGGTGAACTCCTGGTCGGCGAAAGTTGAAAGCGAGATAATGGCAGCCCACCTCTTCAAAGACCAAGTCCCCTTCTTGGCCATCCGTATCCGGCCGGGTATCCCCCCGATCGGGCAGTTGATACAAACGCTGGCGGGAATACGGTCCCGGTACGATCCAGAGCTCTACCCGGTCCAGCATGGCCCGTTCTCCGTAATAGTCCTCAAACGCCTCCAGGACCAGCCGGTCATCCGTGTATTCCGCCATGCGAAACGGACCCGTCCCGACGATCGCCCTCTCATCGAAAGGAACGTCGTGCGGCAGAATCGACATGGCGTTGGAGCCCATGAAGTGGAGAAAAAAGCGATTGGGCTGGCGGAGATGAAACGTGACGACCCGTTCACTCGGATGTTCGATCCGCTCTACATCGTCCATTTGCCACCGGTACGGGGAGTCCAGATCGATGAGCCTCTGTACCGTGTACGCGACATCCTTGCTGCTTAGCATGCGACCATGGTGGAATCGCACGCCTTTGCGCAAGTAAAAGGTCCAGATCGTCCTCTGCTCGTTGCTCTCCCAGGCATAGGCAAGCTGTGGAAGAAACCGTTGCCTCTCCCGGTCGTACGTGACCAGCCTGTGGCACATTTGATTCAGAAAATGGCTTTCGGAAGCCACTGCCACAAAGGCCGGATCGAGAGTGGAAAAGTCTCGCTGCCGCGGAATCCTGAGCACATCCAGACTCGTGTTTTCGCCGCTCTCGGCGACAAATCCGAACTGGCTGTCCCACATCTCCTGCAGCAATCGCTTGAGCCTTGGCGGAAGCTTCCTGTTTTGGATGAGCGCGACGGCTTCTCCGATTTTCCCGTCTGCAAGCAGCTTTTGAAAGTAAGAGGAGAAAAACGTGGAGGTATCGCACAAGATCGTCAAAGTCGAATGGTTGCCCCGCCCGACTCCCGCTTTCCAGCTCAGCAGTCCGTCCTTTTCCCATTTGCGCAAAATCAGTTTGACATTGCGCGGGGTGCAGCAGAGAATTTCCGCCAGCGCCTCGATGCTGGCCGACTGTTCCACCCCCGGCTCCCATTCAGACAAGCTGAGCAGCATTTGCATGAAGTGCTCCCGGCTTTTCATCCTTCCGCCTCCTAAAAGGTGAAATTTCTATCTGAATCTTACCCTTTTTCTTCTCCTTTTGGCATGTAAAATGGAAAAAAACGAAAGGAGGCAGAGTCGATGAACTTTTTCCATCTGCATCCGAATATCCGGATACGCATTGTCACTTCCTTTTTGACCAAGGTCGTCGGCACCATGATCTTTCCGTTTATGGCCATTTATTTTTCGGAGAAGCTCGGGCCAGCAGTAGCGGGATTTCTGCTGTTCGCCAATATATCTGCACAGATCTTGATGGGCTTCTACGGCGGCTATATCGCGGACCGCTGGGGACGAAAGAAAGTGATGGTGTATGGCCAGATCGCGCAATGCGCCGCATTTATGTGCATGGCCTTGGCCAATTCGCCACTACTCGATTCCGCATGGCTCACATTCGCGATGATGCTTCTCCAAAACGCGAGCAACGGCTTGATCAGCCCTGCCGCCGACGCCATGCTGATCGACGTGAGCACCCCGGAAAACCGTACGTTTATGTACAGCATCAACTACTGGGCTTCCAATTTGTCGATTGCCATCGGCTCGGTCCTCGGCGGCCTCTGGTTTGCCACTCACCGGTTTGAATTGATTCTCGCCCTGACCGTCGTCAGTCTGTTCACACTTGCCTTGACGGCGTTTTTCATGGAAGAGTCGTATCAGCCTTCATCCACGAATCTTCCACGCAAAACAAACGTCCTGAATGATCTCGTCGGCAGCTACAAGCAGGTCATGCAGGATCGGCGCTTTTTGCTCTTTTCTTTGGGAGGGCTGCTCATTTTCGCGCTGGAATTCCAGACCTCGAACTACGTGGCTGTTCGCCTGGCCAAAGAATTCGGCACGCAGACCTTGCAGCTGTGGGACCTCGTCTCCTTTGAAATGACGGGTATCAAGGCGTTCAGCTTCATCCAACTGGAAAACACGCTGCTTGTGGTCCTGCTTTCGCTATTCGTAACCAAGCTGATTCGCTCCGGCCGGGAAGCTGCGGCCATGTACGGGGGCGTGCTGATGTATACGATCGGCTACTCCTTCATCAGCTTCACCAACTCTCTTCTCGTCATTGCGATCGCCATGTTCCTTGCGACGGTAGGAGAGCTCATCCACATCCCTACCCGTCAGTCCTTCCTCGCGCAAATCATCAGGGACGACGCACGCAGCTCGTACATGGCCGTAAACGGGCTTGTCCTCCAAGGCGCAAAGCTTACAGGCGCCGTCGGCATCAGCCTGGGTGCGCTTCTCCCGTCCATGGGGATGGCCAGCCTGTTTTTGCTGTCGGGACTCGCCGGTCTTCTGCTGGTCCATCGCGCGATCCGGCCCCGGAATCAGCAGGCAGGACTTCCTTTTTCCCACGCAAAAAGAGCTGTCGATTAATTCGACAGCTCTTCCACGATTGCGTCTCCTTTTTTGCCCACCCGCACCAGCGCGTATTTCGCCGAGCGCTCAACCTCGCGCCCGGTACCCTCCGGGACAAAATAGCTTTCGATCCCGTACTCCACGCGATCCGTACCGATCGTCCGGCCGTTCAGAATGATCTCATCCGGCACGGGCTGGTGCGGTCTGTTCCATACGCCGTTCTGCTCGTAGTAGCCGCCATAGACGTATACACCGTCCGACTCCGGCCGCAACACCACCCGAATCTTTCCGTCCGCATCAGGGAACTGCTCGCCCTCCAGCGTCGAAATCGCATAACCCAGCCGGACGTAATCACCCTGCAGGAGCGAGCGCGGGTCGATCGGTTCGAGTCTCAGTTTGACGGATCGCCCTTCGGCGAGAATCGTTTCGCTGCTCCAGATCTGATAGCCGATCGCCACGAGCTGCAACAAAACCACACTGAAGATCGCAAGCCGTTTGCGCTTATCTGCGAAGATCGGGAGCGGCTGGACCTCGCGCTGAGCCGCTGCGGACCGGTCCAGCCAGGAGCTGACGGCGAAAAATACGAGGCTGAGCAGAAGCAAGCTGATGGACTTGTGCAGCAAGCTCCAGAAAAAGTCGTAGTATTTCATCAGCAAAAAGGCAAACCAGAAGCCCAGAGCGATGCCGAATCCGATTCGTTCCTTCCTGTGCATGGTCCGGTACACCAGATAGGTGGTGAAGGCAAAATAGCCGAGGTTTGCCCCTACCTGTACCGCGCTCCCCCCGTCCACGGTTTCCGCCAGGACGAGGAGTGACAGGAGAGCATAGACCAGCGAGCTGTTTTGCAAGGCAACCGGAAGCCTGGGCGCCATGTACATGCCGAGCTGGAATACGAACAGTACCAGCAGCGCCCATTCCCCCGTGATCGACCAGTCCCCCATCTTTATGTACAGCACAAGCAAAAAGACAAACTGTGTCAACAGCCTGACTGGCGTACTGCCGGAAGCGACCCAGACGTATGCGAGCGCAAGCAGAAAAATCACCCAGTAATACCCGCCGAGGAAAAGTGACGACCCTGTCGCGATCAGGTACCCCATCGTGAGAAGCGTGTAAAAAACAGTCGTGTCCAGTTTGGAACGAATGATGACAGGAATCAGAAAACCGAGCAAAGCCAAGAAATACAAAACATAAGTGGCCAGCGAACCGGGAAGAAGCAGGTAGAAAAGCCCTGTCAAGGAAGTGGCCCCCATCGTACCCGCGACAAGCGTGACAAGCACCGTGAATGCTTCCAGAATGAAGCGCACCCATTTGCTGTCCTCTCTGGTGGATTGCCGCCTCAGCCATCTCATACCCGCTACAGCTCCCCAGACGATCCCCGCAGCGGCCAGCAGCGCAGCCAGGAAAAACAAGTCCGAGTTGTACTCAAACATGAGCCAGAAAAACTTCCCGAGCAAAAACAGCGCGAGCAGCGTCGCTGTCAAGACGAGCATGGCGCGATTGGGCATCCATTTCAGAAAGACCAGAAACAGCCCGCCACCGATAAGCAGGTACAGGCACTCAGGCAGCGCCCCGTACACATCCGCAAAAGCCGAAAGAAACAGAGACACCTGAAAAACGAGAAAAGACAGGTAGTGGACTGGACGGGATTTCAGACGTTCCGTCCCCGTCAGCCAAAATAGCGCGAGATTGCCCAGGGCGATCAGCCAGTAAACCATGTACCACCATTCTTCATCCCGTGTGACGTGGATGACGGAAGGGTCCAGAAAAAAGCAAACCGCCAAATGCGCAAGGACGTAGCTGATCACGTAAAAAGGCTGGTACCTTGTCGCAACAGCAAAAAGCAGATTAGGGATCAGCCAGACGACGAACAGCATGTAGCTATCCGCATGCGAATTGTAGATTTGGCCCAGCAATGCCACGCTGATGCCAAAGGATAGGCCTCCTGCGACCAAAAGCCAATTGCTGAGAAACGAGTGCCGGTTCAGGACAAGTCCCCCTGCATAGGAAAGCGCATAAAACAGGACGAGTACGGAGACGCTGACGCCAATTTTCCCCCAGCGGTCGAGCGCAGGCCAGTTCGCCGCGAAAAAGTAGAAGAGGGCCGAAAGCAAAAGGGAGATGGCCAAAAAGTACCCGAGACGCACGGCATTTCGCTGCATATCTTCACATCCTTCGCTTTCATGTACATCCATTATATACCAGATGCCTTCGAAATACTTGGCAGCGGGCTGGTTCCATCGCCATTTTCGCCGTTTCTGCAGGCGAAAGGATAAAAGACTACCCGGTCCGGGTAGTCTCTATTGTATGCTCAGCCTTTGATGTACGCTTCCTCTTCTTTTTCATCCCGCGGCACCGGCACTTCCCCGATCACCGTGTAAAGGGAAGCGGCTTCTTCCTTGCGCGGATTTTCTTTGATGTCTTCCACTTTGACCGTCACGATTTTTTGCCCGAACCGGATCGCCAGCTTGTCGCCGATTTTCACGTTGCTCGAGGATTTGGCAAGTCGGTCGTTGATCTCGACGCGCCCTTTGTCGCACACCTCTTTTGCCAACGTACGGCGTTTGATCAGTCGGGATACTTTCAAATACTTGTCCAGCCTCATGAATTATCCTCTCCTTTTTCCGTGCTGCTTGGCCTCTTCCCACCATTGGTCCATCTCGGTCAAATCGGTCTCGGCAAAAGAACGGCCAGCCGCACGCAGCTTTTCTTCTATATAGGAAAAACGCTGTTTGAACTTGTTGTTGGTAAGCGCAAGCGCTTCTTCGGGATCGAGTCCCAGGAAGCGGGCCAGATTGACAACGGCGAACAACAGATCGCCCAGCTCCCCGGCGCGCTCTTCTTCTGTCGCTTCCCTCAGCTCTCGGTACTCTTCCTCTACCTTGGCGTAGACGTCCGCCACATCGTCCCAGTCAAAGCCTACCTGGGCCGCTTTCTTCTGCAGCTTGTAGGCGTACATCAAGGCTGGGAGATCTCGCGGAATTCCCGACAGCTGCGACGCTGCCGCGACATCGATTCCCTTGGCCGCTTTTTCCTGCGCCTTGATCTCCTGCCAGTTGGCGAGAGCCTCCTCGGAGTCGTTCGCGCTCTTTTCCCCAAATACGTGAGGGTGGCGGCGAATCAGCTTTTCGTTTAAAGCCGCGACCACATCGTCGACCGTAAAGTAGCCGTCTTCCGCAGCCATCTGGGAGTGCAGCATGATCTGCATCAGCAGGTCGCCGAGCTCCTCGCACATGGCATCCGGATCGTCGTCGTCGATCGTCTCCAGCACCTCGTATGTTTCCTCGATGAGGTTTTTGCGGATGCTTTGATGCGTCTGCTCCCGATCCCACGGACAACCGTCCGGGCTGCGCAAAATGGCCACGATCTCCTTCAGATAAGAGAACTGCCGGTACGAGACGCGTTCGTCGCGAGTCGGCGGCACGTAGACCAGAGACAGGTTGCCGAAGTGGTCAAGCCGATCGAGCTCGTACAGCGGAACAGTCTCGATCCGTTCCTGTCCGGCTACCCCCACTGCCGTCGCAACCGTCACCTGATAATCATCCGGCAGGATTTCCATAAGCGTCAGTTTGACGTCAGAGGCGACGAAAGCGTCGTATACCTGTGCAATAATGGTATGCAGCCCCGGCGAAACTTGATCAGGCCGCAGCGCAGTTCCATCCAGCAAGGAAAACCCTTCGATCGGATCGATTTTCAGCCTCGCAAACAGCGGGTCGATGAAGCTCTGGCCCCCGCCGATCTCGATTTCCACCCCGCGATTCGCTCCTTGCTGAAGCAAGAGCTGTACGGTTCGCTCGGCCACCAGCGGATGGCCCGGTACGGCGTAGACGATCGAGCCATGCTGCTGCGCCCCGGCAAACAGCTGATCCGCGATGTCCGCGTACACTTCCTCGAATGATTCATGGCGCTCGTAAGTATCGTCGAATGACGAAAAGGCAATGCCCTCCGCGCGAAGCTGCCCGACGACAGGATGCTCCTGCGTGCGCAGGTACAGATGCGCCGCCTGCTTCAGCGTCCGATATATTCCGTAGGGCAATTGATCGAGGTCTCCTGCGCCCAGACCCACGACGGTGATCTTCTGCTTGGTTGTTTCCAATCGTTTCGCCTCCTGGATCGTAAGTATACGCCTTGCTTGTTATTTCGGTAAAAGGTGCAGCTTGGAGAGCAGGGAAGCAATCCGCTTGCCCTTCGGCAAAAACTGAATGTCGGTACGCGTCAGTCCCCCTGTCCTCAGAAGGGCAAGCAAGTAGACCAAAGCACCGCAGCCTACGGCCAACAAACCGACGACGGTGTGGAACAGGCGCTGCGGCACCGCCGCACTGCCGAGCAAGGAAGAGGCTCCCCATTCGACCACGATGACCACCACAGACATGATCAATACCGAGATCAATGGCTTCAGTACGGTCTGACGGATGCCGATTGCAGCACCGGTGTACTTTTTGACAGCCAGTACGTTCAATCCCATCGCTACCAGATAGGCAAGCACCGTGGACATCGCTCCTCCGGTAATGCCCCAGATCGGTACCAGCACCAGGTTTAGGATGAGCTTGACCACCACACCGATAAACAGGTTGCGTGCAGGCCGCATCACCCTTCCCAGCCCTTGCAAAATCCCTGCGCTGGAGATGCTGAGCGTCGCAAAGACGATCGTGAACGACTGCACGGCGAGTGCCTCCGTGCCGTTGGTATCACCGTACAGCATCACATTGATCGGCTCTGCCAGCAAAGCAAGACCGAACGACGCTGGAAGACCTAACAGAAAGGTCAGGCGAATGGCTACTTCCGAGCGGCTGGCAATCATCTGGTGTTGGCGCTGCGCCACCGCTTCGCTGATCGCCGGCACCAATGCCAGGGAAAGCGATGTAGCAAAAAATGTTCCGAATTGAATGAGCGGCTGACCGCGGTCAAACGCCCCTTTCGCCAGCTTGGCCAGATCTTCAGGCATCCCGCTCCACTGCAGCATGTTCACGACCGTGATCGAGTCGACCAGCGGGATGAGCGGCAATACCAGCGCCCCCATGCAAATCGGCAGCGCGTAAAACAGGAGACTGCGCAAAATCTGACGGTTGGTCCAAGCAGCGACTCCTTGAGACTGCCCTTGTTCCGCTACAAGCTGTCTGCCCTGCTTGTCCTTGCGCCAGTACCACAAGAGCACCAATACAGCCGCCGCACCGCCAGGGAAAGCGGCGAATACCGCACCCGTCCCGGCAAGGTAGGCATCCTGGTACTGACTCATGGCCCAAAACGCCGTGAGCAGAATGAAGATGACGCGGATCAACTGCTCGACTACCTGAGAAACGCCTGTGGGCATCATATTCTGATGTCCCTGGAAATACCCCCGCAGGATGGCCGCCATGGGCACGAGCGGCAGCGACCAGGCGACCGCCCGAAGCGGCGTGGTCAAATGCCCGTCCCCCATGAACGCGGCGACCATCGGCGCCCCCGCATACAACAGCAGAAAGAAAAACAAGCCGAGCACGATCAAGGCAAGGCTGGCAACCCGAAACGCTCTTCGCGCTCCGATCGCATCGCCAACGGCCACCCTCTCGGAGACAATCTTGGAAATTGCAATGGGAAAACCCGCCGTCGCCAGGATGAGCAGCGTGGTATACAGCGGGTAAACTTGCATGTATACGTACAAGCCGATATCACCGGCAATGTTTTGGTACGGAATGCGGTACACCGCGCCAAGCAGCTTGGAGACAAGACCGGCTACCCCGAGAATCGCGGCGCCTTTCACAAATTGTACAGATGCCTTTTCTTGAGCCATATGAGTGAATTTTCTCCTCTCCAACCAGAAACTTTGTACATTATACCACATGCGTATTCCTAGCAAGAAAACTTGAAAGGCAAAAGAAAAACAGCCCCGATAGGAGAGGCTGTCTTTGTTCGTTTTCGCGCTATTGTTCCATTTGCTTGGCCAGGAAACCAGCGGCCGTTTCAGACATTTTCATTTCCAAATCACTCATTTTGGTCGACTCGTTCTTGTTGAGCAGGATGACCGATCCAATCGGGTCTCCCCCCGCCACAATCGGAGCCACTACAAAGGAACCGTATGTCTCGTTCATATCGCGGCAAATCTCATAAGTACCAGCGTTTTTCTCCAACCGGGTCTTGCGCTCTTCCAAGCATTTCTCGACGATGCTGCCAATCGGCTTTTCCAGGTATTCCTTTTTCGAAGCTCCCGCCACTGCGATCACGCTGTCTCGGTCCGAAATCAGAACGGTATGATTCATGCTCTCATACAGAGAGTCAGCGTATTCCTTCGCGAAATCTCCCAACTCTCCAATGGGCGAGTACTTCTTGAGAATGACTTCTCCGTCGCGATCCACAAAGATCTCCAGCGGGTCGCCTTCACGAATGCGCAGTGTACGACGAATCTCCTTAGGAATCACGACCCGACCGAGGTCGTCAATTCGACGAACGATACCAGTTGCTTTCATGTCATGTTGCCTCGCTTTCCTAAGAGAAGTGGGTTGTGAAAAGGCTTGGTTCGTTACCTGTATTTTTTCCTCAAATTCTAATTTTACCTATGCGCGACGGCTGCAACTTTTTCCAGCTTGTTTCAGTTACTCTCCCCCGGGCGGTAGCGAGTGATAATAGTATTTGCCCTCGTTACAAGAATATGCGAGAAAACGAAAAAACAGGGAAACCGGGTTCCCCTGTTTTTCACGATGGAAAGCAGCGCGATTATTGCGCGGCCGGATGGTTCACTTTCGGCAAATTGAACTTGGTGATCAGCTTGTCCAGCTCTTGCTTGCCAAAGTTGTCATACGCTTTCTCCAGCGAGCTCGCGCGAAGCTGATCCTTCATTTCATCAAATGTCTTTTCCTTGCGGCTTTCCACTTTGATGATGTGGTAGCCGTAGTCGGTTTTCACCGGCGGCCCTACTTGTCCGACAGGCTGTGTCAATGCGGCGTCCTTGAACTGCGGCACCCATTGGGTCACATCTGCGTCGGCGTACAGCCCGCCGTTTTCTTTGCTGCCTGGATCGTCCGTATACTCTTTCGCCAGCTTCGCGAAGTCTTCGCCTTTTTTCAGGCGAGCTTCCAGGTCGTTCGCCAGCTTAAGCGCTTCCTCCGGCTTGCGTTTTTCCGTGGAAATCAGGATGTGACGGACCGAAGCAATCGTACGGGAAGCTTTGTCCATGCTGTCGTACTCTTTCTTCAGGGTCGCATCGTCAATACCGCCCTTCAGAACGTTGATCGATTCGTTGATGAGCGCCATTTGGCCGACGACCATCTCCTTGGTGACGCCTTGGCCTTCCATCAGCTTGGTAAACTTGGCCTCGTCCTTGCCGAGGTAACCCAGGTACTGGCCCTTGATCTTGTCGAATGTTTTTTCGGCCAGATCCTTGGAATCCTTTTTCATCTGCTCATCGGCACGGGCAGCCAAAATCTTGGTTGCCGTGTATTCGCGGGCAAATGCTTTCAGTGCGTTGTCGTCTGCGGCTTCAATCATGCCGCCTTGTTGCGGATTCATGAAGTTGATGACGCGCAGGAACTCTTCAAATTCCTTGCCATTCATGGTTCCGCCCTTATACTCCACGAGAGTCGCATTCGGGTCTACGTTAAACGGCAGGGTCAGCTTTGGAAACTGTGCCAACGGATCATTCGCATCCGCAGCCTGATTGCCTTGGTTGGTTCCTTCTGTCTGATTTGCTGGCTTCTGGTTGTTCTGGGCATTTTCATCCGCTTTTCCGCAACCCGCCAACAAGGCCATAACAAGTACAGCCGAGGACAGAATCGCAACAGAACGTTTCATCATGTGGATCTCCCTTTCTGGATCGCCCGGCAGTCTAGGACACAGGGCTTTCCGTACCGGTGTCTTTTCGCACCTGGTGAAATTGGCGAAGCAGCTTTTCAACCAGCTGCACGCCCTCGTCTTCTCTTAACCCCTTTACTTTAACAGCTATGGTGATCTGTTGTCCACCCGAGAGACCTATCCTGCGGCTCCAACTGCTGGCAAGCGCGAACAGCGCTCCCCCGTCGATGTTGTTGTTTTGGCTGGGGTGCAGGACCAGCTTGATTTCGTCCGGATTTTTCTGGCTGATTTCCGTAATGTGATGCTGCAAGGCATAGACGCGCAGCCGGGAAATGGTCAGCAGATTTTCTACCGGCTTCGGTACGGGACCGAAGCGGTCAAGCAGCTCTTCCGCCAGATCGTCGACGTCCTCCAGCGAGGAGACGGCCACAAACTTTTTGTACATCTCGATTTTTTGCCGGCTGTCCGTGATGTACATGGAAGGGATGTACGCATCCAGCTGCAGGTTGATCTCTACCGCGGCAGCACTCTCCTGCTTGACTTCGCCTTTCAGCTCGTCGATCGCGTCCTTCAGCATTTGGCTGTACAAATCAAAACCGACCGTGTTGATGAAACCGTGCTGCTCCGCGCCAAGCAGATTCCCCGCACCGCGGATCGACAAGTCGCGCATCGCGATTTTAAAGCCGGATCCGAGCTCGGTAAACTCCTTGATCGCCTGCAGCCGTTTTTCCGCCACCTCTGTCAGAACTTTGTCGCGCTGGTACGTAAAGTATGCATACGCGATCCGATTGGAGCGGCCTACCCGTCCACGCAGCTGATACAGCTGGGACAGGCCCATTTTGTCAGCATTGTAGATGATCAGTGTGTTCACGTTCGGAATGTCCACACCGGTCTCGATAATCGTCGTGCTCACGAGCACGTCGAAATTGCCCTCCAGGAAATCGAGGATGACGCTTTCCAGTTCGCTCTCGTTCATTTGGCCGTGGGCGACAGCGACACGCGCATCCGGCACGAGCATGGAAATTTGCTCGGCCATCTGCTCGATTCCTTGCACCTGGTTGTAGAGGAAAAATACCTGTCCATCCCGGGCCAGCTCCCGTTCGATCGCTTCCCGCACCAAGGCCGGGCTGTAATCCATGACGTAGGTCTGTACCGGGAAACGGTTTTCCGGCGGCGTTTCGATGACCGACAAGTCGCGCACGCCGAGCATCGACATGTGCAGGGTACGCGGGATCGGCGTAGCTGTCAGCGTGATGACGTCGACGTTGGTCTTCAACTGCTTCAGCTTTTCCTTGTGGCTTACGCCGAAACGCTGCTCCTCGTCCACGATCAGGAGGCCCAGCTCACGGAACGTCAAGTCTTTGGAAAGCAGGCGGTGCGTCCCGATGACGACATCCACGGTTCCTTCCTTCAGTCCTTTCAGTGTCGCGTTCTGCTCCTTGCGCGAGCGGAATCGGCTCAGTACCTCGACGCGGATCGGATAGTCCGCGAAGCGTTCGCGGAACGTTTCATAGTGCTGCTGCGCCAGAATCGTGGTCGGCACGAGCACGGCGACCTGCTTGCCGTCCATGACCGCTTTGAAAGCCGCACGGATAGCGACCTCCGTTTTCCCGTAGCCGACGTCCCCACATACTAGACGGTCCATCGGGCGCCTGCGTTCCATGTCCGCTTTGACCTCCGCGATTGCCCGCAGCTGATCCGGGGTTTCCTGGTACGGGAACATCGCCTCGAATTCGCGCTGCTCCACCGTATCCTGCGAAAAGGAGTGCCCGACTGCCGCTTCACGGGCTGCGTACAGCTTGATCAGGTCTTCGGCAATGTCCTTGACGGAAGACTGCACTTTGTTTTTGACCCGTTTCCATTCGCTGCCGCCCAAGCTGTAAATCTTCGGCTGGGCATCTTCGCTCGCCACGTATTTTTGAACGTGGTCGATCTGGTCGATCGGCACAAACAAACTGTCACCAGCAGCGTATTGAATATGAAGGTAATCTTTATGAATTCCGAGTATTTCCTTGGTTTCAATTCCAAGGTATTTTCCAATCCCGTGATTGACGTGCACGACGAAGTCACCCGGCTTGAGCTCCAGGTAGTTCTTGATCCGCTCGGCGTTGTTCATCGTCTGCTGCACTTTGCGAGCCTTCCGCTGTTTGGCTGTGAAGACTTCGCCCTCGGTAATGACTACGAGCTTGTTCAAAGGCAGCTCGAATCCCGTCTGCAGGTTGCCCAAAATGATCGTGGGACGACCCGGCGGCACGGTTTCGACTGACTCGGCGAGCACATCCGCCTCCATCTCGTAATCGTGCAGGACGCGCTCCAGCCGTTTGGCTCGTTCCAGATCCGCCGCGACAAACACGATCTGATCGTGCGACTTCTGCCAGCGCGCCAGCTCTGTCTTCAGCACGTTCATCTGCCCGTGGAAATTTTGCATCGTCCGACAGGTGAGATTGACGATATTTTGCGGCTGGGTCTTGGGGGACTGCCTCAGGAACAGCGACAGGTACACGATCTGGCGCTTTTTCGCCTGGACGATCTCTTCGTAGGTGCGGGACAAGCTGAGATTCGCCATGTACTCCCCCTGGATGATACGCCCGGTAAGCCATTCCGCCTCTTCCTTCTGGAGCTGGGCAGCCGTGTCCAGCACGCGGGTCGGCTCATCGACGATCATCAGGGTGTCGGCAGGCATGTAGGACAACAGCGTGTCCTCTGTCGGGTAGATGACCGAGATGTACGAATAGAGCTGTGGAAAGCGCTGTCCGTGGCTCATGCGCTCGACGTCCGCCCCGATTTTCTCCACGACCTTCTCTTTCGCGGCACCGTCCTTCAATTTGGCAACGGTTTCACCGAGCTTTTGCTCCAAGCGCACCGCCGACTCCTGCAAGAGTGGCGTCGAAGCGATCATTTCCTTGGCAGGTCCGATAGTGTAGGTCTGTACTGATTCCAGCGAGCGCTGGGAAAGCATGTCAAACGTACGGATGGAGTCAATCTCCACATCGAACAATTCAATCCGTACCGGCCATTCCGAATCGATGGGATACAGGTCGATGATACCGCCGCGCACGCTCAGCTCGCCTTTTCGCTCGACCATGTCCACTCTCTCGTAGCCGAGCTCGATACAGCGGAGCAAAAACGACTCGATGTCCAATTCTTCCCCGACAGCCAGTCTGATTTGCGCGGCCTTCCATACATGCGGCGGGACTACCAGCCTGCGCAAACCGGCAAACGGAACAACTAAAAAACCCGTAAAGCCCTGGGCCAAACGGTTGAACACGTGAATTCTTTGCGCCAGCATCTCCGGACTGGCGATGGCGAGCTCGGAGCCGATCAGCTCGTTGCCCGGGTAGAGCAACACTTGATCGCTGGGCACCAGCTCGATCAGGTCTTCGTATACTTTTTGGGCTTGAAACATGTTGTGGGTCACGACACAGACCGGCCGATCCGTCATCTGCTTCAACGTCGCCATGAGTACCTGCCGGGCTGAACCAGCCAATCCGGAAACGAGCTGCTCGTGCAGTCCCTTTTCCAGCCCCGCCACGATCGTACCGACGTTCGTGTCCTGCTTCAACGGGTTAATGATGACTTGCATTCACTAATCCCCTCTCTAATTCTTCTGTCATGCGAAAGGTAGGTCACCAGCGGCTATTGTCGCACGATGACACATGGGTCGACCATGCGAAAAGAAGCCTTAGCTCCCCAAGCTAAGGCCTTGTCAGTGCAAGCCTTCCTAACGAGTTTATCCCCTTATTGCAGCGGGTTTCCGACTAGTGAAAGCTCTGGATGCTGATTCAGCGCTTCACGGCAGTAGTCGCACGTGATGCTGACGACCGTATCTCCACTTTGTTCTCTCGATATTATAAGAGCCCGATCTTCCGGGGTCAAGGAATCAAACCCGAGCTGTGCTTCCGATACCTGTGTTTCGTCAAATTCCGCAATTTTCATCCCGCAGCAGCGACACGTATAACGTATGCTCATGTATATGCCACCCCCATACCTTTCATATCGATTAGTATGGACGCTGCGGTGGAAAATCATACTAGGCAGGCCCCTTCCGAGAGCTTATGACGCTTTCGGCCGATGGTCAGCGCTTCAAGCTGTTGTAATGGTTCATGACTTTGACAAAAGGCTCACGGGTCCACATCGCAGCGGCATCTGCAGCCAGGCTGACAGCTTCGTTGATGTCTGCTCTCTCGGCTGCCGGAAACGACTGCAGCACGTAATCGCTGACGCTCCGGCCCGGCTCTGGACGTCCGATGCCTACCTTGATGCGTTTGAATTCCTGCGTACCCAGGTGCTGGATCATGGATTTGATCCCGTTGTGGCCGCCTGCGCTGCCTTTTTCCCGCAAGCGCAATTGGCCGGTCGGCATATCCAGATCGTCAAAGATGACCACCAGCTCATCCGGTATCAGCTTGTAAAACTTCATGATTTCCGCAACGGATTCCCCCGAGAGGTTCATATACGTCTGCGGCTTCGCCAGCAGCACCTTTTCCCCCTCGATCCGGCCCTCGCCCACAAGTGCCCGGAACTTGTTCTGCTGGACGGGAATACCCCATTTCTCGCTTATTTTATCTATGGCCATAAAACCGGCATTATGTCTCGTATCTTCATATTTCTTGCCGGGATTGCCCAGCCCGATGATCAGTTTCACGAGAGATCCCTCCTACTCTTTCCCCATTGTACTAGAATGGCCCCGTGAACAAAAGCGCAGGAGTCAAGGCGTGTCTTTTTCGTTCCACATCCACAAAAAAAGACTCGGCAGATAGACCGAGCCCTCGTACATTTATACCCGATTGGACTGCTCCGTCGAGCCGGCCGCCTCCGCCACTTCCGCTGCGTCGTGCTGCGCCTCGATGGACTCCTCCGATTTTGCCTTCACCGGCAGGATGCTGATCAGCACTTCCGTCGCCTCCAGTCCCAGCTCCACTCCCGGAGGAACAGAGAGATCGCTGACCAGCACGACGTCGCCGATGTTCAATCCGTCTACGTCCACTGTAAACGACTCCGGAATATTGCCAGGCAGGCAGCTCACCTCTACGCTATGGCGAATCAGCGTCGCGACGCCCAGCTCAGGGTCGCCTGTCATCAACACCGGAACGGTCGTAAAGACCTTTTCATTCATATTAATCTTTTTAAAATCGGCATGCAGGATGTTTCCCATCACCGGATGGCGCTGCAGCTCGTAGACCATGACATCGTACGTCTGGCCATCCACCTGCAATCTGTAAGGTTTGTTTGTTGCTTGACGGCGTAATGCCGCATCCAGTTCCTTACCTTGCACCTGGATCTCCTGATTGCTCATGTCTGAGCCATAGACAATCCCAGGCACCCAGCCGTTTCGCCGCAGAGCCTTGACCGAGTTGCCCGTTCCCTGTGCCCTAGTTTGCGCCTGAATCGCTTCCACAAAAAAACCTCCTTCGGACCGCTAGTAAAAGTTTCCTCACTAGCTTGTCCATCGGAGGTTTATTTCAATCCCCGTAGATGGGGAATGTCCTTTTTGAAGCCAATTCCGAGTACTCCCCGGCAATTAGTCGAACAGCTTGCTCACGGACAGCTCTTCGTGCACGCGAATGATCGCTTCGCCGATGATCGGCGCTACGGAGAGCACGGTGATTTTGTCGATGATTTGCTCATCGGTGAGCGGAATCGAGTTGGTCACGATCAGCTCGCGAATCTTGGAGTTGGCGATGCGCTCGATGGCTGGACCGGACAAAACCGGGTGCGTACAGCAAGCGTATACGTCGCGCGCGCCTGCTTCCACCAAAGCGTTTGCCGCCAGTGTGATCGTACCGGCTGTATCGATGATATCGTCAATGATGATCGCGGTTTTCCCTTCGATGTTCCCCACGATATTCATGACCTCCGCTACGTTTGGCTCCGGACGGCGCTTGTCGATAATCGCGATAGGAGCTTCCAGGCGCTCCGCCAATTTGCGGGCGCGAGTCACGCCGCCATGGTCGGGAGAAACCACCACGATATCGGACAAGCCTTTTTCGGAGAAATGTTTCGCCAAAATCGGTACGCCCAACAGATGATCGACCGGGATGTCGAAGAAACCTTGGATTTGCGTCGCATGCAGGTCCATGGTGATGACGCGTTGAGCGCCGGCTGTCTCGATCAGGTTGGCAACCAGTTTGGCCGTGATCGGATCGCGCGCACGTGCTTTACGATCTTGACGCGCATAGCCGTAGTACGGAATCACCACGTTGATGCTCTTGGCGGAAGCGCGTTTCAAGGCGTCCACCATCACCAATAGCTCCATCAGATGCTCATTAACGGGAGCAGATGTTGGCTGAATAACAAATACGTCACAACCGCGAACGCTTTCATTCAATTTGATTTGGCACTCGCCATCACTAAAGCGCACAGCCTGCGCATTTCCGAGCGGTACACCGATGTGTTCGGCGATTTCCTTCGCCAGTTCAGGGTTTGCGTTGCACGTAAAAACCTTCAGTTTTGGGTCGCGGTAGTTAGCCATGATCTTCTCAAGAACCTCCCGTTATGATTGCTTTTTGCCCTTGCGAGGCATTCTGTTGGCGTAGTCGATTTTATTCACTTGTCGTTCGCGAGCGATAGCCAGTGCATCGTCAGGCACATCCTGGGTGATCGTCGAGCCTGCTGCCACGTAAGCATTTTGGCCGACGGTGACCGGCGCCACCAGATTGGAGTTGCAGCCGATAAATGCGCCGTCCTGGACAATCGTTTTGTGTTTCACGGCGCCATCGTAATTGACGGTAATCGTTCCACAGCCGATGTTGACTCCATCGCCAATTTCGGCGTCCCCGACGTAGCTGAGGTGCGGAACTTTCGAGCCTTCGCCGATTTTGGCGTTTTTCAGCTCGACAAAGTCGCCGATTTTAGCTTTCGGGCCGATGACGGACCCCGGACGCACGTAAGCAAAAGGACCGATCGTGCTGTCGTGCTCCACGCGAGCATCCACCATGACGGTATATGTCAGGGAGACACCGTCTGCCACTTCCACATTCGTCAGATCTGCCTGCGGCCCCACGACGCAATCCGTGCCGATGGTTGTCCGCCCGCGCAAGAATGTCCCCGGCTGGATGATCGTGTCAGCGCCAATCGTCACATCCGCCTCAATGTAGGTTGAGGCCGGATCCACAATCGTGACGCCATTGCGCATATGGCCGACCGCAATCCGGCGTCTCATGTACGCTTCCGCTTCCGACAGCTGCACGCGGTCATTCACGCCCATCGTTTCGTCAGGATCTGCCGCTTCAAAGGCTGCCACCTTTTCACCCGCATCCCGCAAAATGCCGACGACATCTGTCACATAGTATTCGCCTTGCGCATTGTCATTTTTCACTTCAGCTAAGGCTTTCCATAATTTTTGGTTGTCATAGCAGTATATGCCCGTGTTGATTTCCCGGATCGCCCGTTCCTCTTCGGTGGCGTCCTTGTGTTCCACGATTCGCAATACTTCGCCTGCCTCATTGCGCACGATGCGTCCGTAACCGGTCGGGTCCGGAAGCACGGCGGTCAATACGGTCGCAGCCGCTCCTTGCTCCTCGTGATAGGTCAACAAGGCGGACAACGTCTCCGTAGACAAGAGGGGGACGTCTCCGTACAAAAGAAACGTAGTGCCTTCTTTATCTTGTAAAAATGGCGCTGCCTGCTGGACGGCATGCGCCGTTCCCAACTGTTCTTCCTGCAGTGCGTATGCGACGCCCTCGCCCAGTTTGGCGCGGACTGCGTCAGCACCATGACCTACGACGACAACGATATCCTCCACCTGCATGGTTGCCATCGTGTCCACCACATGCTGGACCATTGGCTTTCCGCACACAGGGTGCAGGACCTTGTACAGCTTCGATTTCATCCGTGTACCCTGACCAGCGGCCAGAACCACGGCATGGATCTTAGACATGTCAACCCTCCATCGTAGAAGTTCCACAATGACTATATCTTAATCATATGTGGATTTCAAGACACTCGGTGCAGGATTCTCGCCGTTTTCCGGACATTGCCTAAGGCTTGCCATACATCAGACAACATTTAATTTTCTGAGAAAAATATGATATATTGATGGGCGACAGGGGTTATTTGTAAAGGAGGTCGAAATGAATGAGCGCTCAGGTGTACTTGCTCACCGGCTATTTGGGGAGCGGAAAGACCACGCTGCTGACGAAAATGCTCACTCATTTGCGCGCACAGGAAGAAAACGTCGTAGTCGTCATGAATGAAATGGGCGAGGAAGATATTGACGGAGAGCAGCTTCAAGGATTTGGATTTCCTGTCAAGAAACTCTTGGACGGCTGCATCTGCTGCTCCATTCAGGGAGAGATGACGGAGAGTCTGAAGGAAGTAATTACCTCACTGCGTCCAGATAAAATTCTCATCGAGACGACAGGTGTGGCCGATCCCATCGATGTGGTCGACGGACTGACCCATCCCGAGCTGTACGAAAAAATCGACTTGCGCGGCATCATCACGGTCGTAGATGCGTCCCGCTTTTTGGAGCTGGGCTCGCGCTTCCAGTCGACCGGCGCGCTGGTGAAGACCGTACGCAACCAGGTCAAATACGCCGACCTGCTCTTGCTCAACAAGCTGGACCTGACTTCTGCCGACATCGCGGACAAAGTAAAAGGAAAGCTGGCCGAGCTGAACCCGATTGCCCCTATCCACCTCACCGTCCAGAGTGAAATGGATCTACATACCCTTCTGTCCGTCACCCGCCTTGCGGAGCAAAGAACGGCAGAACGGGAGCCCGTGCACTCCGCTCCTGTCCAGAAAACGATCGGCCGCATGTCTGCCGTGGACAGACTCAAGCAATCGCTCGGACTGAAAACGAAATCGCTGTACAACAGCATCGAGACATTCTCCTACCCCTTCGCCGGACCTGTCGACGCCGACAAGTTCGAGGACTTTCTCTACAGCCTGCCCAAAAACGTCTACCGTGCCAAGGGCTACGTCCAGTTCCACGGCAGAGATGAGCTTATTTCGTTTCAGCACACAGACAATCAGGTCCACCTGTTTCCTTTTGAGAATTTCGGTCCCAAAATGGTGGCCGTGTTTATCGGTGAAGGAATGGACCAGGGCAAAATCATCGCAGACTTGGAAGCGTGCTATCGATAAGCAGACGTCGAAGCACCCTGCCATATGGACAGGGTGCTTGCATGTGGGTGGCTTTATGCCCCCGCTTCAATCGTGCTTTCTTCTTCCTGCCCGACACGATCGTATTCGGACAAGACAGCCGCTTGAATTTTTTCGCGGGTAGTGGATGAAATTGGATGTGCGATATCGCGGAATTCCCCATCCGGCGTACGCTTGCTCGGCATGGCTACGAACATGCCATTGTTTCCATCAATGACACGGATATCATGAACCACGAACTCATGGTCAATTGTAATGGACGCAATCGCTTTCATCCTACCATCCGTATTCACTCGGCGAAGTCTAACGTCTGTTACTTCCATCTAGTTCACTCCCTTTATCTATGAAAACGCGTTTAGGAGTATTTCCACCCTCTGGGTAAATATTCCTGCTGACCCTATGCAAATTTTTAAAAAAATATATAAATTTATTCATATCGACAACATTCTGGTGTGACTATGGAGATATTTCGCGAAAAAAAACAGCCCTGCGCTCAAGAAGCACAGGGCTGTTAGTGGAGCTATTTCCGGTTGCTACGCTTCCAGGTAAGCGACGATCTCGATCTCGACCTTCACATCCCGGGGCAGTCGCGCCACCTCTACGGTGGAACGAGCCGGTTTGTGGTCGCCAAAATATTGTCCGTACACTTCGTTCAGCTGGGCGAAGTCGTTCATGTCTTTAATGAACACCGTAGCCTTTACCACGCTGGACAAGCTGCCGCCGGCTTCAGCCAAAACAGCTTGGATGTTGGCAAAGACCTGATGCGTCTGCTCGACGATGCCGCCTTCCACGAGCGTGCCGTCGGGGCGCAGGGGAATTTGGCCCGATGCGAACAGGAACGGACCTACCTTGGCAGCCTGGCTGTACGGACCAATTGCCGCTGGTGCTTTGTCAGTGGAAACAAAAGAGATTGCCATGTGTTCTTCTCTCCTTTTCTAAAAAACGAAGCCCCTTTTCGCTGTACCGCACGGAGCTTGCGTCACACTGGTATTGCGGGCTCAGGAACCCTCTACCGAGCCCTCTTTAGACTGCTTGCCTGCGATTACCTCTCAAAAAAACTGCCGAGCTCGATTTCGATCTGCTTGCCCTTGATGTCCACATCCTTGAGCTTGGCAAACGATACATAGTCTTCGACGAGGCGTTCGGACACATCAGCAGTGGTCTCCACCAAAACGCCGCAGCCTACGACCGTGGCGCGGAACTCCTGCAACAGGTCGATCATCCCGCGCAAGGTGCCGCCCGCCTTCATGAAGTCGTCCACGATCAGGACGCGGGACTGCTCTGCAAGTGCGCGGCGCGCCAACGACATGGTTTGAATCCGCTTACTAGATCCCGATACGTAGTTGATGCTCACGACCGATCCTTCCGTCACCTTGTTGTCCCGGCGGACGATCACCACCGGAACATTCAAATACATGGCGGTCGCATACGCGAGAGAAATCCCTTTGGTCTCCACCGTCATGACCACGTCTACATTTTGGTCCGCGTAGGCCGTAGCGAACAGTTTGCCGATTTTGGACATCGTGGACGGATTGCCGAGAATGTCGGACATATACAGGTACCCGCCTGGCAAAAGACGCTCCGGATTGGCCAATTGGTCGATCAATTCGTGCATGAAGAGCAGAGCATCCTCTGTTTTGACCTGAGGAATGAACTTCACTCCGCCGGCCGCTCCCGCCACCGTTTTCAACAAGCCAACACCCTGAACCTCAAACGCTTCCTTGATGATGGACAAGTCCTCGCTGATCGACGATTTTGCCGCACCGTACTGTTCGGCAAAAAGAGTGAGCGGAATCAGCGTATGGGGATGGGCGAGCAAGTGCTGCGTCATATCGACGAGACGCGCACTTCTGCGCAATTTCTTCATAGCTCTTCCTCCAAAACCGAATATTATGGTGCTAATGTATCATTTTTATACGGGTTCATGCAAGCATTTCCCCTTCGCCAGCTCCTAACATTCGGGCAACAAATACGTCTTTCACAAAACCGCGCAACGCGTTGTAAATCCGATGCACTTTGGCTTCCTTTTGCACGAGGGCAAAGACAGTCGGGCCGCTTCCCGACATCAGGACGCCGTCTGCGCCCGATGCGATCATCAGCTCCTTGATTTGCCGCACTTGCGGGTGAAGCGACAGGGTCACATTTTCAAGGACGTTGCCCAGCGACTGACACATCAAGGAAAAGTCCTGCGTCTCGATCGCTTGCAGCATGTTCCCGGTCGAGGGATGGCTGGCGATCTCCTGCACACGCAGGTTGCCGTATACATCCGCTGTCGAGACGCCGATGGGCGGCTTGGCGAGAATGACCCAGCATGCTGCCGGCGGGCTGAGGTGAGTGATTTGCTCCCCTCTGCCCTTTGCCAGAGCCGTTCCCCCGTATACGCAAAAAGGAACGTCCGAGCCAATCTCGGCACCGACTGCCGCGAGCTCTTCCAGTGTCAGGCCGAGACTCCACAATTGGTTCAAACCGCGCAAGGTCGCAGCCGCGTCGCTGCTTCCCCCTGCGAGGCCCGCGGCCACGGGAATCTGTTTATCGATGTACACGTGTACGCCAGCGCGCACGTGATAGCGTTCTTTCAAGAGCACCGCCGCTTTATAGGCGTGGTTGCGAATATCGTCTGGGACGAAGCTGGCAGAGCAGTCCAGCGTAATCTCTCCATCTTCGCGCAGAGTCAGATCTACACGATCCGCCAAGTCTACGGTAGTCATCACCATCTCCACTTCGTGATAACCGTCCGGCCGCTTGGCGAGAACATCCAGAGTCAGATTGATTTTGGCCGGAGCTTTGACCGAGATACGCACGTTGTTCACCTCTGCCTACGTTCTGAATTTCCTAGTCTCTTATTGTAGCATAGGCATTCTCTTCCATGCCACTCGATCGAATAAAACAATATGATGGTGAAGATTATGACGGTTTGGAAAATACCGCATTTCGCGTAAAAAGGCCGGGTTTCCCCGGCCTTGCCAACGAGTTATGTGGTATGCTTCTTGGCCAATGCTTCCTCGGCAATCTGAATGGCGCGTTTCACCAGGTTTCCCGCGTCGCGCGTCGTGATGGCACCCCAGCCCTCGGCTTTCACCGTATCGTAAAACCCAAGCTCCTTGGCGATCTCCATCTTGAACTCCTCAGACATAATGCCTCGTCTGCGACCCATAACATCCTCCCTTTCTCGTTGACACGGATAGTGTACGCATCCTGCGGAAATTTCACTCTATGTAGAAGGAGCGCCTATGCGTTCCTTGAAATATTTGGCCAAAATAAAACAGTAGAACCCTGAGGGTTCTACTGTTGTACAAATGTGATGCGGATGTGCTCGTTCTCGCGGCACACCGTCAACTCTACCGTTTCTGTCAAGATGTCAGCATAGCTGTAAGAAACCCGCTCGAAAAGTTGATCGTCGTCCAGCTTGACTACAAATACTGATGGGTATGTTTCTTCGAGGATGCCACTTCGTTCGACGGTTTTTCGGCGACCGCCATTTGCCTTTAGCAGGATGCGCTCACCAATGTGCCCGTCTAAACTGCGTTTAATGTCAAGTAACGCGTTTCTTGCCATTGTTCCATCCACCTCGCTTACATCTATTATAACAGCATACCGTTATTTTGTCAAAGAAATAAAAAATTATAGCAACCCAGCCGAGATTTTGTCAACGGGCTTTTTTTCATGAATTACGTAGATATTTGTCAGCTACATATGAAAAAGTGCCAGAAAACATAAAAAACCCCCACTTTTGGCGTTATTAGCCCAAAAATGGAGGTCCTTTCTTGTCAGGAACCGATCAACCCGCGCCGCAAGCCTTCGTTTGCAAGCCGGGCAAATTCCTCGATGCTGAGCGTTTCTCCCCGGCGCGTCGGATCGATCCGGATATCGGCGAGCATCTGTACTACTTCATCCTTCTGTTCTTTGCGAAACAGACCGTTCATCAAGTTGTTCAAAAGGGTCTTGCGTCGTTGGGCAAACGAGCTGCGCACCACACGGAAAAACACGTCCTGGTCGTCCACTTCGACAGGCGGACGTTCCCGGACCTTGAGGCGAATAACCGCAGAATCTACGTTTGGCCGAGGAACGAACACGCTGGCCGGCACGATCATTGCCACTTCCGTATCGGCATAGAATTGCGCTGCGACAGAGAGAGAGCCGTAATCCTTCGTGCCCGGCTTGGCAGCGATCCTGTCAGCCACTTCCTTTTGGATCATGACGACGATGTTTTCCAGCGGCAAGCGCTCTTCCAGCAGCTTCATCAGGATCGGGGTGGTCACGTAGTACGGCAGGTTGGCTACGACGCTGATCTTGTCCACTCCCGCCATTTTTTCCTCTAGCAATGCTTTCAGGTCGAGCTCCAGCACATCGCCGTGCACGACCTCGATATTTTCATAGGGCGCCAGCGTGTCCGCCAAAATCGGCAACAGCCTCTGGTCTATCTCGACGGCCACGACCTTTCCTGCAGCTCGTCCCAACTGCTCCGTCAAGGCGCCGATGCCGGGCCCGATTTCCACGGCTCCCTTTTCTTTCGTCAGGTCGGCCTCTGCCACGATATTGTGGAGGATGTTGGTGTCGATGAGGAAGTTTTGCCCCAGACTCTTTTTGAACGAAAAGCCGTACTTCTCCAGAATCTCCTTGGTACGCGTAGGTGTGGCGATATCTTTCCCTGTCATTTGGGTCATGTCTTACTCCCTCGCTTTGTCGATTGCCTTGATGGCTGCTTCGAATTCGGCCCGTTTGATCTGGAAGGCATTGAGGCGCTGCAGCATCTGCTTGGAGTTGGCATAGCCGATGCCCAGCAGCTCGCCCAGCTTGATCCGCCGCTCCTTGGAATCGGGCCCGGATGTAAGGCCGTGGGCCAGCATGTCATCCGCTGTGATTTCTCCCGCTGACTCCGCCATTTCCGTCCGCACTTCCGATAGCGCCTGGATGATGGCCTCGGGTGAAGCGTTTTCCACGCCGATATCGCCTTTCTTCGTCCCGTCCTCTTGGGTAATAAACGCATGCTTGCAGCCCGGCACCGCTCGGCTGATGATTTTGCGAATGCGCTCTCCCTGGTAGTCGGGGTCAGTGAAAATGATGACGCCGCGCTTTTGCTGCGCCAGGCGGATTTTCTCGATGGTCCAGTCGTGGATGGCGGAGCCGCCGGTCTCGATCGTATCGGCGTTGACAGCCCGCTTGATCGCAGCAGTATCATCCCTGCCCTCCACCACGATGACTTCCTTGATCTTCATTTTTGTGCTCCCACTTTCGTACATTGTCCGTATGGTACTAGTGTGCCAAAAAAATGCGGCCAAAAGCCCAAAAACCTGTAACGTTTCGGGCACACAGAGCGTCTTACCTACAACAGCTTAACACGGTATGCAAGCAAACAGAAGACAGGAGCTGTTCGCTCCTGTCCTGTTCTACGGCTTTTGCGGTCCAATCACATAAACGGTTTTGTTGCGCTTGCGGCCAAACCTGACCGCCTCTGACTCCGTACTGACGAATACGTCAATCTTGCCGCCTCGCATGGCTCCGCCCGTATCTTCTGCACGGCGGTATCCGACTCCCTCGATATAGACCCACCATCCGTACGGAATGACGCGAGGGTCTACTGCAATCGTATGGCCCGGCTGTGCTTTCACTCCTGTAGCTGTTCGTCCGTATCCCGGCGAGCTAGGGTGTTTGCCGCCGCCTGCCGGCGAGTAGGCAGTCAAGGTAACCCCGTTCAGTACTTTCTTCGGCCTGAAAACTTTTCCACCGCGGGAGACCATCCCCGCTGATGCGACCAGAACCCGTTCCGATGCACCTTCCGAGCGCATCGCCACCGCGGTTCCCATAGCCACCACGCGGTCTTTTTTCGGTGTGAGTACTTCTCTCGACACCAGTTCACGGGAGATTTCCTTGCCATCCTCCGTGACTAGCTTATAGTGTGCAATTGCCTTACCTTCTTGCCCTTCTTGCAATACTTTCGTCTTCCCTTTTTCCAATGCAGGGTCGTTCTTGCGAATTTCCTGATAGGTGACGCGCTCTTCCTCGTCCACCATCTTCTCGACGATCCGTTTGACCGTGATGGTGGCATCTTTGGTGAGCGCCGCGGTCAAGGCCGGTTCTGTCCGGTCCTTTTCCCCGAGTGCGATGCCGCCGTCTTTCAGTGCGCCGGCTACATCGCGACTCCTTGTTTGAATGACTTTGGTCTGCCCGTCAATCCGGACCGGTATGGACCAGACTGTATGTAAAGTGATTAACGCTCCGCTCTTGAGTTTTGTCTGAGGTGCCGGTTGAACGAAATCTTTTTCCGTGACAGCGATTTGTCGCTCCGCCAAGAACTCCTCGACGGTGTCAGCCTTGGTAGCTACTGTGCGACTCTCGCCATCCAACGAAAAGGTGACCTGTTTTGGCTGGGTAGCCTGGGCAGAGAAATACCCAATCATGGGAACGAGCACAAGAGCAAGACCGCCGAAGAGAACGAGTCCCCGATTCTTATACCTATCCCATATCGTGCGTAACTCCATTTCCCACACTCCTTTTCCTAAAAAAAGCACAAGGCTTTTTCGGTCTAGCCAGGTAAGGGTCGATGTAATTGCACTAATATTCTGGAAGTGGCCGCTACTAAACAAGATTGGATTTGATTGTATGTTACTTTTTCTCCTTTGTCAAATTTCCCCTACCTTCGGCTGAAGAGATGATGGTACAAGCCTAGCAAAAAGGGCCTGACGAATCATAGGCAATTGGTGTCGAGCACATGTGTCGATGGGACAATAATCGTTCGACACATTGTTCAAAGTATGCGGCGAAAAGCGAGAGTAGAACGTAGAAAAGCGGTCGCAAAAAAGCGGAAAGCCACGAGAGAGCCCGTGACTTTCCGCTTTTGCTTTGTTTTTTTGGCTATTTCAGGCGAAACAAACGGCGAGCGTTTTCTGCTGTGATCTGTGCCATTTCCTCGTAGGACAGGCCGCGAATGTTCGCCATTTCCTCACAGACGTAGCGGACGTAGCCGCTCTCGTTGCGCTTGCCGCGGAAGGGATGCGGCGTGAGGTACGGACTGTCCGTCTCGATCAGAAGCCGGTCGAGCGGCACTTTGGCGGCCACTTCCTTCGGTTGCTTGGCGTTTTTGAACGTCAACGGCCCGCCGAAGGAGATGTAAAAGTTCATGTCCAGCGCCAGCTTCGCCGTCTCCCAGCTGCCGGAAAAGCAGTGCATGATTCCGCCTACTTCAGCCGCCTTCTCCTCTTTGAGGATGGAGATGACATCCTGATGGGCGTCGCGGTTGTGAATGATGATCGGCATGCCGACTTTACGGGCGAGGCGGATCTGTTTGCGGAATACCTCCGCCTGTACATCCTTGGGCGACGTATCCCAGTAGTAGTCCAGACCCATTTCCCCCAGCCCGATTACTTTCGGATGGCGGGAGAGCTCCTCGATCCAAGCCAAGTGCTCGTCAGTCATATCTTTTGCATCCTGCGGGTGCCAGCCGACCACCGCGTAAATAAAGTCGTAGGCCTCCGCCAGTTCGATGCAGGTCGGGATCGTCTCGGCATTGAAGCCGATGTTGACAATCGTGCTGACCCCGTTTTCCCTGGCACGGGCGATCACTTCCGCGCGGTCCTCGTCAAATTCCGGAGCGTTCAGATGCGTATGCGTTTCAAATAACACGGATGCGTCCTTCCTTTCCTGCCGGTCCGCTCGTTATTTCACGATGGCGCCGTTTGGCATGCTCGGATCTACCGTTGCCAATGTCAGCTGGTCTCCTGCCGATGCTGCGAGAATCATGCCCTGGGACAGTTCACCGCGCAGCTTCACCGGCTTCAGGTTGGCTACGACGATGACTTTTTTCCCGACCAGGTCCTCAGGCGCATAGTACTTCGCGATTCCGGAGACGACCTGGCGTTTTTCATAGCCCAGATCGAGCTGGAGAATGAGCAGCTTGTCGGCATTCGGGTGCTTCGCGCACTCCACGACCTGCGCCACACGCAGCTCCACTTTCCCAAAGTCGTCGATACCGATCTCTTCTTTGGCATCTGCCGGTTTTTCGGTTGCAGCCGCTTCGGTTTGGCTGGTTGTCGTTTCGCTCACGGAAGATTCCCCTTTCAGTGCATCCTGCTTTCTTTTGTTTTCCTCAGCCTGGCGTCGCGCCTCGGCTGTCGAATCGTCGATGAAGGCCAGCTCCGCCTGTACATCGAGACGCGGGAAGAGCAGCTCCTTGCGGCTGACCGTGCTGCCTGCAGGCAATCCGCCCCACTTGCCGGCGGATTCCCAGCTGGTCGCTTCCTCGTTCCCCAAAATCCCCAATTGGTCCCAAATTTTTGCCGGTGCTTTGGTCATAAACGGCTGGATCAGGATGGAGCTGATGCGGATGCTTTCCGCCAGGTTGTACATGACGGTAGCCAGGCGTCCTTTCGTCTCCTCGGACTTGGCCAGGTTCCACGGCATGGTCTCATCGATGTATTTGTTGGTCCGTCCCACCAGCTCCCAGATGTGAGCAAGGGCGTTGCTGAAGCGCATTTCTTCCATATGCTCCTCGACCAGCCCCTTCGTTTTCACTGCCAGGCTGATCAGGCTGTCATCCGGTTCCCCTGCGTCTTGTGGAGCAGGAACGACGCCGTCGAAATACTTCTCGATCATGGTCGCCGTCCGGCTGAGCAGGTTTCCGATGTCGTTGGCCAGGTCGTAGTTCAAGCGCTGCACGAACGATTCCGGTGTAAAGATGCCATCCTGCCCGAAGTTGATCTCGCGCAGCAGGAAATAGCGTACGCCGTCGGAGCCGTAGCGGTCGATGAGCAGCTTTGGATCGATCACGTTTCCTTTGGATTTGGACATTTTTCCATCCGGCATGAGCAGCCAGCCGTGGCCAAAGATTTGCTTCGGCAGCGGTACATCCAAAGCCATGAGCAGGATCGGCCAGTAAATGGTGTGGAAGCGCAGGATATCCTTGCCCACCATATGCACGTTGGCCGGCCAGAAACGGCGGTATTTGCTGTCGTCGTCTGTCAAATAGCCCAGTGCGGAAATGTAGTTGGTCAGGGCGTCGATCCACACGTAGATGACGTGCTCCGGATCGCTCGGCACTTTGATACCCCAGTCAAACGTACTGCGGGACACGGAAAGGTCTTGCAGCCCCGGCTTCAGGAAGTTGTTGATCATTTCGTTGCGGCGGCTCTCCGGCTGGATGAAGTCCGGGTTGGCCTCGATGTGCTGAAGCAGTCTATCCTGGTATTTGGACATGCGGAAGAAATAGTTTTTCTCCTTGACCTTTTTCACTTCGCGTCCACAGTCCGGGCAAAAATAGCCTTTGTCCGTCTTGCATTGGGTCTCCGTCCAGAACGCCTCGTCCGGCACACAGTAATAGCCTTCGTACTCACCCAGATAGATGTCGCCTTGATCGAGCAAACGCTGGAAAATCTTTTGTACGACTTCCTTGTGGCGCGGTTGGGTCGTACGGATAAAGTCGTCATAGGAGATGTCCAGTTTGTCCCACAGCTCGCGGATCCAGTCTACGACGGGATCGATGAATTCCAGCGGCTGCTTTCCTTCTTCGGCTGCCCGCTCCTGCAGCTTTTGGCCGTGCTCGTCCGTACCGGTCAGGTAGTAGACGTCGTAGCCGCGCAGGCGCTTGTAGCGGGCAAGCGCATCACAGGCGATCGTGGTGTAGGCATTTCCAATGTGCAGCTTGTTGCTCGGATAATAAATCGGTGTGGTAATGTAATATGTCGGTTTCATTGCAACAAAACCCCTCCAACTTACGTTTAGAAAGTAGAAAAGCCCGCCCCAAAAATTGGGGCGAGCTATAACTCGCGGTACCACCCAAAAGCTCCGTTTCCTCGCGGATGACGGACTTGGTGAGTCAAACATTGACTCTACCCGTAACGTGGGCGTGCGTCGCAGACTACTGGAAAACGGCGGAGCCGTCTCACGTTCATCGGCGAGACTCAGGGTCCATGTTCAGCATGCTCGCTTATGCCGGTTTTCAGCTACCCCGGCTCTCTGGAATAAGGAGTGTCCGCTTACTCTTCCCATCATGGCCTTTTGCTATGATTTGCCTCATTACACCCTCTATTGTACACGACCAACCTGTTTTGTAAACCTCCCCTCCATCACTTTTCATCCAAAACCGGCGCATTAGGAGAAAAAGGAAGCAGAGAGAAAAAAAGGTGAATATGTCGAATGAACAAGCTATTATTCGACACGAACCGACTGAAATACAGGCGACAGCTCCCAGTTAATTTTATCCATAAATTTTTACACCACTTTTCCATATTGCTAACAAACGCAGTAGCATCAATGTTTCCAATTTCAAAAAACACTTTTGTTTTCAAAGAATTGTCAAATCGATGTTGACACCTTTGGGAATCGCTGGTATGATGTTTTCAGTAGAAAATGTCGAATATTGACGATTAATGATCTCTGTTGAACAATAGCATCGACATGTCCATATTTGGGAGGAGAATTCACAATGATGAAATCAACAGGTATTGTTCGTAAAGTGGACGAGTTGGGCCGTGTAGTTATTCCGATCGAATTGCGCCGCACTTTGGGAATCGCAGAAAAAGACGCACTGGAAATTTACGTGGATGGCGAGCGCATCATCCTGAAAAAGTATGAGCCTGCTTGTATCTTCTGTGGAAACGCTGACAAAGTATCTCATTTTAAAGGTAAAATCGTTTGCCAGGATTGCCTCTCTGAAATGCCGGTTGTCAAACGCTAATCTCTGTTCTTTTACATAAGAGCACGGGCCTTTTCGGGGGGACAAGCCCAAAAGGCTCTTTTTTGTGTTCCATTCAAAAAAGCCGACCTCCAGGGCCGACCTTTTTCTTCTATAATACAGCCCTCATTCAAGCGACTGGCGTCGGTCACTCGCGGTGATACTCGTTGTACACATCCCGTTTGGAAACGCCGCGATCGTCAGCCGCCTGTTTGATCGCCTCTTTTTTGCCCATGCCCTGCTCACAGTACCGATCGACGTGCTCCACGACGCCAAGCCCGCTCCACCACGCGTCGGCTTCCTCCTCCGCAGGACCCAGGTAGCCTTCGACGATCAGGCAAAATTCGCCACGCGCCTCTCCTTCTCGCAGCCACGCCAAGAGCTCGTCAAGCGTGCCGCGCGCAAACTCTTCGTACCGCTTGGTCAGCTCCCTCGCCATGACAGCCCGACGATTGCCCCACACTTCCCGCATGGCCGCCAAGGTCTTTTCGATCCGATGGGGAGCCTCGTAGAAAATCAACGTCTCCGGGTACTTTTTCAGCCGTTCCAGCTCCTCGCGACGCTCCTTGTTTTCCCGCCCGATAAATCCGCAAAAGACAAAGCGGTCCGTGGGTAGCCCAGAGGCGATCAGAGCGGTCAATGCCGCATTGGCCCCGGGCACCGGAATCACCGGAAAGCCCGCCGCCGCCGCATCGCGCACAAGCTCGGCTCCCGGGTCGGAAATGGCCGGCAGACCGGCGTCGCTCACCAGCGCAATTTTCTTTCCTTCCTCCAGCCACTGCAAAAGGCCCTGTCCGCTGGCTTCTTTATTATGTTCGTGATAGCTGACCGTTCGCTTGTCGATTTGGAAATGATTGAGCAGCTTGCGCGTCTGACGCGTGTCCTCGCAGGCGATGACATCTACGCTGCGCAAAGTTTCCAGACAGCGTACTGTCATATCATCCAGATTTCCAATCGGGGTCGCTACCAAATAGAGGACACCGGTCTCTTCGGACGAAAAACTACGCTGGACATTCATCTTGCGGACCCACTCCAATCAGTTCTTCTTTTTTCAGCCGGGAGAGACGTTTGATCCCTTCCTCCCGCTTCAGTCCCCAGGAGCGGTCTGCCCCCTCTTCGAAGTAGAGCAGTTCGACAGGGCCGCGTCCACGGGTATATTTGGCTCCCTTGCCTTCATTGTGCTCCCGCAGGCGCCTTTGCAGCTCGGTCGTATACCCGGTGTAAAGACTTCCGTCTGCACAAGACAAAATGTACACGAAGTGGCTTTTATGCGAGGGAATCGCGTCTTCCGAAATAGATTTCCTGCAGTTCTTCACAGTATTCCTCTCCATTTTCATAGACAATCAACGGCGGCGCAATGCGCAGCTCCGGCTTGCCTCCTCGCATCCCTTCGATCAGCACCATGTTCGGCTCCGCATCCCGGCGCGGGTACACGAGACGCATCCGCTTGGGCTCGATCCCGTATTGGCGCATCAAGGAAATGATCTCGATCAGGCGGGTCGAGCGGTGCACCATCGCGAGCTTGCCGCCGTTTTTCAGCAGCTGGCTGCCGACCCGAATCACGTCTTCCAGGGAGAGCATGATTTCGTGGCGGGCGATGGCAAAATGCTCGCTGATGTTTTTCTCGCCGCCGGTTGCAGGCATATAAGGCGGATTGCAGGTGATGACGTCAAACTTGGCATGACCGAATCGCTCCACCGCTTCTTTCACATCGCCATGGTGCATCGTGATGCGTCCTTCCAGCCGGTTCAACGCCACATTTCGGCTCGCCATGCCATACAGCCGCTCCTGAATCTCGATGCCTTCAAAGGTCGCCTCGGGTGTCCTGGTGCTCATGATGAGCGGAATAGCTCCGTTCCCCGTGCAGAAGTCAAGGATACGTCCCCGTTTTGGCGCGGAGGCAAAGCGAGCCAGGAGAACAGCATCCATCGAGAAGCAAAACACTTCGTGGCTTTGTATGATCTTCATTTCATGAGTCAGCAAATCGTCGATGCGCTCCGATTCGTAGAGCGGCACATTGATGACAGGTTCCATCCGCAGTTCCATACCCCTTTAGTTCTTGTCGAATAAATTCGTATACGCTAAGAAAACCTCTATGAGGCCTGCTCAAGGATGAGCGACCTCGTTTCAGCGGAAGGTTGTTCTTGCTGAATCGGGTAGTTCGCCGTCGAAGTGTATACTTTCCGATTCAGTTAAAAACGACCTGACACATGGCCCAGGTCGCTTTTATCCACCATTTATTTTTGAGGGCCTCCGCTTAGAAACGACAAGCAGAATAAACAATCCCCTTCTTTGCGCAGGCTGCCGAAATGGACGTTGCAGATATGAAACCCTTCTGCATAGAGGCGAGCCAGATTGTCGTATCCTTCTCCGACCACTGCCTTTTTGGCCTTTTCCTGTGCAACAGGGCGTGTTCCCTTCTGTTTGGCCGCAGAGCTTGTCTTTTTCCTGTCCATTCGGTTGCGGAGGTGCTGGTTTTCAACGAGTAATTGGGCGTTTTCCTCCATCAAAACGACGATGACGTCTTTCAACTCACCGATCTCTTTGTACAGGTCCCCAATTCGTTCTTCAATGCTCGCCATTTTGACGAAGATTTCCCGTTTGTCCACTAGCTCACCTCTCCCCTACCCCACCTTATTCAAAAGTGGGAAGCCCTATCGCAATCTCATCTAGCCCAAACTCCGTGATCTTTTTATCGATCGACAGTTCCACTTGAACCGATTGGTCGAGTACATTGACGGACACCACTCGGCCGTTCCCCATAGGGGTCGTTACCACTTTTCCGATTTCGGGCATTTCATCGCGAGTGCTTTCGTAGTTGTCGTTCTCGTATTTTAAACAGCACATCAATCTGCCGCAAAGTCCGGAGATCTTCGCTGGATTCAACGAAAGGTTTTGGTCCTTGGCCATTTTGATCGATACGGGCTCAAAATCGCCGAGAAACGTGGAGCAGCACAACAATCGCCCGCACGGACCGATTCCGCCCAGCATTTTGGCCTCGTCGCGGACGCCAATCTGGCGAAGCTCGATACGCGTACGGAATACAGAAGCCAGATCCTTGACAAGCTCGCGGAAATCCACTCGACCGTCTGCGGTAAAGTAAAAGATGATCTTGTTGCGATCAAACGTGTACTCCACATCGACCAGCTTCATGTCCAGCTTGTGTTCCCTGATCTTGGTCTGACAGACGGCAAAGGCGTTTTTGGCAGCAAGCTTGTTTTCATCCACTTGCTTGGCGTCTTTTTCGTCCGCTACCCGGATCACTTTTTTCAGCGGCAGCACGACGTCGGATTCCGCCACCTGCTTCTTGCCGATGACGACTTTTCCGTATTCGACCCCCCGAGCCGTTTCCACGATGACGGTACAATCTTTCTCGATCGGCAGTCGGTCCGGGTCGAAGTAATATATTTTGCCCGCTTTTTTAAAGCGGACTCCAACAACCTCGTACAAGGTTATCCCTCCTGGATTTGAAGAACCAACCGCTCAAGAGCCAACTGTGCGTTGGCATTTCGCTCTATCCGATTTTTTGTCTCCATGACCAAATCTATCCCGTGCAAGAGCTCAGCTTTTGTCCATACCAGTGCTTGTCCTTGCAGCACATCCTGTTGGTCGCTGTTGATGAGATGGGCATGCCTGCCTACTTGCACATACAGGATATCGCGCAGCCAAAGGATGAGCAAATCTAAAAAGAGGGGTAGTTCCTCTTTAATTTTGTCGCTCTTTTGCAACATATCATGGATGGTAAAAAGCGCAGACGAATTGCGTTGTTTGCACTCCTGAATCAATTGTATCACTAGATTTCTCAGCTGTGCAAACGATTCTGATTGGCTAAGCACCTTGGCCTCTTCCACATTTGTCGTAATGTGGGAAGCGACCTGTGCCATTCCTGCCAAAACGCCTTCTCTGCGCAGCTCCCCGGCGATCGCCTCTGCAGACAGCGGGGAAAATTGTACAATTTGGCAGCGAGACAGGATGGTCGGGAGAATCGCATGGCTGTGTTCGGTAAGCAGGAGGGCGAGGACTCCGACAGGCGGCTCCTCCAAAAACTTCAGCAGGCTGTTCGCAGCCTGGGTCGTCATTTTATCTACGTGCTCGATGATGTATACCTTGTGCTGGGACTCAACCGCCCGCATCGCCATTTCCTTTTGCAGGCCGCGAATTTGGTCGATTTTGATGGAAGCCCCGTCCGGCGTGATCAAAAGCACATCGGGATGGTTGCCCGCCTCGATGCGCCTGCACGTCAGACAGGCCCCGCAGGCGTCGGCTTCCCTCTCCGGGCAAAACAGGGATTTCGCCAGATGCAGGGCCAGTTTCTTTTTGCCTGCTCCCTTCGGACCGGTCAGCAAGTAAGCGTGGGCCAGCCGATTGTTGCGAAGGCTGTGATACAGCAGTTCCGAAGCTCTTGGCTGCTGGGAAAATTGGGTCCATGTCATGGTTCTTTCCACACCTAACTAAAAATACAGGTTGATCAGCATGCCGCGAATTTCTCCGATGCGGGCAAGCAAGTCGATCATCGGAGCCTGGTCGCTGAGCAGCTCGTCTGTAAGCCTGAGCAGCTCCGCATCCACTTCTTTGACGATCTTGTACAGCCTGCTGCGGCCACGCCGATTCATCCCCCGTCGGTCGTCCAGGGCAATGCCGTAACGGACGGCTTCCTCCATGAACTGTTTGACGAGATTTTTATAGGAATAAAAGTCGCGTACGGAGCGGGAACGGGCCAGAATCTGCCCTTGCTTGTCGATGTCAGACAACAGCCGGTTCAACCGCTCCTGCGACATGCGCTCTTCTTCACCTTGAACCATCGTGCCAAAATTCAGCTTTTCCAGCTGAGGGCCTCTACGTGTATCCGCCGTTTTGACCATGTCCAGTTTCGGCCGGAGACCGTCGCTGATTTTCATTTCGCCACCTCCGTAGCTGCGATCCGCAAGGTTTTGTCCTCATGAGATCCAGTATATACGAAAGCGGCGAAAAAAGAGAGCGGGAACTCGCGAAAAAGCGTCGGCTAGAAGGAGTGGAATTCTCCTACATCGAGTACGAATACGGCAGCGCCGCCTACCTGCACTTCGAGCGGGTAAGGCATGAACGAGTCCACCGCATTGCTGAGGGGGGAAACAGGAGTGACCATCTGTTTGCGGGATTTGCAATTATGCGCAATGATGTCGATTACTTCCGGCACGCTTTCGTCAGACGTACCGATCAAGAAGGTTGTGTTACCGGCTCGCAAAAAACTGCCGGTACTGGCAAGCTTAGTTGCACGAAAGCCTTTTTTCACCAGCTGTTGAGACAGGCGACCACTATCTTTGTCCTGGACGACCGCAACTACCATTTTCATCGGCTATCACCCTTTCCGCAAATAATCATTCCCATAGAAGAGTACTTGGTGTTTCATTGTATGATAAATAGGTGGGCGAGGTACGATATTCTTCCTAAACATATTATACAGCATGTACCCCGCGATGCGCACTGTCTCCTTACAATCGGGCGATCAAGGCGGCAAGTGCGTCCTGATACACCTTCTCCAGCGGCTGCCCTGCGTCGATCACGACAAAGCGCTCGGGATCCCGCGCCATGGCCAGCTGATACCCTTCCCGCACGAGCTCGTGAAAACGCATGCCTTCCAGGTCGAGGCGGTTGATCTCCCGCCCTCTGGCTGCATTGATCCGGCCCAGACCCACCTCGGGCAGCACATCGAAAAACAGCGTCAGCTCCGGCATGCAGTCTCCCACCGCGAACCGGTTGATCGAATACACGTCATCGATTCCCAGTCCGCGCGCATGTCCCTGGTAAGCGAGGCTGCTGTCGATGAACCGGTCGCACAGCACCAGCTTTCCGGCTTCCAGCGCGGGCAGCACCTTTTCCGCCAAATGCTGGGCGCGAGCCGCCGCATACAAGAGCGCTTCCGTCCTTTTGTCCATCTGGGTGTGGGCGGGATTCAGGATGATTTCGCGAATCTTTTCGGCGATTTCGATACCCCCCGGCTCCCTGGTTAGGAGCACATCCATGCCGCGCTCCCGTAGCTCTTCGTACAAGCGGGCAATAATCGTCGATTTGCCTGCACCTTCCCCGCCCTCTACGGTAATAAACCGGCCTTTTCGTCCTGTTGTCACGTTCAAGCTCCTTCCACCTGTTGTACAGGCCTTCCCTTGTTCTTTACAGCACTTGTATGGTTTGCAGACGGTCATCCTGCACGCCGTGAAAACGGGTTTGCCCCTTTCGCAGCTCCATGAGCATCGCCAGGCACTGCTCGTCGATCCGCTCGCCCGGGACGAGTACCGGGATCCCCGGCGGATACGGAATGACCATTTCCGCTGCCACCCTTCCCAGCGACTGCTCGAGAGAAATCGTCTCCTTCGGCGAGTCGACCGCCTCGTCCATCGGTACGACCTGTTCGCGCAAATAATGGGAGGAAACGACTCCCGCCTCCAGCACGCGCTCTTCCCCCGGCTCTACCTCGACATCGAGAGACTCCAGCAGCTTCGCCAGTGCATCGAGATCACGCGCGGACGTTCCTGCCGAGGCAGCCAGCAGCACGTGTGACGCGTCAGCCAGCTCCGGGTAAATCCCGTGCTTTTCCATGGCATGCTGCAGCGCAAACCCGTCCAATTGCTGCGAGCGTATGTGAAGAAACAGCTTCAGCGGATCGAGAGTCGCATACACACTGTTTGCTCCCAGGCGCGGCCATTCCAGCCATTCCAGTCTGCCCGTGCGTTCCCGCAGCTTGTCCAACTGCGGAAGCAGCCTGTCCCATTCCTCGCAGGCTTCCACAACCAGATGGCGACGGGCCAAATCAAGCGAAGCCATGAGCACATAGGACGGGCTCGAAGACTGGATCATCGCCAAATAGCGAAACAGCCTGTCCCGATCAATGCGACTACCCTGCACATGAAGCATGGAGGACATCGTCATCGCGGACGCCATTTTATGTGTCGACTGGACTGCCGCGTCCGCACCGCACAGCATGGCTGACGGCGGAAAAGCCGGGTGAAAGCCGTAATGCGCCCCGTGGGCTTCATCGATCAGCAGCGGAATATCGTGGCGATGGACCACCGCCGCCATTTTCTCCAAATCGATGCCCATCCCGTAATACGTCGGATTCGTCAAAAATACGGCCTTTGCATCGGGATGCGCTTGCAGGGCCCGCTCCACATCCTCGCGGCGAACCCCTGCGGCTACCCCGGTCGCCAAATCCACAGCCGGCACCAGGAAAACCGGAGTCGCTCTCGCCATGATGATTCCGTGATACACGGATTTGTGGCAATTCCGCTGAACGAGAATCTTGTCGCCCGGTCGGCATACCGTCATGATCAGCGCCAGATTCCCTACCGTACTGCCCCCGATGAGAAAGCGCGTCTCCTCTGCGCCAAACGCTTCCGCAGCCAGCTCCTGGGCTTCGGCAATCACCCCTTGCGGCTGATGCAGATCGTCCGTCCCGCTAATTTCCGTGAGATCCAATTCCAGCATGGCCCCAAACCGCTGCTTCGCTTCGGCATCAAAGCTGTGACCCATTTTGTGTCCCGGCACATGAAACGGGTGCGGATGCCGCTTGGCGTGGCGCTCCAGCTGTTCATACAGGGGAGCCCGCATTTGCCGCTCCCGGAAATCAGCATGTTTCCCAAACACGCGCTCTTCACGTCCCTTTTATGAAATGAATGTCCCACTATTTTAGCATGATTTGGCATGAAAAAAGGCATCGGGTTTTATCCGTTGCCTTTTTTCCTTCACGCGTCTTTCCGAAGCCATATCCGCCTCATCTGGTGGATAAAGAACGGGTATTTTTCATCCTGCACATCCGTGTTGACCATCTCTTGCTCGCATTTCTGGCAAATGAACTGCTCACAAATGGCGATTCCGTCGCTGCGTTCCAGTTCACAGACGATACATCGCTGAGCAACCTTTTCCATAGTCTTAACGCCTGCCCTTTTCCTCAATGTACCAATCATTATACCCCATTATAATCAGCATCATTCCCAAACGTTCGTCTTTTCGCCGACAGCTCGGTAGCTCAGCAAATGGCTGCGTGCTTCCGGTATGGGGAAACAGGCGCAAGCATCGACAACGTGGGACTGGCGCATGCACTGGACAAGCTCGGATAGGCCCAGTTCGCCGATCGCCGCATCAGCTCTGCCAATCAGCAGCAGATCGGCATTCCGGAGAGCCTTCTGCCACTCGACGCCAGGCACACTCTCAAGGAAGGCTTCGTTCGGATCTAGCTCGTCCTCGCCGGAAACCACGCAAACCTCCCTACCTTCGAGCCATCCAGTCTCCATCCCGTTCCAAAAAGAAGCCGGGCCCCAGAGCACAACGCGATGCACGTTCGCCTTTTCCAGTACATGCTTGGCTTCGCGCTCCAGCCACTGGCAAAGCTGCGACTGGTCGCTCCGCTCGGGATACAGCCAGCCTTGCCCCACTCTCGTGTCCATCCCCAGAGCGCGAGCCACTGTCTGCAGAGAGACGCCTTCCCGATCGCACACTTCTCCCAGCTCCAGAAAGAAGCGTTCTTTCCATGCCAAGTAACGCGGAAGCTGTCTTACCGCCTCATCCACTTCACGCCTTTTGCAAATCAGGCATACGAGCTGATGGTAGGCGAAGCGGCGGCGAAGGTGATTCACCCAATACCCATTTTGCTCTCCTCCGATCAAGGCCCGCTCTCCCTCCGAAACAAAGGCCAGCCTGACCACTTCCCATTTTCCCCGGTCGCAATGCCCGTCCAAATGATCCGCCCAGCCGTACGGAATGTCGTCGCCATATACCAGAAGCAGGCCCGGGCGGGTGGAGAGGAGCTCCGCCGCAGACGCAGAGTCCCACTCGTGCGCCGACGTCAACAGCACGCCATCTGCCCCTATCTCCCCGCTTCCCATTGCTTGCACAAACGATTGCAACCGGATTCCGCACGCTGCCAGTTTCTCACGGATCCCCCCGGCGATTTCGCCTGTCGGCGCCAGCAAAGTCAGTGGACGATGATTCAAGACAGCTACCTCCTTTTGCAAAAAACATGTCCGCGTCCGTTTCTTCCCCTTATCGTTCCCATCCACCCCCGGCCCATCATTCGAAAACCTGGCTAGGCCGTTCTTTTTGGCGGAGACGCGGCGGCCCTTATACTGGACCGGAATTTTATCAATTCCGATCTGTACAAAAAAGCCGTTGGACTCGCCAACGGCTGGAATTTACCCCATCTGCATTTCTTCCGATAGTATAATAAGACCGAATGTACGCCTTGTCGGAAAAGGAAGGAAAGGTATGAAGCAACAGACTACTGCCCAAACGATTTACAGCTACAAATTGCTGCACCGCTTCCGCTGGGGCATCGTCGGCTCCTTGTCCCAGCTGCTGCTGATAGGCTTGTCCCTGATCGCGATCTCCATGCTCCTGAACGTTCCCGTAGATCGGCTGATCGTGACACTTGCGATCCTGCCGGCAGTCAGCATCAGTCACCTGATCGTGTTTCGCCTGTTTGCACAGCTTCGTGAGCTGAGGCCGCACACTACAGCGGACATGCTCGTCTCCCCGTGGTGGGGAGCCGGGTATAGACTCCCTGTACCCCTCTCCATTTACCGCACCGGAGAGAGCGTCGTGCTCGCAGGCAGCCTGTGCCTCGCAGCAGCAGCGTACGTATGGCTGCCTGTCGAATACGGTCTGACGCTCCTCAGCGGCTCGCTGGTTCTTTCTTTGCCTCGGCTGCTGGCCTTGCTCGTCTCCTTTCGACAATCCAAGAACTGCCGCGTCAAATACGAAAACAAGGGCGTCGCATTCTTGCTGACGGACGGGTAAACGCGGTTCACATCACCCACAGCTTGATCACGACAAGCGCGGCCAGCCCGGGCAAACGCAAGAATCCTGCAAGCAGGGCTGTCACCGGATTGATCGGAATGTGAAAGTGGGCGAGTTCTCCGACCAGATTGGCGAAAAAAAGCAGGATCGCCCCGACGACCAGCTGCATGATTCCAAAACCGATCCAACGCACGGGACCTGTCACCGACTTGCTTGCCGCAATAACGACCAGGATTCCCGCGATAACCAGAGCAATGATCCAACCTGTTTCCATGCGCTTCCCCCTTACGCTTGCTTCCGAACATGCTCCCGCTTTGCTTGCGAAAGCAGATAGGTGTAGCGTTTTTCCGTCAGCTGCAAATAGTAAATGGCATCGACCAGGCCGCCATCCGGTTCACTGATATCCACCAGATGGCGAGCATGCTGCCAATCCAGACGCGCCCGCGTGACCGCCGCATCGAGTCCGACTGCCCCCACGTCGATCAGTACCTTCGCCTTTTTCCCCCACCTGCTCACCTGTGTACCTCCTTACTGAAAGTAGTACAGCACGCCCGTCAAATTGTTGACGGCGTGAAGCAAGACCGCTCCCCAAATGGATTGATAGCGATGACGGACGCCTCCCAAGAGAAGGCCGATGACAAAGAGCGGTACAAACAAGGCCAAATCGATGTGCAGAAGAGCAAACCAGAGGCTGCTCAGCACAATACCCGCAATGGCCCCCAACCGGCGAACCAGATACGTCTGCACGACGCCTCTGAACAGCATCTCTTCTGCAATCGGGACCAGAATCCCAATCACCAGAAAGGACGAGACTGCCGCCAGCATATCCGTCTGCTTCGCCTGCACAATTTCTTTTTCAATCTGCTGCTCCCGCTCCGAGGAAAGGGACAGTCCCAGCCAATCTGCCAACGGGTGAGTGATTGCCGCGTCCATGACCTTGGCGATCAGGAAAAACAAAATCAGCAGGACGATGAGCATCTGCCAGATTCGGACGGGACGGCACAGTCCGATAGAAGGCAGCCGGCCCCGAAACCAGAACGGCAAAAGCAGCAGCAAAAACATCTGGAACGAAGCCGACTCGAACGTCCCGCCGATAGTCCCTTCCATAAAAAAGGTGTCGCCCAACACCAACCCGTACAGCACGAGGGTGCCCGTCTGAAATACGTGCAGCCACGCCACGATATGCAGCACGTCGTTGCCCGTCAGGTCGCCCGGTCCCCAATACCACTGGATTTGTCTGCGCTGCCTCCACAAGCTGATGCCATATCCAATCGTCCCTGCAAAGCTGAAAACGGTGATGGCCAGCACCGTCAGCGACAGCCACAGCTGCGGCTGGTCGGTTGTCGTTGCGACCCATCTGCCGTCACTCCCCCGATAAAAACGAATGACGGAAAACTCGGCGGCAAACATCAGCCAGTACCCTATAAACAGCATGATCGCCCACGGCGTGGATCGTTGTCTCTCCGGCTCCACCCGCAGCGACAGCCCCGGTCCAGTCAGCATCTCTTCACGCTCCTAATACACTGTATGTCTCGTCCCACAAAAAAAGTCCGTTTTCCTGCGCCCACTACTCCTGCAACCGGCGGAACTGTTCCTCGGCCACGCGCTTCAAGTACAGATTCCGCTCGATCAAAAAACGCGCCATGTACGTTTCAAGGAAGAGCCAGTCAGCGATCTTCCCCAGTACCCCCAGCGGCGATTCGTAATCAAATGTGTCGATCATGCGGGTTTGATTGTCTCCGAGTGGAAAGAATTGATGCTCATGGCGAAACCGTTTGAATGCTCCGGAAACCATTTCGTCGACGAAATAAGACGGCTCTTCCATTTCCGTGATGACGGCAGTCAGCCTTTGCTTGATTCCGAAATGGACAGCCTCCCAGGTCACGGACTCCCCCCGCTCGATCAAGCCGCCCGTCACCCCTGCAATCGCCTTTTCCTTTGTTTTCGAAGTAGATTCCATATGCAAATCGATGCTTCTCGCCGCGTCGAAGCAAATGTGCCGGGGTGCGGCAATCACCAATTCCGAACGAATGACAGGCATGTCCTTCCCTCCTACGCACTGATGGGATCACCCCAAAATGAAAAAAAGACAGGGAACCCCCGTCTTTTTCCTGTCGCTATAATTCGCGCCGGCCCTCCAAGGCTTTGGTCAGCGTCACTTCGTCCGCGTATTCCAAATCACCGCCTACCGGCAGACCATGGGCAATCCGCGTCACGCGAATCCCGAAAGGCTTGATCAGGCGGGAAATGTACATCGCTGTCGCTTCCCCTTCGATATTGGGATTCGTCGCCAGGATGACCTCTTTTACCTGCTCGTCACTGAGCCGCTTCAGCAAGTCCGGGATGCGAATATCCTCGGGCCCGATCCCGTCCATCGGCGAAATGGCGCCGTGCAGCACGTGGTAGTAGCCTTCGAACTCCCTCGTCTTTTCCATCGCCACGACATCCTTGGGCTCCTGCACGACGCAGATGACCGAGCCGTCGCGCCGCTTGTCCCTGCAGATGTGGCAAGGGTCCAGATCCGTGATGTTGTTGCAGATGGAACAGTAGTGCAGCTGGCGTTTGGCATTGACCAGCGCCTTGGCCAAATCCAGCACATCGTCCTCTTTCATGTTGAGGACAAAAAAGGCAAGCCGCCCGGCGGTTTTCGGTCCAATGCCGGGCAGTTTCATAAATCCTTCGATCAGCTTGGTTACCGGTTCCGGATAGAACATCTCGTTTGCTCCTTCAACTGTTTGTCTAGAACAAGCCCGGGATGTTCATTCCTCCGGTGAATTTGCTCATGTCCTTCGCCATCAGCTCGTCGGCTTTGCGCAGCGCGTCGTTCACCGCTGTCAGTACGAGGTCCTGCAGCATTTCCACGTCATCCGGATCAATGACTTCCGGCTTGATCACGATTTCTTTCACTTGCTTGTGGCCGTCTGCCTTGACCAGCACAGCGCCGCCGCCAGCGGTTCCCTCCACGACTTTGTCTTTCAGCGCTTCTTGCGCTTTCGCCATTTCTTCCTGCATTTTTTTCACTTGCTTCATCATCTGCTGCATTTGCTGCATGTTTTTCATACGAGGATTCCTCCCTACGGTCTTTTTTCGATCAATCTTTTACTTCGACAAGTGATTCGCCCACGAGCTTGATGGCCTCTGCCAGAAACGGATCCTGCTCTTCTTCGGCTGCGGCATCCTTTGGTCCCGAATGCTGTTCGACCGACTGCCACTCCTCTTCCATGACAGAGAGCAGATGCAACGGCCTGCCGAGCACGTTTTGCATGACCCGTTCCACTACGCTTTTCAATTCAGGCTCCATGGTTTTATCGCAGTGGATGGGGCTGGTAAATGTAACGACCACCGCATCACTGCCCGCAGCAACAGGCTGACCGTTGACCAGCCAAGCCTGGTACTGGATTTTCACCTTTTTCAGATCGGTCAAAATTTGGCTCCATTGTCCGCGCACCTGACGAGTCAGATTTTCGTCCATGGATTTGGCCACTTCCCGGACCTTGTTCATCGGAGTACGGGACCCGCCTCCCGCCGCAGCGACTCGCTTCGGCTCCGCCTTCCGCGGCTCCTCCGCTTTTTGCGCCGGAATGCTTACTTGCCCCTGCATGACCTGCATGAGACGTTCTTCCAGGACACGGATGCGATTGGCCATGCCGGCCAGGTCCTCCTCGCCGGATTGCGGCGCTACCGCGACAGCCGCCGCTCCTGCCTGCTGGGCCACGGGCTGGCACAATTTGACCAGCGTCAGCTCCACAAGCACTCTGGCGTACGTCGACCACTTCAACTGGGCCAGCGCCTGGTTGCACGTCTCGATCGCGGCGTACAGCTCAGGAAACCCGTACAGCTCCGCCACGCTTGCGAACTGATCGTCGATCATCGTCCGCTCCACGATTTCCTCCAGCCCGGGAGCCGTCTTCAAGAGCAGCATATCCCGGTAGTAATAAAGAAAGTCATGCAGGAACTGCTCGGGATCCTTTCCCTGGACCATGACCTGATCGAACTGCTCCATCACCTTTGCCACATCGCGCTCGGCAATATGGCGTGCCAGTAGGGAAAAGTACGTCTGCGACACCGTACCGGTAATTTGCATGATATCGCTCGCCCGCACCTCATCCCGACTGTAGCTGATCGCCTGATCCAGGAGGCTGAGGGCGTCGCGCGCTCCGCCTTCCGCCATCTTCGCTACCAGCTGAAGCGCCTGTTCCTCCACTCGGACCCCTTGCGACTGGCAGATTCGCTGAAGCAAATCGACCATGACTTTCAGGGGAATCCGATGGAAGTCGAAACGCTGGCAGCGCGAAATGATAGTCGCCGGCAGCTTGTGCGGCTCCGTCGTCGCCAAAATGAAAATGACGTGGGATGGCGGTTCCTCCAGCGTTTTCAGAAGCGCATTAAACGCCTCCGTCGTCAGCATATGCACCTCGTCAATGATGTACACCTTGTACTTGACGTCGCTGGGGGCGAATTTGACTTTATCGCGAATGTCGCGGATTTCTTCAACCCCGCGGTTGGAAGCAGCGTCGATCTCCAGCACGTCGGTGACCGAACCGCTCATGATCGCCCGACATGTGCCGCACTCGTTGCACGGCTCGCCGTCGATCGGCTGTTCGCAGTTTACGGCTTTGGACATGATTTTCGCCGCACTCGTCTTGCCCGTACCGCGGGGACCATTGAACAAATAAGCATGGGAAAGCCTTCCTTCGCGCAAGGCATTACGCAAGGTAATCGTCACATGTTCTTGTCCGACGACATCCTGAAACGTCTGCGGTCGGTATACGCGATACAGCGCGGTATAAGCCATGTTCGTGTGACACTCCCCATCTGCACAGTCCTCTTCTATATCCTGTTTATTATACACTATTGGCCTGGTTCCTTCAAAGAAAACGCCCCGGCCACTTGGAGGTGCGGGACGCTTGGAAGCCATGTTTTCTTACAAATAGGGGAGCATGATGTGGAAGGTGGTGCCGTACCCTTTCGATGAGACGCGGATTTGTCCCCCGATATCGTGGATGATCTTTTGACAAACCGACAGCCCAAGGCCGGTCCCTTCTTCTTTCGTGGTAAAAAACGGGTCGAAAATTTTATCGATAATGTACAGCGGAATGCCCGGACCGGAATCGTGGATGTCGATGCTCACCTTGTCGCCATCCTGATCGATGTGGTGGGAGATGTGGAGCGTACCCTGCTCTCCCATGGCTTCGATACCGTTTTTACAGATGTTGATAAAGACCTGCTTCAGCAATTCCGTATCGCCCACCACCATCGGGAGCTTGCCATTGGACGCAAACTTCACGTCGATCCCGTACAAAATCGCCTGGGATTCAACAATCGGCAAGATTTCCGAAAAGACCGTGTTCAGATCGACCATGGAATACTGAATGTTGCGCGGTTTGCTCAACAGGAGGAACTCGCTTACCAGCGAATTGATCCGGTTGATTTCCGTCAGCATGATTTCCGTGTACGTCTTTTCCCGATCCATTCCGCTATCGCTGAACGATTTCAGAAACATTTGCAAAAATCCTTTGATGGACGTGAGCGGATTGCGAATCTCATGAGCCGTGCCGGCGGCGATCTGCCCGATCATGGCCAGTCGCTCGTTCCGCTCGATTTTTTGTTCGAAGGAGCGCAGATTGGTGATATCCTTGAAAAGGACGAAAGCACCTACTGTTTTGCCCGTATCGTCATGCAGCGTGTTGGCATCCACGATCAGTTCGTAACGCTGGTTGTCGTTGGTCCACGACATGGCGATATTGTGCAATTTCACGCCCTCCAGCAGCTCTTTTTTGATGAGCCGATGCTGTTCGGGAATGCCGGCGAACACTTGGTCGACATGCTTGTTGATGACGTTCAGCCGCTCCATACCGAGCAGTTTGCATGCAGTGTGGCTCGCCTCGACAATATTCGCCTGTTCATCCATGACGAACAATCCCAGACTGGAATCCTGCGTCAGCTTTGCCAATAAGCGCTGTGGCAAAGTGAAATCCGTCTCCTTCGCCAGCTGATACAAGTGAATCAGATACAAGGGCTGCTGTGCTTGCTGGACCATTATCATCGCAGGGGTCTTGCCGCATACCCCCTGTTTGCTTCGCCATTCTACCTCTACGTTGCTATCCGATTCCGCTTCCTTTTGGATGTACTCCGCGAGCATCTGATCCACAGAGCCGTCAAAAGGAAGGATGGTCTGAAACGGTTGATTGACAAGTTGATCACGAGAAAATCCGGTGACTCGAAGCAGTTGTTCGTTTACCTCTACGATACTCCCTGCCTGATTCACTACGAACACGGCAGTCGGCAGTTGATGTATGAACTGCTGCAATCGTCCGGACGAGCCGACGAGATGTAACGAAAAGGATGCACTCACAGCTTGTCCCCCCTGACCTATGACGTACTTCAATGAGCAGGAAAGCGGTAGATATGTTTCTCCTGTATTTCTCCTGTAATGAAAGTTCGTGAAAAGCGGCTCAAAACCTGCCCTGCAAGGCCATAACGCGGGTGGAAATGTTTCGCTACTTATCGTCAAAAAACAACAAAAAATACATGGGCCGATTGGAAATGTTGGCTGTATCCAGCTTTTTAAGCCGCCCATGCAAAAACAGCATGCCTCCCTGTCGGGAAACATGCTGCTTGTCTGTCCTATAAGGTACCGTGCACCTATCTTCGATAATCCTCATCCGAGCGTTACTTAGGGCAGCAGCTCAGACCAGGCTACCCTGCGGCACACGCGATGATCCACTTATGGCTGCTTCCTTCCGGACCTGACCAGGTTCATGGGTTCGCGTTGCACAGGACCCGATCCTCAACACCGCCGCCATAAGGCAGCCTCACATGAGGAAACCTATGATAGGAATTCAACCCTGCTATTGCGGATTGCAGGTTACAGGGCACCGCAACCTCCCCGTCTAGCACGGTATGATTAGAATACCAGAGATATGAATCGATCGCAAGGCGAAAAGCCATCCATTAGAGGGAAACGTCCCCTCATCCCCCATGCCGGGCCATCGCACCCTCGGTCTGCTGCTGCTTCCCTCCCCCGTAAGACAGCGGCCGCTCATGCCATGCGCCGCTTCTATACGCCTTTTGAAACACGGCGACAATACGCGGATCGAACTGCGTCTGTGAACACCGCACGATCTCGGCGTAGGCTTCCTGGAACCCCATTGCGTGGCGATAGGAACGAGTGGTGGTCATCGCGTCAAACGTATCGGCCACGGCAATGATTCGTCCCATCAAAGGGATCTCCTCCCCTTTCAGCTGGTCCGGGTACCCTCGACCATCCCAGCGTTCGTGATGATGTCGGACTCCCGGGCTTACGTGTGCCAGGCTCTTGATTTGCTCCACGATGTCTGCTCCGATGGTGGAATGCCGCATCATCTGGCCGTACTCCTCATCGGTCAGTTTTCCCGCCTTTAAAAGCACACGATCGGGAATCGCAACCTTCCCGATGTCGTGCATGAGGGTAGCATAGCGCAAGTCGTCCCGGGAAAATTGCTTGCGATCCTCCTCGTCCAGATGATCGTACAAGATGAGCGCATAGTTGGTGACGCGCTCCGTATGTCCCGCCGTATACGGATCTTTCATTTCCACCGCCAGGTAAAAGCTCCGCACAATTTGATCAAGACTCTCCCGCATGTACTTCCTCTCCCGGCAGAGCAAGCACTGAATCTGTTCCGCCATCTGGTTGAATTTCTTTTCCAGCAGCGTGATTTCTTCCATCCCTTCGATCGGGACCCGAATCGAAAAATCGCCTTGCAGCAAGGAATCTGTCGCGCGGACCATCGTGTAGATGGGCTGTCCAATCCAGTTCGACAGCCGATGCGAGACATAAGCGGAAAAAACTACGACGAGAAATATTGTCACGAGCAGAATCAGCTTTAGCCGGTCCAGCCGCGCATTCATCCCTTCTCCGGGAATCCACTCGATGTAATGATTGCTGTTCGTCGGCGATACAAGGTGAAAAGCGTAAAAGGTCTCTCCGTTTTGGCGAAAGGACAGCACCCTATTTTCTTTTTCTGTGGCGGACCGAATCGCTTGGCTGATGATTTCGTAATCCGGGAGGGCATGCAGGTACCGGCCGATCATGTCGATGTTGGTATCGAGCATGATTCTCCCAGTGGGTGAGACCATCATCATCCCGCTGTTCTCCGCCATAAAATTCGTCCGAATCCAGCTGGAGAGCTGACCCAGCTTGATTTCCACCAGCAGGAGATCCCCACTCTTGCCTTCTCTGTCTTTCACCTTCTGCGCCACGTAGACGGAACGGCGAGTGCCCCGTTCATCCTCTCTTCCGAGGAGCCAGACTCGGTTCTGTTCGATCGAAAACGTCTCCCTGTAAAATGTGATCGGACGATCCGCCGCATCCCAGCCTTCCTCCGGATATAAGGAGGCAATGCTGCGGTTATCTCTGAGCAAATGAACGTTGCCGACCATACTATTCATGTGAGCGAATTGAAGAAACAAAATCCGAAGTGAATCGATATTTTGTTCATGCTCAAGCAAGAGCGGGTTTTGCGCCAACGCATCGACATCCTCCTGAATCCCTCGGATGAACAAGGACAGTCGCGCGTCGGCAAGCTTCAAGTGGCTTTCACTGCTGATCTGGTACTGCTCGAATACCGCCTTCTGAGCTTCCTCATAAAAAAGAAAGCAGATAAAGAGAATCGGGAAAAGGCAGAGCAACAAAAAAGTTGCGAATAGTCGGTCTTTTGCCCTCGGAAAATACATCGGCCTCCCCTTTCCTTCTGCGCTTCATGGCTAGTCATTTCCTTATTTCCCACGTGGAGCCAGAAGGTAAACATGGACAGACAAGGTTTTCCCGGGATAGACAGGAAATAGGCCGCGTATTATCCAAGCAAAAAGACAAATCAGGAACCGTGATCGCTGATCTCTGCGATGTAAATCCCCGCCAGCATGAGAAAAACACCAGTGAGAATGATCGGCGTGACCAGCTCGCCCCAGAGCAGCCAGGAAAACAGGAAGGCAAAAACGGCTTCCAGCGACAGCAAAATGCTGACGTGCACCGGCGGCGAAAACTGCTGCGCCTTGATTTGAACGACATAGGCAAGCAATGTACCAAGCAGGCAATCAAACCAGTAGGCGAACCATCCATACGGGCTAAGCGGTTGTGGAAATGGCTCCGTACATACCGCCAGAGCTGTATCGACCACGCCAACCACGAGCAATTGAATCATGACGAAGCTGAGCGGATCGATGTCCGCCTTTTTTTCATAGAAGCTGTCGACCATCAAGATGTGCGCGGCAAAGAAAATGGCACACAAGAACACTAGCAGGTCACCTGTGGAAAGCCCCGTCCACTCTCCCTCCCCCGACAGACAGACGAGTCCTGCAAATGCGAGAATGCTACCGATGACCGCCCCTTTTCCCACCGTTTTGCGCAGCCACAGGTAGGAAAGAAACGGCACCAAAATGACATTGGTCCCCGTGATCACACCCGCTTTCCCCGGCGTCGTCCGATCAATTCCCAGAAGCTGCAAGGTAAAAGCCGCACACAAGACGACGCCGCACAAGATACCTTGCCGCCACACTTCCTTGCCAGCCGTTCTCAGCCGCCTCCAGACAAACGGGAGCAGAATGAGCCCGGCGATGAGAAACCTCGTCCCCAAAAAGGTAAAGGGAGCGAGCTCTCTAAGCAGGTCTTTGCTCAAAATAAACGTATACCCCCAGGCCAGTGCAATGACAAACAAGGAAAGGTCGGCCCAGAGCAATTGCTTTTTGGTTGCCACGATTGTTTCTCTCTCCCCTCACTCCCGTCTATTATAAAGGGGCGAGTACAAAAAAACTTCCGCAAAAACGGAAGTTTCCCATCCTATTCCTTGGAGACCGCGACGCCTGATTTGCGCTTTTTCCATCCTCTGTATCCGTACACCGCTGCCACTCCGATGAGGGCTACTGCTACGATGCCCGCCGCCATTCCTGTCGTCACTGTGCCCAAATGCACGTCCAGATAGGCGATATTGTTGCCGGTGATATGTCCGATCACAAACAGAATCAGGGTCCAAACCAGTCCGGTTGTGTACGAGAACAAGGCGTAACGGCGAAACGTCATCTTGCCGATCCCCACCAAATAAGGGACCACGTGCCGAACGACCGGCAAAAAATAGCTGATGCACAGCGCGTAGCTCCCATACCGCTCCAGGAGCGCCTGGGCCCGCGCCACATACTTGTTCATCCCTTTTTTCCGTCCGATCCAGTTCAGCGCCGGTGCCCCTACTGTCCTGCCCAGCACATACCCGAGCGACAGCCCGGAGACGACTCCCAGATACGTCGCTATAAACGCGGGTACGACCTGGAGTACCCCTGTAGCGGTCAGCACGCCAGCCGACAAAACAATCACTTCGTCGGGAATCGGCATCCCGACGATTCCGAGCCATAGCATGAAAAAGAGGGCCAAGTAGCCAAACTGGCCTACTGAATCGGTCAGCATATCCACTACCATTTATGCGTATCCTCCTGTTTCTTATCCAATCTCTTTTCGGCACACGTACACAAAGGCTGGCGGCAGGTTGAAAGGAACCAGGCGCACGGAGACATCCGAAAAGACGGATTGCAGCTGTTTTTTCATTTGCAGCGAGTACTGAAACGCCACGAAGACTCCGCCCGGCTTCAGCGCCGCATACACCTGCTCCATGATTTCGTCACGGAGCTTCTGTGGGAAGTTGGCGAAAGGGAGCCCGGAAATGATCCCGTCTGCCTTACCCAGACCGGCTTCGCGCAAGACGCTTATCAATTCCACGGCGTCCTCGTGGAAAAGAACGTCCGGAAAAAGCTGTTCCAGCCTGTTTCTCATGCTGTTCTCTTTTTCAAAGGAGAGAAATGTCGTGTCCGGCCTTTTCAGCTCATGAATCCATTTGGTAAAAATGCCGGTTCCCGCCCCCAATTCCACAATCGTATGGGCATTCTCCCACTCGATCGGCTTCATCATTTGCTTCGCGAGCGCATGCGAGCTAGGGGTAATGCTCCCTACCTGTCCGGGAGCCTGCAAAAAATTATAGAAGAACATCAGCCGTTCCTTGATGCTGACCGGTTGATGGCAATTGATCATCATCTCATCCTCGCCCCATTTCTCTGTTTATCTGTCATCATAACCATTTCACCTTTAGATTTCCTTGTAAAAAATCAAAAGAATTTCTTAAGATTTACAGTAAACGATCGGAAAGGAGTTTTCCTCCGTCTGCAGGCGGAGCGGGAAATCACGCTTTTGATGGTTTTTGTCAGTTTTCCCCCTCATGTACAATAAGGACATAACTAGTTCGTCATATACGCCAAGGAGGACTTTTACATGAATTATAACGGAGTCAAAGCGATTACCCATGCGAGCGCCTTTTTCGCCCCTTTTCTGGTGCCATTGGTAGTTTGGCTGCTCATGTCTGATCGCGATGCGAAAAATATGGCTCTGCAAGCTCTTCTGTTCCACGTCATTATGGGTGTTCTGATCAGCATATCCTGGGCCCTGTCGTTCATTTTGGTAGGGATCCCTTTCCTGATCGTCTTCGGTTTGATGGGAATCTACTATCCGATCAAAGGGATCATTTACTCGCTGAACGGAAGACCGTTCCATTACCCGGTGATCGGATCCCTTGTACGCTAATCCGGCTTGCGTTTTCGTCAGCGGACAGAGCCTTTCCAAACATGCAAAAAGACCAGCTCCTGATCATGGAGACTGGTCTTTTTTCTGTCCGGTCGGTGTTTTTTTGCAGCGTCGGGTTATTTCGATCCGACAGTGAACCGTTCATTGATGTGCTTTGGATCCTCGATTTCGTCCAGCACGGCAATCGCGTAGTCGGCGTAGCTGATGTAGCTTTGCCCGCTCGCGTTTACCAGCAGGTGGTCTTTTCCTGACACGTACGAGCCGGTGCGTGGACCTTCCGCATCAAAGAAAGCGGACGGGCTGAGGAACGTCCACGAAATGTTGTCGGTTCCTTGCAAAATGCGAAGATTTTCTCCCTGGTTTTTTGCCGTAGCCAAAAACATCTCCGGGAAATCTGGCGTTTCCAGAACGCGTGTCGTTTTTGCCTCGTCGACGAACAGGCTGCCTGCCCCGCCGACTACGAACAGTCGGGTGTCGGGAGCTCCTTTCAGCGCTTCAATCAGCACATTTCCTGCCTCTACGTGCAGATGCTCCTGGCCGAACGGGGCGCCAAACGCATTGACGACCACATCGAACCCTTTCAGATCGTCTGATTTCAATGCAAATACGTCCTTTTCCAGCACAGCGACGTTTGGTTCGGTCATTTTGGACGCGTCACGCACGATCGCTGTCACTTCATGTCCGCGGTCCAGCGCTTCCTTCATAATCTGTTTTCCTGCTTTTCCGCTTGCTCCAACAATGGCGATTTTCATGAGTGATTCCCTCCATGGATAATAGAATAGATCAGTTTGGGCGATTCTATAACGTCAGATTTCGTTGTAACCAAATCAGTTACAATTCCTCCAAAAAACAAGGAGCTCCCGATGCCTCCTGTTGTAATCATTTTAGTTACAACAACTTCGGTTTGTCAAGCTGGATTTCCCTCCCCCTTTCCTGCAAGGGGAAAACCCGCAGATCGGCGTCCCTCCCTCTTCCGTCTCTGCGGGCTATCTTGCTGTTTTATTTCTTCTTGCGGATTTCCCTGCCAAGCGGTGATGCTGCAGGCCCTTCGGTTAATCCAGGTCGTGATTGTTGAACAAGGAAGTGAGCGTCCTTTTCAAAAAACTGGAGACGACGTCCACATCTTCCGCACGCACACCCAGCCTCTCGACCCAGCCGTGGTCGTAGCCAATGTCATCGGAGGAAATGAGGATGGACTGCATGTTTTGCAGGGAAACCACAAAGCTTTTGCCGTCAAAATGCTGGGAGTAGAACAGTCCCAGGTCATAGCGCGTATGTTCTGTGGCAAACGCGACGTAGCGGGACAGGATGTTTTCCGATTGATCGTACAGGTAGTCAAATGCCATGACACTCACCTCTTGAAATGGTATGGGACATCCAGGATGGTTGAAGGAATATTGCAAAAATGATACCAGCTGCGGTCTATTCGCGTGCGAATGTCAAATCGCATCCTCGTACTCGATCACTGGCGGCCGTTTGCGGAAGCCTTTGGTCGTGACGAGCAAATACCCGATCCCGACGAGTGTCCAGACGATGCCGAGCGTCAGCGCCTGACTGTCGAGATTGAACCACAGAAAAGCGACGAAGCTGGCCCCAATCAACGGGGAGATGACATACGAGAGCGTGTCCTTCAGAGAACGCTGCTTCTTTCGAATGTAATAGTGTGCGAAGACCGACACGTTGACGGCGGTAAAGGCGGTCAGTGCGCCGAAATTGATGAAGGCGAGCGCCGTTTCCAGGTCGAGGAACAACGCGGACAGGGAAATCGCCCCGATGAAAAGAACATTGCCTACGGGAATGCCTCTGGTCGGATGCAGCCGCCCAAACAGCTTTTGCGGCAGAACATTTTCCCTTCCCATGGCGAACAGCAGGCGGGAAGCGCTCGTGTGCGACGCGACTCCGGATGCGAGAGCTGCGGTGATGCTTCCGGCGACGAACACCGTGTGGAACAGGTCACCGCCCAGGATCATCGACATTTCCGGTGAAGGCGAATCGGAATTTTGGAAGCGGGTGATGTCGGGAAAAGCCAGCTGGGTGAAATAGGAAGCGGTGATGAAGATGACGCCCCCGATCAGAGCGACCAGAAAAATGCCCCGCGGAATGGTTTTCATCGGGTCGATCGCTTCTTCTGTATAGGTCGTGACCGCGTCAAATCCGAGAAAGGAAAAACAGAGAATCGCGGCCCCGGACAGAAGCGTCGGGAACGATATTCCTTCCCCGTAAAACGGAGTGATGGGAAACGGGTTGGCGGTTGTGGCGGCTCCCGACAGATGCTGGATAGCCAAACAAGTGAAAATACCGACGACCAGCACCTGGAAGACGACGAGCCACGTGTTGAAGTTGGCGGTCGATCCGATCCCGCGGAGATTGACGGCAGTCGTCACGGCCGCGAGCAGAATGCCGAGAAGCCAGTCCGGAACGGAGGGAAACATGGCTGCCAAGTAGATTTTTCCGAGCAGCACATTGATGATCGGCAGGAATACATAGTCGAGGAGGGACACCCAGCCGACCAAAAAACCGAGATGCGGATTAATCGTCTGGCGGGCGTAGGAGTACGCAGACCCGGCGACAGGGAAGACTTTGACCATTTTTCCGTAGCTGGAGGCAGTGAACAGCATGGCTGCCAGCGCGAGAATGTAGGCGGTGGGAACATGCCCGCTCGTTTCCTGAGTGACGATTCCGTACGTATCGAAAACAGTGAGAGGGGTTAAATATCCCAAACCCAGAACGATGACCTGCCACAGCTTCAAGCTTCTTTTCAATGTAGGAAAATGTTCTTGTTCCACGTTTTTGTGCATGACCAATCCCCTTTTATGTCAGAATTTACCTCGGTATGTTGTAAGCGCTTAAAATTTACTGCTATAAAAAGTTGGTATCAATTCAGACTCCTCTTCACAGTGATAATCGGTCCATCCCCCCGGCTGCGCGGCTGTATGTCGCTTGCGGTCTACCCCTTTGTCTCATGGTTCACAGCCTCCCTTGTTTGAAAATGCCGTCTGTTGTTGCAAGGTCATCTGATTGCAAGGGATGTGCCAACCTGATGAAGTGCCCTCGGATCAAGCCCGTCCGTTTGGGCACAGGCTATTGCGTGCCGTATTATTATTCAAAAAATCATAGACTATCCAAAAATGAATAGCGGCGTCCGGGTCACCGTGGGTCGTGCGATTACGCAGAAGCGAGTCCGTACCACATCCGGCCTTGGCATGTTTCTTGCAAAATTTTGGCGGCGGAAAGAGAGAAAGTGGGAGGAGAGATTTCGATGAGCAGCACGACAAGAAGCTATGTCAACATCCAGACGCCGATCCCCGGGCCGAATGCGCAGGCCTTGCTGGCGAAAAAGGAAGAGCACGTTCCCCGCGGTCCGTTCACGACCGTATCCAGTTTTGCCGCCAAAGGAGAAGGCGCCCTGCTGACCGATGTCGACGGCAACACGTTCATTGACTTTGCCGGCGCGATCGGTACTCTGAATGCGGGCCACTGTCCGCCTAAAGTAGTGGAAGCGCTCAAGGAACAGTTGGACAAGTACATTCACCCTTGCTTCCACGTCATGATGTACGAGCCTTACGTAGCGCTTGCGGAAAAGCTGAACCAGATCACTCCCGGGAATCATCCGAAAAAGACGTTTTTCTTGAACAGCGGTGCTGAAGCGGTGGAAAACGCGATCAAAATCGCCCGCAAATACACGGGACGCAAGGCGGTCATTTCCTTTGAACGGGGCTTCCACGGCCGCACCCTCCTGGGGATGTCGCTGACCAGCAAGGTGAAGCCTTACAAATACGGCTTCGGCCCGTTCGCTCCGGATGTGTACAAAATGCAGTATCCGTACTATTACCGAGCCCCGCACGGCATGTCGTCCGAGGAGCTGGACCGGGAGATATTGAAAAAGCTGGAGGAATTTTTCCTCGTGGAAGTGGCGGCGGAAGAAGTGGCCGCGATCATCATGGAGCCGGTGCAGGGCGAGGGCGGCTTCGTCATCCCGTCCAAGACCTTCGTGCAGGGCGTGAAGGCGATCTGCGAAAAACACGGCATCCTGTTCATCGCCGACGAGATCCAGACCGGCTTTGGCCGCACAGGCAAAATGTTTGCCATGGAGCATTTCGGCGTCGTGCCTGATCTGATGACCATGTCCAAGTCAATTGCGGCCGGCCTTCCGATCAGCGCCGTAACCGGGCGCGCGGAGATAATGGACGCGCCGGAGCCCGGCCAGATCGGCGGAACGTATGGCGGCAGCCCGCTCGGCTGCGTAGCGGCTCTGAAAGTCATCGAAATGATGGAAGAGGAAAACCTTCCGGAACGGGCCAACCTGATTGGCGCGACTGTCGTCTCCCGCTTCCGGGCCATGCAGGAAAAGCACGCGGCGATTGGCGATGTACGTGCCCTGGGGGCGATGGTTGCCGTGGAGCTGGTGAAGGATCGATCCACCAAGGCACCCGCTGATGAACTGACCGCCAAAATCGTGGCGGCCTGCAACCAGCGTGGCGTCGTGACGCTCAGCGCAGGCATTTTCAAAAACGTTATCCGCATCCTCTGCCCCCTGGTGATCACGAACGAGCAGCTGGCCGAGGCGCTGGACATCATCGAAGAAGTTTTTGTCGACCTGGCATAACTCCGGCCAGGAGGGAAATACGGAAGAGAGCTGCCGACATGAGGCAGCTCTCTTCTTTCGGGAAGTTATTCAATTTTGCATATTTGATGCAAGATCGAATAGAGAACCACCGGAGTGACAACCCGGAAACGATTTCAAAATTGGCATAACTTTTGCAATAATGTGAGGACAGGAAGGATTGGCCTTCCAATGGAAAGGGCACACGAGGTGGTTGTATGCAAAACAAGCTGTTCTTAATCGCCGTCCTGCTCTCGATGATTTTGCTGCCGGCACGCGCCCATTCGGCGTAAGGCACTCTTTTTGGCAGACGAGTTTCGGACGAGACATTACTTGAAAAGACAAGGTGATCACACATGGATAAAAAGAGTCTGTTTATAAACGGTGAATGGGTGCAGGCAAGCCATTACACAACATTGACTTCTCCCTACAGCGGAGAAGTGATCGCGGAAATCCCCGCGGCGACCCCGGAGGAAGTGGATGCCGCCATCGCCGCTGCCTATGCTGCGCAAGGCAAAATGAAGTCCCTCCCTGCGCACGCCCGCGCAGAGATTCTAAGCAAGCTGGCATCCCTGCTGGAAGTGCGAGGAGAGGAAGCCGCCCGCATCATCGCGCTCGAGGCGGCCAAGCCAATTGCGACGGCGCGCGGGGAAGTGTCGCGGACGGTCCAGACGTACCGGTTTGCCGCGGAGGAAGCAAAACGGATCCACGGTGAGACGCTGCCGCTCGACGCCGCGCCCGGCGGGGAAAATCGGGTGGCCTACACAGTGCGCGAGCCGCTCGGGGTCATCGGCGCGATCACGCCTTTCAACTTTCCGATGAATCTCGTCGCCCACAAGGTCGGCCCGGCCATCGCCGCCGGAAACACCATCGTGCTGAAGCCGGCTGGCCAAACGCCGCTGTCCGCCTTTTTCCTGGCGGAGCTTCTGCAGGAAGCGGGACTGCCGGCCGGTGCGCTCAATGTCGTGACAGGCAGCGGCCGCGTTGTTGGCGATTTGATCGTCACGGATGAGCGCGTCCAGATGGTCACGTTTACCGGAAGCCCGGCGGTCGGCATCGGCATTCGCAACAAGGCTGGCCTGAAGCGCGTCACGCTGGAGCTCGGATCCAACGCCGCGCTGATCGTAGACAAAGGCGTCGATATTCAGAAAATCATTCCCCGCTGCGTCCAAGGAGCGTTCGCCTTCCAGGGGCAGGTGTGCATCTCCCTCCAGCGCGTATACGTGCACGAGGATCTCTACGAAGATTTCGCAAAAGCGTTCATGGCTGCGACCAACCGTTTGACAGCCGGCGATCCGCTCGACCCGAAGACGGATGTGTCCGCCTTGATTTCCCCTGCCGACGTGGACCGCACCCTCGCCTGGATCGAGGAAGCGAAGCAGCACGGAGCCAAAGTCATCACGGGCGGCAAGGCAGTAGGAAACGTTTTGCTGCCGACGATTTTGCTCGACGTCGATCCGGCTCAGAAGGTCTCCTGCCAGGAGGTCTTCGCCCCGATCGTCCTGATCAACAAGATCGGCTCTGTCGACGAAGGCATTGCCCTCGTCAACGACTCCCGCTACGGTCTGCAGGCGGGCATTTACACGGACAATATCCACACGGCGCTGATGGCGGCCCAGCAGCTGCACGTCGGCGGCGTGATGATCAATGACATCCCCACGTTCCGCGTCGACCACATGCCGTACGGCGGCGTGAAGGAGAGCGGAACCGGACGGGAAGGCCTGAAATACGCGGTTGAGGAAATGACCGAGATGAAACTGGTGGTGTTCAACCGCAACTAAACCGAAACCGGAGGATTACTAACCATGCAATATCCACTTACACCTGATGTCAAACCAGAATTTTGTACGACGGGAACGTTCATGCGCCTGCCCTCCAGCAGGGAAAACGCCAAGGTGGCCATCCTTGGCCAGCCGTTCGACACGGCGGCTTCCTTCCGCGTAGGAGCCCGGTTCGCCCCGCAGGCGATCCGCCAGGCCTCCATGACGCTGTTTCCCTACCATCCGACACACAAGGTGTATCCGTTTGACGACACGAACGCGATCGACATCGGAGACGTGCCGGTCATTCCGCACAACATCCACCGCAGCTACGAGCTGATGGAAGCAGCCATGCTCGATCTGATGAATAAAGGCATCGTCCCCATTGGACTTGGCGGCGACCACTCGATCACGCTGGCGTCGCTGCGGGCTGCCAAAAAGGTTTACGGACAGGTCGCGCTGATCCAGTTCGATTCGCATACGGACACGTGGGATACGTACTACGACGAGAAATACTGGCACGGCTCTCCATTCATCCGCGCCCACGAGGAAGGGCTGCTCATCCCGGACAAGGTGTTCCAGGTCGGCATCCGTGGAACGCTGAACCACCCCGGCGACCTCGAGGCGAGCTATGAGCTGGGCTACAACGTCATTACGACGCAGGAGCTGCGCAACCGAGGTATCGACGACGTGGTCAAGCAAATCAAAGCGACGATTGGGGATACGCCCTGCTTTTTGACATTTGACATCGACTTCGTCGACCCGGCTTTCGCGCCCGGCACCGGCACGCTGGAGGTCGGCGGCTTCACCAGTCACGAAGCCCTTCAAATCATCCGTTCCCTCAGCGGCATGAACTACATCGGTTTCGACCTGGTAGAGGTGCTGCCGCCTTACGATCCGACGCAGATTACGGCACTGCTGGCTGCCACGCTGATTCACGACTTTTCAGCTTTGGTAGCGTTGAAGGTGAAGGAACAGGCATAGATCTTTCAGGTGCAGCAATGCGGATCGCAGTCCTGATGGCCGGATCGCACATGTAAACACACCATCCATTTGCAGCTCTCTCGCTTGGCGTGCATTCGCTTCGCTGGAGAGCTGTTTTTTTTCGCAGCATTCGCCATGCGCGGGAGGCTAGATCGTGCCGGTGCCTCTCCCCTGTAAGACGTTTTCCCATCCGAATCCGCGAGATGAAAGTTATTCATTTTTGCATAATTTATGATTTTTTGAATAACCCATCCCTGCATCGCTCATGCCAAATCGCAGGCAGAGCCTCCTTTCCCTGTTGGCACGAGACTTGCTCATCGTAATGGCTGAAGGGAAAAGCGGAAGGGAGAGGATTCGTTGGATGTTGAACCTGAAGATGTACATCAACGGGGAATGGGTCGACGCGCAAAGCAAAAAGACCCGCGAGATTGTGAATCCCGCAAATGGAGAAGGAATCGCCCTGTCGGCAGAAGGTGACGTCGCCGATGCCCGTCACGCGATCCAAGTCGCGCGGGAGGCGTTTGACAGTGGAATCTGGTCCGACCTGCCGGCAGCCGAGCGCGCCCGTTACCTGCTGGCCATCGCCGACAAGCTCGAGCAGCGTGCGGAGGAAATCGGACGACTGGAAACGCTGGACAATGGAAAACCGCTTCGGGAAACCGCCTTTGACGTCGCGGACGCGGCAGCCTGCTTTCGTTACTACGCCGGCATGGTCACCAAGCCGGACGGCCAGACGTACCACGTCGCCGATCCCGTGCAGGCGATGGTCGTCCGAGAGCCTGTCGGCGTCTGCGGCCTGATCACGCCGTGGAACTATCCGCTGCTGATGGGCGTGTGGAAAATCGCTCCGGCGCTCGCGGCAGGCAATACAATCGTCTTCAAGCCGTCGGAAGTGACCCCGGTCACCGCGATCAAACTGTTCGAAATCATCGAGGAAGTCGGCATCCCGAAAGGCGTCGCCAACCTCGTACTGGGCCCTGGTCAGACTGTCGGCAACGAGCTGGCGGAAAGCCACCTCGTCGACAAAATCTCGTTTACCGGCGGCACCGTGACCGGGCGCAGCATCATGAAAGCGGCTACAGGCAACATCAAAAAAATCTCGCTTGAGCTGGGCGGCAAATCCCCCAATATCGTTTTTGCCGACGCCGACTTCGAGACAGCCGTCGATTATGCGCTCTTCGGCATTTTCGCCAACCAGGGCCAGGTCTGCTCTGCGGGATCCCGGCTGCTGCTGGAAGACAGTATCCACGACCGGTTCGTGGAGCGGCTGGTGGAACGAGCGAAAAAAATTCGCGTCGGCCCTGGAGACGATCCGGCGACCGAGATGGGGCCGCTCGTCAGCCAGGCGCACATGGAAAAGGTGCTGCACTACATTGAGCTGGGCAAGGCGGAAGGCGCTCGCCTCGTATGCGGCGGCAACCGCATCACCGCAAGCGGACTGGAAAAAGGATTCTTCGTCGAGCCAACCATTTTCACCGACACCACACCTTCCATGCGAATTGTCCAGGAAGAGATCTTCGGGCCGGTCCTGGCCATCCAGCGCTTCCGCGACGAGGCCGACGCGATCCGCATCGCCAACGACACGGTATACGGTCTGGCTGGCGGTGTCTTCACCCAGGACGGGGCCAAGGCGATGCGCGTCATCAAGAAGCTGCGCGCGGGCATCACCTGGATCAACTGTTACCATCCGACTTACAACGAAGCCCCTTGGGGCGGCTACAAGCAGAGCGGGATCGGCCGCGGGCTGGGCACGTACGGCTTCGAGGAGTACACCGAAGTGAAGCAAATCAACATCAACCTGGCAGTTCAGCCGACGGGCTGGTTCGAAAATTAAGAATCCAAACCATTCAGGAGGACAACACGATGAGTAAAGCTGTGGAGAGTGTGAACGTAAAAGAACAATATAAAGACGTGTACGAATATACGAAGCAGGTCCTCGACCTCATTGCAAAGGAAGAGATCACCAAGGAAGAGGCGGAGTGGGTCACCCGCCAAACCGTGGACAATTTCCGCGACCACGTCAATCCCGGCTTCCTCGGCTACCGCAAGTCGGTGACCAAGGACGGCCAGTTCGCTGCCGTCGAGTGGAAAGACGCCGGCCCCAACTCGTTCATGGACGTAAATGGCAAGGTGTACATTGACTGCCTGGGCGGCTTCGGGATCTACAACGTCGGCCACCGCCATCCGAAAGTAGTCGAGGCAGTCATCAATCAGCTCAATCGTCAGCCGCTGCACAGCCAGGATTTGCTCGACCCGCTGCGCGCCATGCTTGCCAAAATTCTCGCCGACATCACTCCAGGCGACCTGAAATACGCCTACTTCGCCAACAGCGGGACGGAGACGGTGGAAGCAGCCATCAAGCTGGCGAAAATGCACACAGGCCGCACGAGCTTCATCGCGACGACCAAAGCCTTCCACGGCAAGAGCTTGGGCTCCCTGTCCGCCACGGCCAAAGGCGTGTTCCGCAAGCCGTTTTTGCCGATGATTCCGGGCTTCCGCCACGTGCACTTCGGCGACATTGAAATGATGCGCAAAACGTTCGAGGCTTGCGCGCTCGTCGGCGAAGAGATCGCCGGGGTCATCCTGGAGCCCATCCAGGGAGAAGGCGGGGTCAACCTGCCGCCTGACGACTACCTCAAGCAGGTGCGCGAGCTGTGCGACCAGTACGGCGCTCTGCTGATCCTCGACGAAGTCCAGACCGGCATGGGCCGCACCGGCAAAATGTTTTGCTGCGAGCACTACGGCGTCGTCCCGGACATCCTCTGCCTGGCAAAAGCGTTTGGCGGCGGCATCATGCCGGCGGGCGCTGTCGTGGCGACCGAAGAAGTGTTCAAGAGCTTCTTTCCCAATCCGTTCGTCCAGACGACCACCTTTGGCGGCAATCCGCTGGCGTGTGCGGCGGCAATCGCGACGTTCAACGTCCTGATCGAAGAAAACCTGCTCGACCGCTGCACGGAAATGGGCGAATACATGCTGAAAGGCTTGCGCGAAGCAGCAGCTGCCCACAGCGACAAAGTGATGGAAGTGCGCGGTAAAGGTCTGTTGATCGGCATCGAGTTCCACAGCGACGAAATTGGCTATGAGGTGTCCAAAGGCTTGTTCGACAACGGCGTGCTCGTCGCCGGTACACTCATCAACGCCAAAACGATCCGGATCGAACCGCCGCTCACGATTACGTACGAAGAAGCGGACCGGGTCATCGAAACGTTCCGAAACGTGCTGCCGCAAATTAAGCTGTAAGCATTCCATGAGGAAAAGAAGACTGTCCACCCGGTCTTCTTTTCCGCTTTCCCGTCCTTCGAAGCCCCGTTTATAATGAAAGGAAACAATCCTGTCAGCATGGGGAGGACCTATGGCTTCAAAATGGCTTGTCAGAAAAGCGTATACCGTATCGTTTGAATCTTCCGCCAACGATTTATGGAACATCATGTCCCGGTTCAACGAGCGTTACGTGTTTGTCACGGATGCCACGCAAGACGGCAGCATCGTTGCCTACATAAGAAATACCGACATCATGCCGTTCCTCGACGATCCGGACTGGCTCAAACGGCAAGTGCGGCAGCTGCCGTTTCACACCAACCTGACGTTTTTTCAGCAGGAAGCGGACATGCTCGATTTTTTCAAAGTATTCGGCGAGGAAGTCGTCGTCATCCAGAACCGGGAAGGCAAGACAGAAGGATATCTTCATCGGGAAGACATTCTCTACTATTTGCTGACGAGCCAATCGTCCCATACCGACTGGATCCGTTCGCTGCTCAATTCCATTCCGATGGGCATCGTCATCGCCGACGTGCACGGGCGCATCGAAAACTTCAGCTCCGAGGTGCTGCGGATGATGCGCATCACTCCGGAAGAACTGCGGCGGCAGCGGGCGGGGGAATTGCTCGATCCGGCTCTGTTCCTGAAGGTCGTAGAACACGGCGAGACCATCCTCAACCACATCATCGTCAACGATCGCATCGGCGTCCTTGCCGACTTCGGTCCGATCCGCAACCAGCACGGCAACGTCACGGGAGCGATCATCGTGCTCCAGGACCTGCCGTTTATTGAAAAAATGGCGATGGAGATGGCGTACGTCAAAAATTTGAATACGGACCTGCAAGGAATATTGTCCTCCATCTACGATGAGATCCTGGTTCTGGATGAAAACGGCGTTTTGCTTCGCTACAGCGGCAATTTAATCAAGGACTTCTGGGAGATCGACAAAGAACAGCTGATCGGCCTCAACCTGATGGAGCTGGAGCACGAGGGCACTTTTTTCTCCGCTATCGTAAAAATGGTGATCGAGCGCAAGCGCAAGGTGTCGGTCACCCAGGAAAGCCGCTCTGGCAAGAATGTTTTGGCCGTCGGCAACCCCATTTTCGACGACAAGGGCAAGCTGGAGCGCATCGTCATCGCTCTTCGCGACGTGACCGAAACGATGCTGCTGAAGGAAGAGCTGCTCCAGGCCAAAAAAATGTCCGAAAAATACAAAAAAGAACTGGAGCACCTGCGCGACCAGAAACAATACGGCAAAAGCCGGCAGCTGATCTACGCAAGCGAGCAGATCGAGAAAGTGATGAAGTACATCCACAAGATCGCCGGCACGTCCTCGACCGTCCTGTTGACCGGAGAATCAGGGGTGGGCAAAGAGGTGTTTGCCCGGACGATCTACGAGCTGGGGGCCCGCAGCAGCAAGCCGTTCGTCAAAGTCAACTGCGGGGCCATCCCCGAGACGCTCCTGGAAAGCGAACTGTTCGGCTACGAGAAAGGAGCCTTTACCGGGGCGAATTCCAACGGAAAGCCCGGATATTTCCGGATGGCGCACAAAGGCGTCCTGTTTTTGGACGAGATCGGCGAGATGCCGCTCAATCTTCAAGTGAAGCTCCTGCGGGTGCTGCAGGAGAGGGAGATCATCCCGGTCGGGGGCTCGGAGGTCGTCGAGGTCGATGTGCAAATTATCGCCGCCACCAACAAGAACCTCGAGAAAATGGTGGAAGAGGGTACATTCCGCGAAGACCTGTACTACCGGCTGAACGTCATCCCCGTCGCGATTCCACCGCTGCGCGACCGGCCCGAGGACATCCCGCTGATCGGCCTCCACTTTTTGCAAACGTTTAACGAGAAGTACCAGCGGAACGCGCAGCTGTCCCAGGACGCCCTGGACTTGCTCGAGTCCTACTCCTGGCCGGGCAACGTCCGCGAGCTGCAAAACATCATCGAGCGGCTCGTCGTGACCGCCGACGAAGATTTGATTGAGGCTCACCACATCACCCCTTTGCTGAAAAAAGGGAAGAAACAGTATTTGAAGCAGCGCCTGACCAAGATCATGCCGCTGAAGGAAGCGACGAGGGCAATGGAGGAGCAGTTGATCAAGATGGCGATGGACGAGTATAAAACGACCTCCATGGCAGCCAAAATGCTGGGTGTCAGCCAGTCCACCATTAGCCGCAAGTATCAGGAAATCCAAGAGAAACTAAGTCGGGGTGAGCAGATTGGCTTTAAAGTATGACGTCGTATCCCCTATCGCTGGGACGATCACCCGTATCCGCTTCCTTCCAGGGGGACGGGTGGAGGAGGGCGAAGTGCTTTTCACGCTGGATCAGGCAGGCAAGTCGGTGGACATCCTCTCGCCTGTGAGCGGCTATGCAGACGGGCTGGAGGTGGAGCAAGGAGAAGTGGTGATCGCAGGGATGATTTTGGCGGCGATCAGGTACATAGACTGATTCTGACAGCGCTTCGCGATTACCTTAGCGGATGCGTGAAGCCGCTGACTTTTCAAAACATGCAGGTGTCAGGCGCGTGCCGGATCTGGCGCGCGTTTGTGATACAACGCAAAATAAGGCTCCGCTGCTTAGCTTTTCAGCTTGGCGGAGCCTTTTTCTATGGCGGATGTCTCCGCCGAGACGGAATTTCGTTTTTATGCGGGCATCTCTCCTCTTCCCGTGAATGGCCGATCGGTCAGCGGCTTTTTACCAGCAGCTCCACCGCTTCCTTGACCATTTTGCCGGGGTCCCCGCCCGATGCCTGCTCGTCCAGCAAGCAGCGTTGGAGATTTTCCGCCACGATCTGCGCGATCGCTCTATCTGTCGCATTGCGCACAGCTGACAGTTGGGCGACAACATCCTTGCAGTTCTTCTGCTCATCCATCATTTTCAAAACTCCGCGAACCTGTCCCTCGATTCTGCGCAGCCGCTTTTTGATATCATCACCGTAGTTGTAATCCATTTGCTCTACCTCCTTTATCAAGTATACATATACAGGTATACCATCCGAAAGTGGGAACGGTTTAAATAAACAAATTCACTTTGGCCTGTGTGGCATCTCCCAAGTAAGCCGCTACACCGGCGAACTCCATGCCGTCGACCAGCTCTTCCTGCTTGAGCCCCAGCAGATCCATCGTCATCGTACAAGCTACCAGCTTCACTCCCTGCTCCTGAGCCAGCTCGATCAGCTGCGGCAGCGTCAGGGCGTTGTGCTTCTTCATGACGTGCTTGATCATTTTCGGTCCCATCCCCAGCATGTTCATCTTGGACAATCCGAGCCGTTTCGCCCCTCGAGGCATCATCCAGCCAAACGCCTTTTCCAAAAATCCTTTGTTTGTTTTCACGATTTCGTCTTTGCGCATGGTGTTCAATCCCCAAAAGGTAAAGAAGATCGTGACATCATGATCGTAGGCTGCCGCGCCGTTTGCGATGATGAAGGCGGCGATGGCTTTGTCCAGATCTCCGCTGAACAGGACGATGGTCGTTTTTTCTTTTTGCGTATCCATGGAAAACCCCTCTCCTTTTTGAATCCGATTTATACCAATACCCCTATGGGTAATAAAATGCGCGCAGAGCGCCCCTGCAAGCAAGGCCCTTCCTTTTCGCTTACAAGATGTCACTCCAAATTTTGATCGCGGTCGCACAGATCAGAACCAGCAAGCCGTAACGCAAGACGTTTACGTTAATTTTGGCGCTGATGCGGCTCCCGAGCGGTGCGCCGATCACGCTGCCAATCACCGTGAACAGCACAGGCCAAAGCGGAATATGTCCTGCCGTCAGCTTTCCTGCTACACCACCGATGGCGGAAATGAATACAATGGCCAATGAAGAGGCGATTGTCACCCTCGTCGGAATCCTTAGCACGGTCAGCATGATGGGGATGAGTATAAAAGCTCCCCCTGCCCCCACGATTCCGGACACCGTCCCGACGAGAAACGCAGAAGGAATGGCGATGCTCCGGTTGTAGGCGACATCCTTCACGCTCTCTTCATTCGCTCTGTTTTTCATCAGCATCAGGACGACGGCCACAATAGCCAAAATGCCGTAGACCAGATTGATGCTGCTTGCCGACAAGTACTTCGAGGTGACCCCGCCAAGCAGGCTGCCCAAAAGGATGCTGATCCCCATGTCTTTCACCAGACCTTTGTGAATCTGCGGCGAGCTTTTTCCGTTTTTCCTGCGGAAGGCCAGCACCCCTGACAGCGAGGAAAAAAACACCTGGAACATGGAAATCGACGACACTTCCTGCGCGGTGAAGTGGCCGACCCCCAGCCAATCCGGCACGAAGAGCAGCAACGGATAGTTGATGATCGCTCCGCCTATGCCGAGCAGGCCGGAAAAGAACGAGCCGACCAATCCCAACAAAAGCATTAGTACAAACAATGGTGCGTCCATGCGCCCTCCTTCCTCCCCAAAAGGGGCTGACCGAAAACTCTCCTTGCCTGCTTTTCAAATGAGCGCTTCTCGGTTAAAATAAATCCAAGTATTTTAATGTGAATAAGGTGGTATAAATGATTCGATATTTACAATCGATCTTTCAACATCGTTGCCCCACCTGCGGCGAGCCTCTACGTTCCCAAGTCGACGAATGGCGCTGCGAAAAAACGTGCCCGAACGGCCATTACAGAGAAGAGACGTTTACCCACCTGGGTGTTCGCATCGTCTACGAGGACGGGAAATGAGCGAACACGCCGCGACGTGACGTGCCCGCCCGTCTTTTTACAATTTTTTGACCAAAAACTTGTAGACCCCGTTTTCCTCCTCCTGGGCTACCAGTTCATTCTTGGTTTGTTTGACCCACGCCTGAAAATCGTTGAGCGAGCCTTTATCCGTGGAAAGCACCTCCATGGTTTGGCCAGGTGCCAGGCTATCCAGTGCTTTTTTTGCTTTGACGATCGGCATGGGGCATGCCATTCCTTTTGTATCTACAATGATATCCGCCATGTTCGTTTCCTCCCTTTCTACCTGTTTTCACAGATGTTATGAATTACGCCTGCTCATGCACCGCGCAGCGATTTGGACCGATTTCCATTTCGTGCTGCTGCTCGGCATCCGGCGTTATTTTTCCCATGTTGGTTTGACGAATTTCCTGGTACGCATGGGGCTGCGGCGGCAGGTTTTCCGTCACCGCCCTGCGGAACTCGCTTTCGTCCTTCATTTGCAGACCGGGATTGTTGGCGAACAGGTCACCCAATCGGGCGGATACTTTTCCTCCCTCGCCCAGCTCGATATAGCTGCCAAAGTGGGCGGGCAGGACGATCAGGTTCATCGGGAGTCCCTTGAATCGATTATACAAAGTATTGCGCAGATCTCCCACCCAATCTTCCGCTTTACCTGCCAGATCCGGTCGTCCGATCGAGGCTACGAACAGAATGTCTCCAGTAAGCAAGTACGTATCGTCCAGGATGATCGATGTACTCCCAATGGTATGACCCGGGGAATAGATGGGGTGAATGGAGAGCGTCGAGCTTCCAATCCGAATGTCCCGGCCTTCCTCCAGTTTCTCATACGGGAACTGCACTTCTTCCGCATCCTTTTCCGGAAGCCAGTACGTAGCTCCTGTTTGCTCTGCCAGCATTCTCCCGCCTGAAATGTGGTCGGCGTGCAGGTGCGTGTCCAGCGTGTGCACGATCGAGACACCGAGCTTCCCGGCAAATTCCGTGTACACATCGGTCATGCGCAGCGTGTCGATCACCGCTGCTTTTCCGTCTGATACCACCATGTAGGACAGGCAGCCTTTTCCGATCCGCACAAATTGGTACAGTTCTCCTCCCCCACGGAGGTCCCCTACCTTCACGGGTTCCAGGTGCTCGCTCCATGCCCTCATGCCGCCCTGCAAGTAATGCACATTGGGGATACCCGCTTCGAGGAGCTTTTCCGCCACGAAGATCGACGACCCTTCCTTGGCGCAAACGACCAACACCTTTTGCCCTGCAGGAATTTTGTCCAAAACCCGCTCGACTCCGTCCATCAGCTCAAAGTAAGGGACATTGATGATATCGACGTGATGGCCTTCGATCTTCCAATCACGAAAATCGCTCTCATTCCGCACATCCAGGATGAACAACGGCTGTTTTTGAAACAGTATTTGCGTCAGTTCGTGTGGTGTCATCGGATGCAAAGCCGTTTGTTGTTGGTTCATGTTCCTTCCCCCTTATCGTTGGCTTATTGTTGGCTTTCTGTCGGTCCTGTCCATCCTGCCATTCCGGGAACGACATTTTTGACTCGGGTGAAGCCTTTTTCCGCGAGCAAGCGGCAAGCCAGGTCACTGCGATTGCCGGAGCGGCACACGACAACGATCTCATCTTCCGGGTTCAATTCCCCAATCCGCTCCTCCAATACCCCCAGAGGTATTGAAATTGACGCAGGAATGCGCTGAAACGCATATTCCGCCGGTTCCCTTACATCCAGGACGACGATTGGCTCCCGCTTTTCCAGCTTGTACGCCAGCTCTTCATTGGAGATCGTATGAGGAAATTTCGTTTCCTCCTTGGTCTCCCCGTCATTGGCCTTGCGGAGAAAATGCCTGAGCACCTCTCCTTCGTGAACAGTCCCCAGATACTGATGTCCCGTGTTTTTGGCCCAGCCTTGCATGTCGGCCAGCGAACCCTTGTCCGTCGCCTGTACCTCGATCACCTGCCCTGGCAGCAGCGCGTCTATAGCCTTCTTCGTCCGAACGATCGGCATCGGACAGGCAAGCCCTTTGCAATCCAATACTTGATCGGCCGAAATCGTCTGTCTTGCTGTCATCTATACCCCTCCCTGTTTTTGCTGTCACCTTTTTCACTTCGGGGGCTCCGCCTGAAAGCGTAGCGTGTACGAAATAGTTTTCGGCTTCGTATACTAATACCCCTATGGGTATATAGTAAGCAGAGAATGTCCTGCTGTCAATCCCTTCGCCGAATATGGCTTTATGGGAGTACCTGCCTGTATGCCAAATAGGGGGAGACCTTTTCCCTAGAAAAAGAAAAAAGCACGACCTTGCCACTCGGGCAAAATCATGCTTCCTGGTAAGCGGAGAGAGTGGGATTCGAACCCACGCACGCCTCACGACGCCTAACGCATTTCGAGTGCGTCCCCTTATGACCACTTGGGTATCTCTCCATGATTTGAAGTTCGATCAGAAACATTATTAACTATAGCAAATCTCCGGACAAAATGCAAGACTTTATCTCTCCATTCCTCTTGATTTGCGAACCGTATTAGGCCAAACTAATAATCATACCCACCAGGTTCAGACTGCTTTATAGATGAAAGAAAAGTGAGGAACATACATGAAACGTGAGCGTTTGGATAAAGTGCTTGCCAATATGGGACTGGGCACACGCAAGGAAGTGAAGGCCCTGGTCAAGCAGCGGCTGGTCGTCGTCGATGGCGAGGTCGCTACCGATCCCGGCATGCACGTGATCGCGGAGGAACAGGAGATCGTCGTAGACGGAGAGCCATTGAACTTCAAACGTTGGGTCTATGTCATGATGAACAAGCCGCCGGGAGTGGTCTCTGCTACGGAGGACAACCTCCACGAGACCGTCGTGGACCTCTTGCCTTATGAATGGGCAATCAAGGTGCATCCGGTCGGACGGCTCGATATTGATACGGAAGGACTCTTGCTGTTGACCAATGATGGACAGCTGTCGCATAACCTGCTGTCTCCAAAGAAAAAGGTCGACAAGGAGTATTTCGCCCGCATCGATGGCCGGGTAACGGAGCGCCATGTCGAGGAATTCGCCAAAGGAGTGGAGCTGGAGGATTTCACGACTTTGCCTGCCAAGCTGGAGATCCTCTCGTCAGGCGACACCTCCGAGATCCGCGTCACGATCATGGAAGGCAAGTTCCATCAGGTAAAGCGCATGTTTGCCGCTTTCGATCTGAACGTGACCTACCTGCAGCGCATCCGCATGGGCCCTCTGCATCTCGACCCCGCTCTCAAGCCGGGTGAATACCGCGAGCTGACCGAGGAAGAGCTGGACATGCTGCAAAACCAGCGGTAATAAGAAAACCTCTATCGAAGCACTTCAAGGATGAGCGACCGCGATTTAGAACAAACGAACCGCCCGCAGGCTTTTCGCCGATGCCGGGCGGTTCGTTTTTCCGACGATAAACTCCGTTCAGTCACCGTTTGTCTGCCGCTTTTGGCGCAAGGCTCGGAAGAAGTCCTTCAGCATTTGTCCGCATTCCTCCCCAAGAACCCCCTCCACGACAGGGACCTGGTGGTTAAAACGGGGCTCTTCCAGCAGGTTCATCAACGTGCCGGCGCATCCTGCTTTGGGATCGCGCGCTCCGTACACGACCTGCTCGATCCTGCTCTGCACGATGGCACCCGCGCACATCGGGCAAGGCTCGAGGGTCACGTACAGCGTACAGCCGATCAGCCGCCATCCCCCGAGCCGCTCGCTGGCTTCGCGGATGGCGATCATTTCCGCATGCAGCGTAGGATCCTTTTGCGTCTCCCGCAGATTGTAGCCACGGCCGACGATTTCCCCGCCGCGCACGATGACGGCTCCGATCGGCACTTCTCCGAGCGCGGCCGCTTTTGCCGCTTCTTCCATGGCTGCTTTCATGTAAACTTCATGCTGCGTATACTGCTCTTGTTCCAGTCCCATCACTTTTCCGCAAACACGCCTTCCATCACGGTTTCGGACAGCTCGCGGCGAGTGGATGGTTTTTCCCTCTCTTGGAGCGCCTCGGGCAGCACTTCCTTATCCCCTTGGTAACCGATGGCGATGACCACTTGCGGCTCATACCCATCGGGGATTCCCAGCACTTCGCTCGCTTTTTCCCGGTCAAACCCGCCCATGACGTGCGTAATCAAGCCTTGGCGGCTGGCTTCCAACGAGAGGAATCCGCATGCCGCGCCTGTGTCGAAGGCATAGGCCCGGTTGTGGGTTCCTCGCGAGCTGATCGTTTTTGCGACTGCGAGGATCAACACAGGCGCTTTTTCGCACCAGACACGGTTCGCATCCGCGATAAACGAGTAAAACCGCTCCTTGTCTTCCTGGCTGCGGGCAAGAACAAAACGCCACGGCTGTTCATTGTTCGCAGATGGCGCCCATCGTGCGGCTTCGAGCACGCTGTACAGCACTTCTTCCGGAATCGGGTCGGACTTGTACGAACGCGGAGACCAGCGGTTCAAAAACACAGGATCTATGTCGTGGGATGCTTTGCGGTTTTCTTTTACCAGAGGGAGAATTTGATTCATCATGTTTGTGTGAGCCTCCTGCATGTTTGTTTGGTTTGGGGAAGGGTCCCCGCTCATTTTTATAAATAAGAACCAGGTTCTTAGTTATCGAATTTCATTGTGGATCCATCACTTGGTATTGGCTAGTACGGCTCGTTGCATAGTAGGGCGAGGAGAACCTCCGCTATTTGATTGATTCGTTACGTTTTTGTCCTTACCTTTCACATACTCTCTGGGAGATTACATACATTAATGATGTACGGGTCATGCATGGATTCTTTAGATTGCCTCGATCTGGAGGGATGTGAGTGGGTTTAACCTCTGCAGGTACGCTGTTTGATTGCTTTCACAGTCCGACGAGAGGAGTACTTCCCAAGGAGGATGTGTTCTCCCTGATCGAACAAACGGTCACGTCCATGCCGGGTCCATTTGAAATTATCGTAGGGGCCGACTCGCAACTCAAGAGCCGTGGAACATTTTTTGCCCTAGTCATCACGGTCATTCGCCCTGGACATGGAGGCACATTCTTTTACCACAAATTTCAGGAGCGTCGTTACTCATCGCTGCAGCAGCGCATTTTCCAGGAAGCCATGTACGCCGTAGGCCTCGCCACAGAGATACGCCAATATTTGCGCGAACACCAGCATGACACGCCGATCCGGCTGCATTTTGACATCGGAACGAATGGCCCTACCCGTAAGTTTATCCAGTCCCTGCTAAGCTTAGCAGAGACGAACCATTTCCGCGCCGAGATCAAGCCGAACTCGTTTTGCGCTTCGACCATTGCGGACAAATTCACCAAATGACCGGGCAGACTGGCGGATCACACCTGCGCATCCGTCAGTTTGTTTTGTTATTCGCGAACGGGCTTCGCAAGTCCTTTTTCCATGTCCTCTTCAAGTGCCACGCAGCAGGACAGGGAGCGGACTTAATCGCTTGTGAACAGGATCACCAGACCCGCTATGAAAATGGCGAGTGACATCAGACTGGATTTTCTCATGAAGCCCTCCAGCACTCTCACCAGGAAAATCAGTGCAACGAAGAGAAAGGCGACACGCGGCGAAAAAGTGCCAAGCGTAATGCTTGCGAGGTCATAGATCAGCATGCCGGCAAAAAGGACGAGCTCCACAGCCAGGTACTCCCTTTTTCTTCCTCGGAATAAATGGATAAACATGTCCATCCGCACCTTTGTTTTGATTCTTATGCCCTTTGTAACTTTACCATATTTTGGGGCAATCCTTCTGGTAAAAAGATACGCATTCCCCCTTCGTACAAGGGAATTGACAACGAAAAAATCGTACGCTATGATAAAGATCAATTAAAGCGTTTTCACACAGGCGTGTTACTGGTAAAGCAGGCATGAGCCGAGAAGATCTTTTTATTAGTAAAAAGGTTTTTTCGGCTTTTTCTTATGCACCGTAACCGTTTGGGGCTCACAAGGTGGTGGAATTGGTTGTCCCGCGAACATGAAAAACCATATGCGATCACACGCGTGTTGAACCACAACGTCGTACTCGTTGAGGAACCCGAGACCAAGCAGGAGATCGTGCTGTTCGGCAAAGGGATCGGATTCGGCGCCAAGCCCGGGAATGCCATTCCTGCCCACGACCCTCGGGTGGAGAAGCGCTTTCGGTTGGAAAGTGAAAGCCATCAAAAGCAGTACCAGACCATTCTCAGTCAGGTCGATCCTGCTGTCGTAGGCATTGCGGAAGAAATCATCGCGCTTGTCGCCAGCGAGATCACCCCGAAATTGAACGAGCACGTCCACGTGGCTTTGCCCGACCATATCCAGTTCGCCATCTACCGGTTGAAAAACGGCATGGAGATCATAAATCCGTTCCTGTTTGAGATTCAGTCGCTGTACGCCAAAGAATACGCGTTGGCAAAACGGGCGGCAGAGATGATCAAGAAGGCGTTTGGGCAGGATATCCCTGAAAGCGAAATCGGCTTTTTGGCCCTGCACATCCACTCGGCCATCAGCTATATGCCGGTCAGCAAAACGGTCCAATTCACCAACATGATCAACGAACTGGTGAATATCATTGAACAAAAGACCGGCATTACGATTGAGCGCAGTACCGTCGACTACGTGCGGCTCATCACTCACCTGCGCTTTGCCGTCGATCGCATCCGCCAGCAAAAGTCGATTCAAAATCCATTGCTGGACCGGGTCAAAACAATGATTCCGGAAGCCTATCAGCTAGCCTCCGAGCTGGCCGCCCACATCTCGTCCCGATTGGAAATGGCAGTACCGGAAGACGAGATCGGCTACATGGCCATGCACGTGTTTCGTTTGCTGCAACAACAACCATAAATATCGATCATCCTGCGTGTTACTAGTTCGACTAGGCATGAGCGGCGAGAACATACGGACATAGTAAGTATGTCGTATGTATGGAGCCTGCTCATGCCTATTTTCGTTCAACGCAAAAGGAGGAAGTTATGCTACGCAGTTTATTTTCTCGCAAAAAACAGCAAGAAGTGACCTTTCTCGCCCCTTTGACCGGAGCCATCGTGCCGCTATCCGAAGTACCGGATCCCGTCTTTGCCCAGAAAGTAGTGGGAGACGGCGTAGCGATCCTGCCTTCCGAGGGGCTTTTGATCTCCCCGATCGACGCCAAAGTGACGCACCTGTTCCCGACCCACCATGCCATCGGCCTCACCAGCGATTCCGGCCTGGAGATCCTCATGCACATCGGGATCGACACCGTCAAGCTGAAAGGGCAAGGCTTCACGCCGTTTGTCTCCGTCGGGGACCAGGTGAAGGCGGGCGACAAGCTGATCCAGTTTGACTCTGCCGCTTTGGAGCAAGCCGGATGCCCGATCGTGACACCGATCGTGATTACCAACCAGGATGTCGTAGCGGAAAAGAATGTCGTGGCCAAGGCCAACGTGCAAGCAGGCCAGGACCCGCTCATGACTGTTCTTTTGAAATAGACTACAAACAGATTTCGTAGCGGGAGGGGAACCCCATGATCGAGTTTCAGGTGACTGTCACCGTAGAAGGCGGGCTGCACGCGCGCCCTGCCGCCCTGTTGGTCAGTCGCGCATCCAGGTCCCAGTCTAAAATCACCTTGAACAAGGGCGATAAAACAGTGGACGCGCGAAGCATTCTCGGCATTATGACGCTGGGAGTATCGCAAGGCGACCAATTGCTCATCCAGATCGATGGCTCGGATGAAGAAGATGCCGCCGCGCAGATCCAGGACTTGTTCCATCAAGAATTCGCGGGTTGATGGCAACAAAGCCGCTTCGTTCATGCCGAAAGGGAAAAACAACAAAGCAGATGAGCTGTTTTGTTGTTTTTTCCCTCGGTTTGTAAGCGATTCCATTTTTGATCAGAACAGTCGTCTCCGGCCATTCTTCGAGCTCTCATCCTCTGCCTTTCATCCGGAGCATGACTTGCTGATAACCATTTCATTTTAAGGAGGTTTTTCTATGCTCGCCTTTCTGCAAAAGATTGGGAAAGCCTTGATGCTCCCAGTCGCCACTTTGCCGGCCGCGGCGCTCTTGCTCCGCTTCGGTGCCATCAACTACGAAACCGAGTTCCACCTCGGACCTGCTGTCGGTGGTTTTCTGAACCAGTACATTGCGCCATTCTTGAATGCCGGCGGATCTGCTATTTTCGATAACTTATCCTTGATCTTCGCCGTCGGGGTCGCAATCGGCCTGGCAGGAGACGCCGTCGCCGCCCTGGCTGCTGTCATCGCCTACATGGTGCTGACTGCGGTGCTCTCCAAGGTGCCTGCCGCCATGCCATTCATCGCCGACGAAGCGAAACTGAACATGGGCGTACTGGGCGGTATCCTGGCGGGCGGTGTGGCTGCATACTGCTACAACCGCTACCACAACATCAAGCTCCCCGAGTGGCTGGGCTTCTTCGGCGGGAAGCGCTTCGTTCCGATCGTTACCTCGCTTAGCATGGTCATCATCGGACTCATCTTCGGGATTATCTGGGGCCCGATCCAGGATGCCTTGACCAGCATGGGGAACTGGATCGTAGGGTTGGGTGCGATTGGCGCCGGTTTGTTCGGGTTCTTCAACCGTTTGCTCATTCCGTTTGGTCTGCACCACGTATTGAATGCCATCGCCTGGTTCCAGATCGGTGACTTTACCGATGCGGCAGGAAAAGTAGTCCATGGCGACCTGAACCGCTTCTTTGCCGGCGACAAATCGGCCGGTATGTTCATGACCGGATTCTTCCCAATCATGATGTTCGCTCTGCCAGCGGCCGCTTTCGCCATCATCCACACGGCGAAGCCGGAAAAACGCAAAGCAATCGCCTCCGTCTTCATCGGTACGGCTCTCGCATCGTTCCTGACAGGGATTACGGAGCCGCTCGAGTTTGCATTCATGTTCGCTGCGCCCCTGCTGTACGTGATCCACGCGATCTTGACGGGTGTTTCCGGGTATATCGTCACTGCGATGGGCATCAAGCACGGCTTTGGCTTCTCCGCTGGCTTGATCGACTACGCACTGAACTTCCCGCTTTCCACCAATGCTTGGCTGATCATCCCGATCGGTCTGGCGTTTGCGGTCGTGTACTACTTCCTGTTCCGCATCCTGATCGTGAAATTGAACATCAAGACGCCGGGACGAGAGGATGACGATGCAGAAGTCAGCAAAACCGGAGGAGCCAACACCATGCAGGAAAAAGCAAAACAAGTACTGACCCTGATCGGCGGAAAAGAAAACATCGTCAACGTCGACGCGTGCATTACCCGCCTGCGCCTGATCCTCAAGGACGACAAGATCGTCAACGAGAAAGGCTTGAAAGAGCTCGGTGCAGCCGGCGTGATGAAGCTCGGCCAAGGAAGCGTGCAGGTAGTCTTCGGTACCCAATCGGAGCTGCTGAAAGACGAAATCACGAAGCTGTAGCGGCTTCCGCTTTTTTGCCAGATAATGAACGAGGCCCGGTAACGGTTTGAGCCGTACCGGGCCATTTTTTATGTTTGCGCGGGAAGCGTCGGAAGCGTACCCGGCGCTATTGTCATTTCATCGTGGCCATGCCTATTCACAGCAGTCTGCTGCATCTTCCGCCTTCAGTTCAATCCATTCCTGAGCCCAGCTTTCAATGCCTTTCAATACCGGTTCCAGGGCGAGGCCCATGTCAGTCAACGAGTACTCCACCCGTATGGGAGCCGAATCGGTGTATACTTGCCGATGCACAAGACCTTCCTTCTCCAGATCCTTCAGACGTTCAGAAAGCAGCCTTCCGCTTACAGGCAGAGCCCCTTCCAGCGCGCAAAAGCGCTGAGGTCCCTCCAGCAATTGATATAAGATTAACCCTGTCCATCGTTTTCCAAGCAACTGCATGCCTTTTTCAAATTTGGGACAGAGGGAGGACTGTTTCATCGGAATCACCCCATTCTCTTTTCAGTATACCGCTCTTTCGCTCATCCATCAAAAAGAATGATTGGGAAGGGCGCTTTTAAAGTGCAGCTTGGTGGCATATGTTACCTGCCAAAGAATGATCTTGACTCGGTTTATTTATTATTATAAACTTACTAACGAAAAGTAACAAAGTTACTTAGTATAAATGATTCCAGGAGGTACTTATACATGTCTTCTCGATTTGAATGGAGCGCCATCGTCTTGCGCATCATTGCCGGCATCACGTTTGTCATTCACGGTATCGCCAAGTTTCAAATGGGGCTGGATAACGTCGCAGGGTTCTTCGGATCGATGGGACTTCCGGCCTTTATCGCTTACTTTGTCGCTTTCGTGGAAGTCATCGGCGGCATTGCGCTGATTTTGGGTTTGGGCACCCGCGTATTTTCTGCGGTCATGGCGATCGTCATGGCTGGTGCGATCATCAAAGCGAAGCTGCCTGCGGGTTTTATGGGTGGACAAGGCGGAGCCGGCTACGAGCTCGAACTGGCACTGCTTGCTATCACTCTGTCCCTCGCCATCAGCGGAAGTACCAAATACAGTTTGGATGGCGTACTCTTTGGCAAAAAGAACATCGCGTAACGTACATTCCAAAATCAAAGCGCCTGCAGCCGTTGCATAGCGGCAGAGGCGCTTTTTTCATGCAAGCAAGGACCCCCTCTGTTGCGAAAGGGTCCTTGTTTTTATCATTCCGATAGCTGCAAGAGCTCTCTTTCCCGGCGTTGTTTCTTGTTTGCCGCGCGGTGATGCAAGCTGTAGTAAACGACTCCTGCGAAAGCTACGATCCAGGAAGAGATCATGTACATCCATCCAAGGTTCGTAGCCGCTGCGACGATCGCCAGCACGAACGACCCCACTCCCATTCCCAGATCGAACAGCAAGTAGTAAGTGCCGGTTGCAAGTCCTCTTCGTTCTGTCGGCGATGACTGGATGGCAATGGCCTGAAAACTCGGAAACACGCTTCCGTAGCCCAGACCGATGACGGCACTGGCCACCAGGAACAGGACGGGTCCAGTAGCCTGGCTCAGCAGGACGAGCCCGATGGCGTACAGGACGATGCTGGGATAAATCACGACGTGCTCGCCCAGCCGGTCAAACAGCTTCCCGGTAAAAGGGCGGGACAATACGATCATGATCGCGTAAATCACAAAAAAGTAGCTGGATACCCCAGCCGCTCCGATCTCCTTTGCATAGACGGGAATGAAAGAAAGAAGTCCGCTGTACGCGAATGACATGAGACAGGCAGTCAGCGAAATCGGCATGGCACCTGGCTCGATAAAGCTTTTCCAGGAGAAGGCTTGCGCTGGCTTTTTCCGGGCAGCGGTCTGCGCTTCCCGAACCTTGGTCCATCCTCCGCACCCGAAAGAGATGACGGCAAACACGGATATGAGCATACATAGTACGGAAAAGCTGTACGTATTCATAATCATCAGACCCAGAAAAGGACCAATGACCATCGCCAAATTCATGAACAGCGCGTAATAGCCGATTCCTTCCCCTTTGCGCTGCTCAGGTACGAGGTCGGTCGCGATGGCAGCCATGGCTGTCGTCGAAAAACCGAAACTGATCCCGTGCACAAAGCGAAGCGCCAACAGAAAAAAGAGACTGGCGACCCCCACATACGAAAAGGTAGATGCCATAAACAAGGCGGATGCCAAGAGGGCCACCTTTTTCTTGCCCAGCTCGTCCACCCATTTCCCCGCAATCGGCCGAACAATTACCGCTGCGATGATAAAAGACGTCAGTGCCAAGCCCACTTCCCGTTCGCCGCCTCGCAGCGTCTCCATTATGTAGATGGGCAAGGTTGCGACAAGCGCATAGTAGGTGATGAATAAAAACAAGCTACTCAGACAAATTTTAATGAAGTCCCTGGTCCAAAGGGGCTGTTTATGCAAATAAATCTCTCCTATCCACTCGGCGCCATGCTCTCTCTATTCCGCGCCTACATTCTCTCTGATTCTCGCGAGCAGCTGCTTCAAAAACTGGATCTCTTGCTCCGATATCCCCTTGAGGGCCATTTCATGCACACTTTCGTCGATTGGAATCAGCTGGTTGGTGATCGCTCTCCCCGCATCCGTCAAGCAGACGAGCGAAGACCGCTTATCTTCCGGGTTGGGCTTGCGGAGCAAATACCCTTTTCGTTCCAGCAAATCCGATATTCGCGTGACGTTGGCCTGGTCTTTTCCTACCCGCTTGCTCAATTCCTTCAGCGTGATGCCGTCCTCTTCCTCCAGCCGTTTCAATACCGACCATTGCTCCGGCGTAACATCCAGATGGCTGAACTGGCTCGTCAATAAACGTGTCAGGCTCCGGCCCGTGTTATTGATCAGAAACCCGATCGCATCATCAAGATTCAAAAGGATCCCTCTTCTCTCTCAGATTATTTGATATAACAAATATGTTACAACAAACGAAATCATATCATAGATGATTTCCCCAAATCAATCCTGTACGGAAAGTAACCCCTGGTGCTCAGGGGAACGCCGCTTGGGTTCGGCTCCGAGCACGGAGTCGTCCGGGAACCTGGGAAGACGCCCTCTCGCTCATTTCCTTCCGTTTCTCCAAAGCATGCAGAAATTCGCGATGGATGCCACAACAAGCAACCCCAAAAGGATGTTCGTCACGACCAATGTATGGGTCAAGGTTTGGATTGGCTGGGTAATCGAAGAAAAAACAACGGTCATCAGTTTGCCCGGGAGATCGTTGATCGCGGCAATAATGGATTCAATGGATTGCATATAGCCTTGCAAACAGCACTCCTCCTCCGATACTCGATCCTTGCACCTGTATGGTTTGAAAAAACCAGCCGCGTTAAACGCCCCCCCTGTGCTGAATCGATTATGACCGCGATTGCCGTCGGTTTCCTTTTTCGACGAAAAACAAAAAAACCGCGCAATCACGCGGTTTTTCGATGGCGTCCCCGAGAGGATTCGAACCTCCGACCTACAGTTTAGGAAACTGACGCTCTATCCTGCTGAGCTACGAGGACATTCAAAACCTTGATATATCTGCATATATTGGCTTTTAGCCTAGCCTACAGACTGTGGTTACTCCAACAGTCTAAAGTTTTTTATCACACAGTTTTAATATACATTATTCAATTCAATTTAAGAAGGATAAAAACAAAAAACACCAAACAAATGGTGTTTTGATACATTAATCTTTATGCTCTAACTGACTATAAAATCAACATGAAATTATTGTTACAAAGTTCATTCCTTTTACCAAAAAGAAAGTGCTTTGTATAACCCCTGATTAATTTGATATTTACTTGACTGTGAGCTGAATTCTTTCTTCACTATACTTTTCTCTCTATGATACCATTCTATGTGCGAATCATTCACATAGAATCCAACAATACCTAATTCATAAAAAAGCCTTAATATGTCTCCCCCAGTCAGTTCTAGACAATGTTTACTTTTTCCTATTTTCAGATAAAAGTCATTATAATTAAAGGTTTTTCCAAGCGAAGGAAAAATTACATCAAAAATCTCGTCAGCTTGTTCTTTCGTAATATGACCATGGAGTTCAGATTTAAATTCTTTTACTAGATATTTGGAGTAATTGTTTAATGCTTGCCATACTACGCTTTGTGGAATTTGTTTTACATCTTCATTACAAATTTCATGGCACTCTTGTAGAAATGAAATTACATCTCTAGGTTTATATGTTGTCATGTCTAATATAAAGTTCCACGTTCTCGTTTTCCATTCCTTACCATATACATGTGTCGTCAAGAGTCTTTTTACTAAATCCCCTTCAATTTCTTGAAAGCCCTTTTCGAGTAATGATGTTTTAATTCTTGTTGAAATTAAACCTGCTAATGGGTATGAGAATTTATCACTAGACGTATTTGTCCACTTTATCTCTACGGCGTTGTCATAGTACTTTTTATAAACATTTGAGCCACCAATCAAATCAAAAACATCATTTCTTAGTGATGCAATAATTTTAATTGGCAACTTTTTATTGATAAAATCTTGATTTAACCTTGATATCGACCACAAGAAGGAAAGAATTGCATCTGTGTAGTATTTTTCTTTTTTTATTTTTTCATCTAGGCCATCAATAATTAAAAAGTACTGTTTACTACTTTGAAGTTTATATTCACTTATTAACACATCTAATATTTCAACAATATCTTGGAGCAAATATACTTCATTTTTATATCCAAGTATTTCCTCAACAAAATCAAATGGTATTTCTATCCCTTCATTAAATCGTTTATTTAATAATTTCGATAGACTAACCCCCTTACGACCAAACAATTTTTGGAAAATAGTACGTAAATCAATCTGCTGATTATCCTCTGATAAAAGTATTTCAGAAAGATAAGAGTATAATATCCATTTCCAAGGAGTTGAATATTGCTCATACTCATCACGATTATCACTTTTAAACTCAGAGAATTGGATGTAGTCAAACTCTTCAAAGTTAATATATTTCGCTGTGTATTTTTCAGAAATACTGAGCTCAATAAATTTACTTACTGATGTTTTTCCAGTTCCTTTTTTTCCTAATATCAGAAACTTAATTGGATTTGATGTTATTTCACCTACAACATTATTTGCATCATAGAAGTTTTTTAAAAATTTTTCTTTATCTTCATTTATTTCTGTAGATGCATCGACTCTTCCAAAATATAATTGCTTTACTGGTAGAGGTAGTGTGAACATATAAGATTTCCATCCTTTAAAATAATATTCCAAAATTACGAATTTGCATTATGGGCTGTAAACTTTATATATCATTTTGGGAAAATGTATGTATACACATTCATCCCTTGCTCCGATTCTTTTGAGAGGTCATTTTCAAGCCCTTTAGGATTACCAATTCTACCCTCTGGGTCATAAACAAAGCATACTAACGTCTTGCAATTTGGATGTACTTCATAGGTTGCGGTATCTATTATCAACTGTTCCCCGACTTCTTTATCTGATAATTTATCCCTTGTTTTCTTCACTTCTACAACGATGCCTTCATTTTTTAGTAAGAAATCCATTCTTTTAGAACTCCCCGCATAACTTGGAGTCCATTCTTCTACTCTGATATCATCAAAGTAAATCTTCAATAGAGCATGCAGTAAATCTTGAACGTCGTATTCATCATTAACGTCTAACGTATCTCTTTTACTATGTCTTACTCTCAATTGTCTAGCAACAGAGTGGAATTTCACAAAGAGCAATTCTAAAATATTTAAGGGGTTCACTTCTTCAGAAGTTGGCTTAAGAATTGTTCGTACTCTTTTATAGAGTTTTGTGGCTTCATAAACAACTTCCCTATGTTTTGCTATTTCAGCCTGGGTAATACCTACACCCGAAGCGGCTTTCTTTCCTGAAGGTACGTATTCTATTAGTTTAAGTTCTTTGAACATCTCAAGCGAATGAAGATTATTCAAGATTTCATTGTATTCGGTAACATATTTTTCATATGCCACATACTGTTTGCTTCCGAAGTCTTCTTTACTAGATTCTATTAGAATTTCTATAGAATCTAAAATTTCAGTAAGTTCCATTTATATCTCCTTTATATTGATTTTTATCAATATGATTTTGACTTCCGACGTTATTATACAACAACCTGATTTGGAAACATATCCCTATCTATTTAACTTTATGATTACCACTCTTTTAAAGCCCTAACAACTCAATAAATTGCACATCTGTAACCTCTTTTCTTAGCCGCTTCAGATAATTTGTATCCAGTGTAAGCCTCTAATTTTTTCCTAATGTTCTCACGCTCTCGTTTGGAAACAAATGAAAGCACCTGTAACACCAAATCACTCACAAACGTGCCAAGTTATATCTGCTTTCATTTTTTAAGTGACTTGTTCTCATCCCTTTTTGTTCGATTATATTGTTTGATAAGTTACGGTTCTTAATGCAATTACAAACGTTGATGTCTTGTCTCCTCTCACACTATTAAGGGTGATTCCTTCACCGACAAAGTACGTGAGCGCTAATATTACAGACCAGAAGCTCCATCTACTCTGAAGTAGATTCCATAGCTTTTTATCATTACTCCCCCATTCTAGACTACCTGACTTTGTCATATAAAAAGAACATTCGTAATGAATGTTCTTTACATTAGTTTAAATGATGTTAAGTATTGTAGAATAGTAGCGCCAAATCCAAGGACTTGTATTAAAAAAACAGCAAATCGTAACCATTTTTGCTTTTTATTATGTACTTCAAACGAGACAAAGTTGATTATTTTCGCAATGCCCAAAACACTTCCATATAATCCAAAGAATAAAAAAAACAAAAGTATCCAGTTGACAATTACACCACCAAAATAGTGATAAATTATTGCCCAAAAAACCAAAAATGCGAAACCTAATCCAACATCATCAAAACCGATTGGCTTCTCACCTATCATTTTGTTAATTTCGATACTTAATCCAATTATCCCAAAAATCATTAACACTGTACCTACAGTATTTGTGACTATAACAATTCCTAAATATGATGGATTAAGAAATAAAAATAGCGCTGCTAATACCATAGAAATGGCAACAGCTATACCTCCTAGTGGCTCTTTCTTTTTCTCAACATTTTTTGAAGTCATCGCTGACCACCTCTCAAGTGTTCTAATCATACTAGTTATACGAAAAAACTTTTGGTTAGTTTCGATTGCAAATTTGTTCGTAGAATTAATATTCTGTGTTGAATATACCTCCGAATTATACTATATTATTCGTAGAACACTTTAAAATCAACAAATTAATTGTTCGTAGAATACCTTGAAATGTAGGAGGATTACTATATGGAACACCTCAATCAGTTTCTGAACTGGCTTCATGAAGAAGGCAAGGATGAAAAAACAATCAAAGCATATAGGACAACCATAAACCAATTCACTGATTGGTACATAGGCTCAACAGGACACAGCAACATAACAGAAATAAAACCGATAGATGTTAAAGAGTATCTTGGGTATATGAAACACAGACTGAATCGTAAGCAAGCGACCATAAACAAAAGTATAGCTTCACTAAGAACTTTCTTCTCTTATCTTGCTGAACAAGGACTTATTTCAGATAATCCCATGACTAGGATAAAGATTCAGAAGATACAAACCACAGATAAAGTTGGTGAAAAGGATACATCTAAATGGCTGACCAAAGAAGAACAAGAACGCTTCATCAGCTATGTAGAATTGGAGAAGAATGAATCTAAGCGCATTAGAAACCTCGCAATCATCGACATTATGCTCTATGCGGGTCTTAGGGTAGCAGAAATTGAGGAATTAAAACTAGATGATGTGAAGGTAAATGGAGATACTACTCTGACCATAAGGGAAGGGAAGCATGGAAAGTATGCTACTGTTGTTTTAATCAACAAATACAGTAAGAACTTGCGTCAATGGCTAAAATATCGCCAATCATTGACTGACGAAAAATATGTTGAATCCTCCTCCCTGTTTGTATCAGAAAGAAGCGGACAATTAGGGGTAAGGGGAATACAAGTCATGCTCGATAAATATGCTAAACTAGCAAACATGGATAATATCACACCTCACCGTTTTCGCCATTCATTTTGCAAGAACCTTGCTAACGCAGGTACACCAATCGAGGTTATTAGACGACTTGCAAGACATGAATCAATCCAAACCACTGCTATATACATTGACCCCAGCCAAGAAGAACAGCTTAAAGCATTGAATAAGATGTAACCCCCTAGCCATTAGGGGGTACTTTACAGGTTTCCAACCATCAAGGCTGATTGGAGCGGGGCGAACTCTCCCACTCACAAACCCCGTGAGCAGATTTTACGATACGAACCAATAACGCGATTGGACGTACTCTGACGGTTCATCGACTCCTTTAAACTACAAGTGTTTTTCTCCTGTGAAAGTGAACGTCAATGTCCACATTTCCTGTTGCCAAGTCGATGATAAATTCACCAAACAAAGGCAGCTCATCAGTGACACGCCATTGCTCATTCACGCAATCGTACCAACGCATCTTCTGATAGTTGAAGAATCCAGAGCCACCACCGCTCTGGAACTTATACGTTGACTTGTCTGTCTGCCCAAATACCACTTTCTGAACCATTTCTTCGCCACTGTGCTTTAATCCCCAAATACGAACCATTTCCTTTGCAAATATCATTTGAATCACTCCAATTAGTCAAATTAAAAAGCAACCCACTCTCCCTCGAATGGATTGCTTTTACTGGAACTCAAAAGGCAAGTCTTCCATGTCCATATCCTCAATGTCATCTACAGTGAAATTCGGAACACTTCTGATAATCTCACCTGTGTCTGTGTCTATGATATTGCCATCAATCTCACGCTCGTTCGCCCATCCAACCTCACGTTTATATCTCTCTTTGGAGATTTTAACTTGCTTTGGAATCACATTCATCTGCATCAAGTTCTTTGCGAACTGGTCATGTTCAAGGATGCCATAAGTGTTTGCTTTACACTTCTTATCCTTTGGCTTATCCAAGCAGTAAGGTTTGTGGTCATTCGTAATCATGTTGTATCGCTCCAAGTTGTTGATTTGATTCTTGATTTCATCAACCGATAAACCTGTCATTCTGGCCATTCTCATATTGGAACAGTCAAAAGCGTTGTTGAACTTGTCTGTCATAAATTTCAAAAAGGAATACAGATAGAATCCTTCAACACCCAACTCTGGATTCGTGATGCAGTAGATGAATGTATCCATATCAATCATGTGCGTGTTGTCGATGATGTGAAATGTGCCTGTTTCTAAGGTATATTTTCCTTTATCTTCTGGGTTTCTCCACATACCTTTAACTGGCATTGCTACTTTCCAACCTTTATGATTGACCTTATCTGGCGAACCACATTCGCTCTCCATTGAAAAGAAAAGGTCTATCCTATCTTCATCGTGATAATAAGCAATTGGCTTATCAGTAACCTTGTTAATGTAACCAATCTGTTCTAAGAATCCAGTTTTGTTTTTGGTCAACCAAGTGTATGCTTCCGATTTAGCAGGGAAACCCAACATCTGCTTAATGATTGCTTCGTTGATAGGTACAGAACCTTTTGCATTGTTCCAAGTGTAAAATCTTGCATATCTCCACATATAGTGCGCCAAGAAGGTGTATCCAAAAGCATATGCAATGTGTGATGACCTTGTACCATTATCTGTTTCCTCTTTCAATTCTGCAAATGCTCTTGTGAAATCAGAATAGATTTCATTAGGCATATGCACATAGTTTTGAAACTCATTAACATCCATCAATTCTCTCATTTCTTTCGCTGTTGTTTATGGCAGGATAAAAGTGCAGAGAATTGCGGCGGAAAACTGCAGAGTTCCACCGCAATTCTGAGGCCATGAAAAAGGCACTTGCCAACATCCCCCTACAAAATCTACCCTTGGATTTGGCGAAAATCTGAGGGAGTGAGAGGAATGTTGAAAGTGCCACAACAACAGTATATCCGATTTTTGCGAGAAGTCGAAGGGTGTTCGATTCAGGAAATTGCGGAACGTGTCCAGGTGAATTGGCGAACCGCCAAGAAATATGCGGATCGCGACGATTGGAATGAACCGGTATGCAAGCGAAAAGGCCGCCATCCGGTGTTGGGACCGTACTTAGAGATTATTGACACATGGCTGGAGGATGATGAGCGTCTTCCACGCAAGCAACGCCATACAGCCGTCCGCATGTTTCAGCGGTTACGGGATGAGTACGGCTTCCCTGGCGGGCAGCGAACGGTATCCGAATATGTCTCCAAACGGAAGAAAGCCATGGCAGCCGAACGAGCCGAACATTTTGAGCGTTTGGAGCATCCAGGTGGAGAAGCTCAGGCTGACTTCGGGACGGTGTACGTGGTCAAGTCGGGAGAACTGGTGGAGCGGAAAGTATTGACCCTGTCGTTTCCGTACAGCAATGCCGCCTTTGTGTTCCCGGTTCCGAAAGAAAACACGGAATGCTTTCTGGAGGCCTTAGGGCGGCTATTTCAGCAAATGGGAGGGGTTCCTCGCAAGATTTGGTTTGACAACTTGTCCGCTGCTGTTGTGTCCATCCAGCAAGGCGGAAAACGAGAGTGTACGGAAGCGTTTCGGCGTTTCTGCGCCCATTACCGCTTTGAGCCCCTGTTTTGCAATCCATACAGCGGCCATGAGAAAGGCCATGTGGAAAACAAAGTGGGGTATGGACGCCGGAACTGGTGTGTTCCGCCACCGGTTATCGATACGCCGGAACAACTGGAGACGTATTTGGCGGAAGCTGCCCGTGCGGATATGCAGCGCCCTCACTATGTGAAAAAGCAAACCATTGCCGAGTTGTGGGAGCAAGAAAAATGCAAGCTGCTGACGCTGCCGACGACACCGCTGGAGATTTTCCGGCTGGAGACGTGCCACCTGAACAAATACGCTGAGCTGTCGTTTGACGCGGCTCTCTTCCCGTTGCCGCAGTGTCGGGCCATGCAGCCGGTTTTGGTGAAAGTCAAGTGGGATGTGCTGGAGGTGTTAACGGCAGACGGGACATATACCCCGATTGTGACATTGCCTCGTCCCTATACGGAGAAAGTCATTTCAGTAGATTGGAAGGCGGTATTGAAGAGATATGAAAAACGCCCGCGGGCGGTGATGTATTCTTCCTTTACCAACATGATGCCTCAGGCGCTCCAAACGTTTTTGACGGTGGAAGACATGAATGCACGAAAAGCACGAATTCGCCTGCTCCATCGATTGCTCGACACCTATACGTTGGAGGAAATCGGGCAAGTACTGGGAGAATTGTCGCATCAGCAAGAGCATCTGGCTGTTGCCTTGGAGCATGCCCTTTACGCGATAAAACACCCTGTTTTCCGCCCGGAACCGTTTTCAGAGTCGCATACACCCCCTGCCCTTCACGGGCAGATACCCATGCTGGATGAGTACGACCGGATCCTGGGGGTGAGGGTGGAATGAGAGAAGAGCTGGCAAAGGTGTGCAAAACTTTGCATTTGGCGCATGTGATGGAAACCTATGAACAGGTGCCGTTTGAAGATCGGGAGAGCTTCTTGCTGGGAGTCTTGCGGATGGAGATTCAACGGCGGGAGGAGACAAAGCTGAAGCGACTGATAAAGAAAGCCGCGTTTCCCCAACTGAAGACACTGGAAGATTACGCTTTTGAGGCAGTCACCTTACCGGAAACATGTACAAAGGAGGGATTGATCGACCTACGTTTTTTGGAGCGCAAGGAAAATGTGCTGATGCTGGGAAAAGTGGGCACGGGGAAGACCCATCTGGCAACAGCGCTTGGCGTAGAGGCGTGCCGAAGGGGATATGCCGTTCGATTCTTCCGTGTTCCCGATCTGGTTGCGCTCTTGCAGGAAAAACACGCGAATGGGGCACTGATGCGGTTTCAAAAAGAACTGGCAGACTGTGAGTTGTTGATTTTGGACGAGGTTGGGTTTGTTCCCTTTCACCAAACGGGGGCTGAGCTGTTGTTTCATGTTATCTCGGCCTGCTATGAGAGAAACAGTGTGATTGTGACGTCGAATTTGGAGTTTGGGCAGTGGAATACGGTGTTTGGAGATACGCGATTGACGGCAGCCCTTGTGGATCGCCTCGTCCACCACGCCCATATTCTGGCGTTTACCGGAGAAAGCTACCGACTGCGCCATGCTCTATCCAGCATGAAGTCTTCCTAAATTCTTTTGTATTGATGTTGGCAGTGTTCTGCATAAATTGGCCGCCAAACTCTGCATTTTTGAGTTGCAAAATACAGCTGTAAAGAATGCTTGTCGTTTTCTCGCCATTTCGCCATCTCTCCTGTCTATTTATCCCATACGATTGATTATCCACTGGCAAAATCCTATCCCTTAAAACTATCAATACACTCTTGCATTCCTGGACTTCTCTGAAACAACCAAAACCTATTGCCGCTCTTCTCATGTAACGCAGAACAAATGTATCTAAATCCACTTTTCTTCAGATGTGCCATCATCTTGGGGGTGTAACAAAAGAAGTAATCTGTCTCCGCTCTCATATCTCAATCACTCCAACAGTTTTTTTGTGCAAAAAAAAGACCAGCACTCATTTGTGTTGGTCAAAGTAATTCATATTCGGTTTGGCAATTGCATTCCAAATTTACCTGCCATGTTACATGATAAAGGACTTAATTTTTTTACCCTTACATTTTACATAGTGTTTTTTCCATAACTTATTCCACTGTTTTAGATTCATCCGATTATTAGTTCGTTTTTGTAAAATTTTAAAATCCGTTCAACTCCTCCCTCATTTAACAATAAGTACATGTATAATGTAATAGAAAAACTCTTATTGAAACGTACTAACTATATTGTTATATAAGGGTGTAATAGAACGGATTTTACGAAACAGACAGCCTAAGACCCTTTACACGATTCTCCTTCTCGTGGCAAATGGGTTTACTGCTCCAAAAAGTGTTGCGATTTTATCCCTGTCAATCTCAGACCTAAACCAAAAAGCAAACGACCTAGGGAATTACGAAATCGCGTAAACCCTATGCAATCAACTTTCTCTCTTGATGCTGAAACTCACCACTATTTGGTACCCCATTATCTTCCAACTGTACAGACTTTTTTCGTTCAACATGAACCACCAGCACGTTCTTTGTTAATCACATAAAAATATCTGTAACAGGTGAATACTTTCTTTGGCATTTGGCAGAATAAATAATTTAAATTCACGAATTATCCTCCCATGTTTGGGAATTATATCCCTTCAAGGAGGTAGTGCCATGTTACTGGATGAAAGTATAAGTATCAGATGGACAAAAAGAAATAAAAAATGGTACATAAAAAAGGGATATATCTTCACTGAATATGGAGATGCTTTTGAAGCTAATATTAATGAATTAACAGATGGTTGTCGCGCTATTGTTCAAGTGTTATGTGACTATTGTGAAAAAAACGTGAGCCTAAAAGCATATGGAGATTATGCCACACAACATAAAAAGGCGAATTTGAATAAGGATTGTTGTTATGAATGCAGACCTCTGAAGATAAAGGAAAGTAATTTACTAAAATATGGAGTAGAAAGTACGAACCAAATTCAAGAAATCAGACAAAAGCAAAAGGATACCTGTATTAAAAGATATGGTGGAGAAAATTGTATGGTTAGCAGATTGATTAGAGAAAAAGTTCAACAGACAGTCTTGGAGCGGTATGGAACAAAAGCACCTGCTCAAAATAAAGAGATTAAAGAGAAAATAATGAAAACGAATTTAGAGAAATATGGACATGTTAGCCCTACCCTACACCCAAAGGTAAGAATGAAACAGATTAATACAACACTGAGAAAGTATAACGTCAAATATCCCATGCAAAACAAGGAAATATTAAACAAAGCTAAAGAAACATTAAGTATGAATGGGAATGGCCCCTGTTCCAGACAACAACTTCAAATTAAAAACGTAGTTGGTGGAAAAATCAATTATGCTGTTGGAAATTATTTGTTAGATGTTGCTTTTCCAGGTATCAAATTGTACATTGAATGCGATTTTGGAGGTCATTGGTTACAAGTCAAATTTGGAAGACTAACAATTGAAGAGTTTTCAAACAAAGCTAAAAGAAGATGGTATTATTTATATAAAAAGAGTGGAAAAGTATCACCATAATATCCAAGACTGACAAGCTACCTAGTGACAAAAAAATATTGGACATGTTTCGTTACGCCATAAAGCATCTTAACAATAATCACAGTTGGATTACTTTTGATATAGATAACTCGCTTGTAATTAGCAATGGTTTAGAGGATATATTTGAGTACGGTGATTTAAAAAGAATTTATTAGAACATTTAGAACACTCTCTCTAAATTCCTTTTAATGTAATCGTTTTATAAATAAAATCTCAATTCAATTGAGATTTTTTCATAAGTGCAGCCGATGGTATTTTTTATCTAGATTCTATAGTCAGATAAAACTCGCCTTGAATATGTGAAAATGAAATGGAGCTGACACTAGTGATTATTACATGTGATGCCTACTGTAATATGGGATATATCTATGTACAACCACCAAAAGAAAATTTGAAAAAACTTCTATGTGATAAAGACAATAAAATAAGCCAATATGTTGATGAACATTCATTACAGATACCTTTGGAAATAGAATCAGACAAAAGTAATTTCCTTGAAGGTATGAGTTTGTCCGAAAAAACCTACAAACAGGCTCTCGGAACTGAGATTGATGCGGAATATTGTAATGACTTGGATAAGGACGGGTATTTAATTGGCATTGAATTGAATCTAACAAAAGACAAACTCATCAACCTAGTAGTAAATCGAGCCTTTAAGATTTATAAAACAAAGTGGCAAGGGCTTTCCTTCTACATTTCTACATTTGATTATGAGAACAAAGTATTTGATTCAAACAATGTGATTTATCCCCTCTCGAAAAAGCGGGACGCTTTTCTTGTCATCGAAATCACAGGGCCATATAAAGTTGGATTAGTAAAAGCGTTGATTACAGCAAATGACGATGTGTACCCTATTGATTATTTATTAGACCCACAATTTATTTTGAGTGAATATACGCTATAGAACGAAAAAGAGCATTCATATTGAAAAAATGAAACGCAGGAATCACATGCTTTCCTGCGTTTCATTTTAGTTGTGGTTAGTATTCTCTTCTTTTCTTTCTCAGAACATTAGACAAGGGACTATACTGATTATGCTGCTGGACCAAATCCTCATTATTGAGCTGTATATAACGCCTTGTGGTGGTGATATCAGCGTGTCCCAGTATCCGCTGTAATGAAAACAAATCCATTCCGTTCAAGGCAGAATGCTTCGCGTAAAACCTTCGAAATGCGTGAGGAGACACAGTCTTTCTAAGTCCCGCTCTCTTCGCGTATTTTTTGATATTTGTTCTTATGCCATCAGGTGTTAATCTCTCACCAAAGTTGCTGACAAAAAGGACATTAGTATCGAAATATTGCCGTGTCTCGGTAATCAATTCTTGTAGAAGGCGAATGACTTCCGCTGATAACAGGATTACCCTCGATTTCCGATTTTTATTTTTGCTTGCTGGCAAGTGAACACATCTGGTAGTAAGGTCAATATCCTCAACATCAAGGGCGCACACCTCTTGAACCCTCATTCCGCTGTCGATAAACAGCATGAGCATCACATAATCACGATATTGGGCATACTGTCGCTGATTTGGCTGTTGAAGTAGCAATCGGACTTCATCTTCGGTCAAAGGGTCTTTCAAGTCTATATCGACCTTCATCAACTTTATGTTCTTTACAGGGCTATCAAGCACTAGCTTTTCTCTGACCAGTACGTTGAACCAGCATTTAAGAAACCGTATACGGATATTGATGGTGTAAGGCATAACCCCTTTTGATTACCGAGCATTTCACTACGGTAGGGTATACCTTCGTATTTCTCCTTTTCATAAGCTAAGTAGTTGATGTAAGACCGAATCATTGAAGTGGACACGTCTTGCACGTACACAACCTCTGAATGCTGCTCTTGGAGCCAATCCACAAAGTATCGGTACTGGACATAGTATTCGCTCTTTGTACGTGTTTTTACATTCTCTGCTTCTTTAATACACACAAACAGTTCAAACGCCTCTTGAATGGTCGTCTGGCTCTCTCTAAGCGTACTTATATCCCCTGATGAAGCTTTCCCACGTTGCAGAACGATTCTTTTCCCTTTTCTGCTTTCTGTGCCTGTTTCCAATGTCTTTTCCTCCTGACATCGACTACAGGAGATAACACAGTCATTCATAAGCTAGGCAATTACACCAACAGTTTCATGCCGCTTGAAACCACAGTCTACCTGATTTCAGAAGGTAAACCGTTGGTCAACAGAGCGCCATAAAAAAAGAAAAAACCTTGATACACCAAGGTTTTCCCTACAATGGCGTCCCCGAGAGGATTCGAACCTCCGACCTACAGTTTAGGAAACTGACGCTCTATCCTGCTGAGCTACGAGGACACGGGCGCAGTCAGACGAGTTGTTCTGCTGCTTACCCTCTTATTATATGCCGATCCCCCTCTTTTGGCAAACACGCTTGCTCATTTTGGACGAAGGAACGGCTTTCCTCCTCACTGGTGGGCAAACTGCTCTTCCTCTGTCGATCCGGTCAATGCCGTCGTGGAGGAATTCCCTCCTGCGATGACCTGTGCGACCTCGTCGAAGTACCCGGTGCCTACCTCGCGCTGGTGGCGGGTCGCCGTATAGCCGTGCACCTCGCTGGCGAACTCCGCTTGCTGCAGCTCGGAGTATGCCGCCATGCCGCGGTCGCGATAGCCTCTGGCCAACTCGAACATGCTGTAGTTCAAGGCGTGGAAGCCTGCCAAGGTCACGAACTGGAATTTGTAGCCCATCTCGCCCAACTCTTCCTGGAAGCGTGCGATCGAAGCTTCGTCCAGCTTCTTCTTCCAGTTGAAGGACGGCGAGCAGTTGTAGGCAAGCAGCTTTCCGGGATATTTCGCATGGATGGCTTCGGCAAAACGGCGTGCTTCCTCCAGGTTTGGCTCGGACGTCTCGCACCAGATCAGGTCGGCGTATGGAGCGTAAGCCAGACCGCGGGCAATCGCCGCATCGAGTCCGCCGCGCAGACGGAAGAATCCTTCGGGGGTACGTTCCCCGGTAAGGAATGGACGATCCTGCTCATCGATGTCGCTCGTGATCAGGAAAGCGCCATTGGCATCGGTGCGTGCCACGATGATCGTCGGAACTCCCATCACGTCTGCCGCGAACCGGGCCGAGATCAGGTTGCGAACTGCCGCCTGGGTGGGAATCAGCACTTTCCCGCCCATATGGCCGCATTTTTTCTCGGAAGCGAGCTGATCCTCGAAATGAACGCCGGCTGCTCCCGCTTCAATCATGCTTTTCATCAGCTCGAAGACGTTGAGCGGCCCGCCAAACCCTGCCTCGGCGTCAGCCACGATCGGCGCAAACCAGTAAGTGTCCGTACCACCCTCCGACTGATCGATTTGGTCGGCGCGCTGCAGCGCCTGATTGATGCGCTTGACGACATGGGGCACGCTGTTGGCTGGGTAAAGACTTTGATCGGGGTACATTTGCCCGGAGAGATTGGCATCTGCCGCCACTTGCCAGCCGCTGAGGTAAATCGCCTTCAGCCCCGCTTTGACCTGTTGGATAGCCTGATTCCCGGTAAGAGCGCCCAACGCCTTGATGTGGTGCTCGCTATGGAGCAGCTGCCACAGCCGCTCGGCACCGAGGCGGGCCAAGGTATGTTCGATCTGGACAGATCCGCGCAGACGGACCACGTCTTCTGCGGTGTAAGTACGGGTAATCCCCTGGAAACGCTCGGATTTCCAGCTTTGCTCCAGCTGCTGAATCGCTTCTTGCTTGGTTTGTTTGCCCATTTTCATTTCCCCCACTCCAATTTTTATCAATCATTTTTATGACCTGCTAAATCGCGGCTGCTCTGCTCTTCTGCAGGCAGGGCCTCGATAGAGGTTGCTCAGGAAAGATAGCGGTAGCCTGGAACGGTCAAGAAGTCTTCGAATTCATCCTCGGTCACGAGCGAAAGGAACAGCTCGCCTGCCTGCGATAGCTTGCTCGCATCGTAGCGCTCCGGCCCCATCGCCGTTTTCAATGCCTGCAGCTCTTCGCTTAGCCATTGTTTGACCAGGCCCTCCGTCACCTTGCGCCCATCCTGCAAGACGCCTCGGGGATGACGAATCCAGTGCCAGACTTGTGCCCGGGAAATTTCCGCGGTCGCAGCGTCCTCCATCAGATTGTTGATGGGCACGGCGCCAAAGCCGCGCAGCCAAGCCTCGACGTATTGCAGACCGACACTGATATTCGTGCGGACCCCTTCCTCGGTGATCACACCTTCCGGCACAGCCAGCAGGTCGCCGGCCGTCACTTGCACATCCTCGCGTTTGTACCAGATCTGGTTGGGTTCCCTCATCAGGCGGTTGAACACTTCCATCGCCACTGGCACCAGGGCCGGATGCGCTACCCATGTCCCGTCGTGCCCGTCGTATGCCTCCCGCTCTTTGTCGGCGCGTACCTTGGCGATCGCCTCTTCATTTTTGACCGGGTCGTTCTTGACCGGAATCTGCGCGGCCATCCCGCCGATGCAAGGCGCCTGCCGTCTGTGGCATGTCTTTACTGCAAGAGATGTGTACGCCTTCATAAAAGGCACCGTCATCGTCACTTGAGCGCGGTCGGGTGTGATGACATCCGGCTGGTTGCGCAGCTTTTTGATGTAGCTGAAAATGTAATCCCACCGTCCGCAGTTGAGTCCGGCGCTGTGATCGCGCAGCTCGTACAAAATTTCGTCCATTTCAAAGGCGGCGAGAATCGTCTCGATCAATACCGTGGCCCGGATGGTGCCGCGTGGAATGTGGAGCTCATCCTGGGCGAAAAGGAACACATCGTTCCAGAGACGAGCTTCCAGATGGCTTTCCAGCTTGGGCAAATAAAAGTAGGGGGCTGTGCCGTTCGCCAGAAGAGCCTGCACATTGTGGTAAAAATAGAGTCCAAAGTCGAACAGGCTGCCCGAAATCGGCCTGTCGTCCAGAGCGATGTGCTTTTCATCGAGGTGCCATCCCCGGGGACGGACGATCAGTACCGCTGTTTTTTCGTTAAGCGCGTAATGCTTGCCTTCGGGGCTGGTGTAGGAAATGTTGCGGCGAACTGCGTCCTTCATATTGATCTGGCCTTGAATTGTGTTTTCCCACGTAGGCGAGTTGGCGTCTTCGAAGTCGGCCATGAAGAGTCGCGCCCCGGAATTGAGTGCATTGATGACCATTTTCCGATCGCCCGCCGGACCTGTAATTTCTACGCGCCGATCCTGCAAGTCACGAGGCAAGGGGGCTACCGTCCAATCCCCTTTCCGGATCTCCTCGGTTTCCGGCAAGAAGTCCGGCCGTTTTCCGGCGTCCAGCTGCTGTTGCCGCTCCTGACGTGCGGCGAGCAGCTGCAGCCGCCTGTCTCCGAACTCCCTTTCCAGCTTGATGATGAATTGGATCGCTTCCGGCGTGAGAATTTCTCGATACCCTTCGTGCATTTCACCAGTGATGCTCAGCTCCAGTGGATACGGATTGGTCGGTATAGTAGTCAAAACATCTCCTCCTCCTTTTACAGAACGTTATTATGATACAGATATTTTTTTGTTGAATTATTATAGTACAGTCGGTTCAAAAAAAATGGTCTTACTCCTGATATCCGCTGCCACTGCAATGACTGCAGATGACATGCCCGACTCCAAGACAATGATGGCAAGCCGCCCCACTTTCGTCGTGGCCTACTCCCCCACACCTCGTGCAATTTTGTTCGCCATTTCCTTCGCAACGGTAGCAGTCCATTTTCCATTCCCTCCACATCTTTATTCTGTATTAAAACAATACTCGGAAGATTTGTTTTTATTATATAACAGCAATTGGTACAGTGCAACACCATTTTTAGAAAATTCTTTCTGTGTTATAACACAACGGCGGCTTCGTATCTTTTGCGGCATCAAGGCCTGCGCCACCAGGGTCTAGTGCCATTGGAAACTTGCCCCCGGCAAGCTTTTTGCACCCCAAGTGTACAAGTCTCACTTTCTCTCTTGTTCGTTGTCTTGGTATGTCTTACCGAATAAAAAAACAGCCCTTGTCCCGTAGGAACAAGAGCTGTCGCTCTGAGGCTTCTTCTTATTTCGGCGAGATCTTTTCGACTCCGCCCATATACGGACGCAGCACCTCCGGAATGACGATCGTGCCGTCCGCCTCCTGGTAGTTTTCCAAAATGGCAGCGACGGTTCGGCCAATCGCGAGGCCCGATCCATTCAGTGTATGCACGAATTCCGGCTTCGATTTGGTGTCGCGGCGGAAGCGGATATTCGCACGACGAGCCTGGTAATCTTCGAAATTCGAGCACGACGAGATTTCCCGGTACATGTTGTTGCTTGGAATCCATACTTCGAGGTCAAACTTCTTGGCAGCCGTAAAGCCGAGGTCGCCCGTGCACATCGAGAGGACCCGGTATGGCAATCCGAGGAGCTGCAGGACTTTCTCTGCGTTTTTCACCAATTTGTCCAGCTCGTCGTACGATTCCTCCGGCTTGACGAATTTGACCAGTTCGACTTTGTTGAACTGATGCTGGCGAATGAGTCCGCGCGTGTCGCGCCCAGCCGAGCCCGCTTCCGAACGGAAACAAGCGCTGTACGCCGCATAGTAGCGAGGCAGGTCTGCTCCATCCATGATCTCGTCACGGTGCATGTTGGTCACCGGAACTTCCGCTGTCGGGATCAGGAAATAATCCGGTCCTTCCAGTTTGAACGCGTCCTCTTCGAACTTAGGCAATTGCCCGGTCCCCGTCATGCTCGTGCGGTTGACGATGTACGGCGGGATGACTTCTTCGTAGCCGTGTTCATTGGCGTGCAAATCGAGCATGAAGTTCATCAGGGCACGCTCCAGACGAGCGCCCATGCCTTTGTAAAATACGAAACGGCTGCCGGTTACTTTTGCCGCTGCCTCAAAATCGAGAATCCCTGCCTGGCTGGCCAGATCCCAGTGCGGCTTTGGTTCAAAATCAAACTGCCGCGGCTCTCCCCATGTCCAAGCGACCACGTTGTCGTCTTCCGAAGTGCCTACCGGAACGCTTTCATGCGGCAGGTTTGGCAGGCTCAGCAAGATGAATTCCAGCTGCTCATCCAGCTGACGCAGCTCTTCGTCCAGCGCTTTGATGCGTTCGTTTACTTCTTTCATTTCGGCGATCAAATGGTCTGCGTTTTCCTTGTTGCGCTTCATCACCGCCACTTGCTCCGAGACGGTATTTCGCTTGTTTTTCAACGTATCCGCTTCCTGAATCAGCTGGCGGCGTTTTTCGTCCACTTCCGCAAATTGGTCCAATGCCGAAATATCTTCATTGCGATGGGCCAAGCGGCGTCTTACTTCCTCCAGATCCTGGCGCAATACTTTTACGTCCAACATGAGAATCCCTCCGAATCGATTTTCGAAAAACAAAAAACACCCGTCCCCTGGTAAGGGACGAGTGTTGTATACCCGCGTTGCCACCCTTGTTGACAAATGCACTCATACTCGTCGCATCTGTCCACTCTTCCGTCTTAACGGGACGGGACCGGGCAAAGTTGATCCTTTGCCACTCCGAGATGGATTCCTTCGCACACCGGATCGGTTTGCACCTACCACCGACTCTCTAGGCCAGGCAATTGCGAAGTACTTGTTCTCATCATCGCATTCTTTCATCCATTTCTTCTACTATTGTTAACTGTACTACATGTTCTATACCTATGTAAAGGGCGGCTATCCTGACTTCCACCAGTTTTTCCTGTTCAAGGGCGGCTCTTTGGAGGCATAAGCAAAGAGAAGACCGGCATCCACTCATGCCGGTCTTTTGTTCCCGCTCGTGCCCCTGCTTTCTCACCCGGAAAAAGGGTGGCAAGCCGTATTCCCTTCGTTAGCTGCGATACTCCCTCACCATATCGAGGAAGTATCGATGCAACCGAATATCATCGGTCAATTCCGGATGAAAGGCCGCCGCCAGATAGTGCCGATCCCGCGCTGCTACGATTTTTTCTTCGTATTTCGCCAGCACCTGACCGTTTTCCCCGACTTCCATGATATAAGGCGCTCGGATAAACACCATCGGGTAATCAGCGGCCACACCCGCTACAGGCATCGTTACCTCAAAGCTTTCCTTTTGCCGGCCAAACGCATTGCGCTCCACTTTCATATCCATCAGGCCAAGATGAGCTTCCTCCTGGCCGTTGACCCGGTTCGCCAGGAGGATCGCTCCGGCACATGTCCCGAAAATCGGTTTCTTCTCTGCTCCAAATCGGCGGATCGCTTCCATGAAGCCGTACTTGTTCATCAGCTTGCCGATCGTCGTGCTCTCTCCGCCCGGAATGACCAGTCCGTCCAAATCGTCGAGCTCTTCCACCTTCTTCACGGCAACGGCCGTAGCTCCCGCTTGCTCCAGCATGCCTACGTGCTCTGCTACCGCTCCTTGCAAGGCCAGTACACCGATTTTCATATCGCTCACCTTACCAGCCGCGCTCTTGCATGCGATCGGCTTCACGGATTTTGGAAATTTCGATGCCGGTCATCGCACTTCCCAAACCTTTGGATACGCGGGCGATCAATTCGTAATCGTCGTAGTGGGTCGTCGCTTCCACGATCGCGCGGGCGAATTTCTCCGGATTTTCGGATTTGAAGATACCGGAGCCGACGAATACGCCATCAGAACCGAGCTGCATCATCAGGGCCGCATCCGCAGGAGTTGCTACGCCGCCTGCTGCGAAGTTGACGACCGACAGCTTCCCTGTTTTGTGCACTTGCTCCAGCAGCTCGTAAGGCGCACCCAGATTTTTCGCTTCGGCCATCAGCTCGTCGTAGGACATCGCCTGGACTTTGCGAATCTGTGCCATCATCGTACGCATATGGCGAACGGCTTCCACGATGTTCCCAGTTCCCGGCTCGCCCTTGGTCCGGATCATGGATGCCCCTTCGCCGATGCGGCGCAGCGCTTCACCCAGGTCGCGGGCACCACATACGAACGGAACCGTGAAGTCTTTTTTATTGATATGGTACAAATCGTCCGCAGGGGTCAGTACTTCGCTTTCATCGAGGTAATCCACGCCCATGGACTCCAGAACACGCGCTTCCACGAAATGGCCGATACGCGCTTTGGCCATGACAGGAATCGATACAGCATTCAACACTTCTTCCACAATGCTCAGATCAGCCATACGAGCTACGCCGCCCGCCGCGCGAATGTCGGAGGGCACGCGCTCCAATGCCATGACCGCAACAGCCCCGGCAGCTTCCGCAATCTTCGCCTGCTCCGCATTCACGACGTCCATGATGACGCCGCCCTTTTGCATTTCAGCCATACCTTTTTTTACGCGGGATGTTCCTACTTGTACCATTTTGCTTCCCCCTATAACATGAAGTGAGATTCAAAGTGTTATGTGGTGTTATGCCTCGTTAGCTAAGGCCATTGTAAACGAAACCGGGTGAAAAAAACAACACTTATTTCTGCAGTTCAAAAAAATGCAAAAAGAAAACCCCACCTCGTCATGAGATGGGGTTGGTGATTTACTTGCCTGTGGCACTGCTGAACAGATTGCTGAAAAATTGGATGATGCTGCGGAAGAACAGGCGAATCCAGCTGCCTTCCTCGACTTCCTGACTTGCCACGATGTCTACGCCCGCGTTTTGAGCGTCCTCCGGCTGCAGGTAATCGCTGTCCTTTGCTCCTTCTTCTTTCAAGGCCAGCTTACCGATCACTTGGCCTTGCTTGATTGGAGCGGTGAGGTTCTGGAAGGTGACGGTCGGAGTGAATTTCGCATCCGAACCGATTTTGGTCACTACGTTTACTTCTTTGCCGGTTACTGCGCCCACTGTCAGATCCACACCGTTTTTCAAAGGAGCGGTCTCGAAGCCTTTGACGGTGGCACCCTTGTCCATTTGCTTCGTGAGCTTGAAGTTGCTGAAACCGTAGTCGAACATCTTTTTCGTTTCCACAAAGCGTTTGGTTTCGCTATCGGCACCCATGACGACGGAAATGAGGCGCATGTTGTCGCGAGTTGCCGTACCGGTGAAGCAATACTTTGCAAGGGCGGTATATCCGGTCTTCAAACCGTCCACGCCTGGGTAGTAGTTGTTCAGATCAGGAAGCATCCAGTTGTAGTTTGCTTTTTTCTCATTTGGCTTACTTGGACGGAACGTCAGACGAGGAATTTTGGATACCTCGAGCGCTTCCGGGAAATCGCGGATCAAAGCACGGGCGAGAATCGCCGAGTCACGGGCAGACATCAGGTTTTCCACCTGATCGGTTTGAACGGAGTACGGCCCCAGTTCGTTCGCGGGCAGCCCTGTAGAAGTCACAAACGAGGTGTTGGTCATGCCCAGTTCTTTTGCCTTCTTGTTCATCATTTGCACGAAGTTGGCTTCGCTGCCGGCTACTTTTTCGGCCAACAGCACGGTAGCATCGTTTGCCGATACGACAGCCATCGCCTTGTACAAGTCTCGGACGGAAAACGACTCTCCCATATTCAAGTAGACACCGGATGCGTCAGAGATCTTCGCTACATAAAAAGCGTACTCGCTTACCGGCACTTGCTCGTCCCAGCTGATCTTCTTTTGCTTGACGGCCTCTTGCACCAAATACTCCGACATCATTTTACTCATGCTGGCAGGAGGTAATGGTATGTCCGGATTCATGCTGTACAAAATTTTCCCCGTGGATGCTTCTAAGAGAATGGCAGATTTGGCTGCCAGTTGTAGATTGGCTTCGGGTGCTGCATCGGCCTTCGTCGCGGCTCCTCCCATGGCTGTAGCAAATACAGCGACAGAAAGGAACAGACCTGTTAATCGCTTGGTCCATGTCTTTCGTTTCATCAGTTTCTCTCACTCTCCCATTTCTGTCGATTTTCTGGCTTCCTTGCTAAAACAAGCACAACATTTTTAGTTTACCATAGGTAATAGGCATGCTTGAAGCTTGTTTGCACCTGTGGATTATGGAAATCTATGAAATAACCCCCCTTTCATTTAGAAGGAAAGGGGGGTTTAGGTCTTGTGTACTAAACGTTTCTTAGGAAATTGAGTAGTTTGGAGCTTCCTTCGTAATCTGCACGTCATGCGGGTGGCTTTCACGAAGGCCGGCACCGGTGATGCGCACAAACTGGGCGTTTTCGATTAGATCGTTGATTGTTTTCGCTCCGCAATACCCCATGCCTGCACGCAATCCACCAATCAGCTGATAGGTCACGTCTGCCAACGGTCCTTTGTAAGGGACGCGTCCCTCGATTCCCTCTGGAACCAGCTTTTGCTCATTTTCCTGGAAGTAACGATCCTTGCTGCCTGCTTTCATGGCGCCAATGGATCCCATCCCGCGGTATACCTTGAAGCGGCGGCCCTGGAAGATCTCAAATTCTCCCGGGCTTTCCTCGGTACCCGCAAACAAGCTGCCGATCATAATAGCGGAAGCGCCGGCTGCAATCGCTTTTGGCAAATCGCCCGAGTATTTGATGCCCCCGTCGGCAATAATTGGAATATTGTACTCTCGAGCTACACGGGCACAGTCGTGAATCGCGGTAATTTGCGGAACCCCGATACCTGCTACTACACGAGTGGTACAAATCGAGCCGGGACCGATCCCGACCTTTACGACGGAAGCCCCAGCTTCGATCAGGTCGCGTGTCGCTTCCCCTGTGGCGACGTTCCCTGCCACGATGGTGAGCTCCGGATACAGCTTTCTCAATTCCTTGACGGTCTCGATGACCCCTTTGGAATGGCCATGCGCGGTATCCACTACCAGCACGTCCACACCCGCTTTGACCAAAGCAGCCGAGCGATCGAACGTGTCGGCGGATACACCTACCGCTGCACCACACAACAGGCGGCCTTGCGGGTCTTTCGCCGCATTCGGATATTGGATCGCCTTTTCGATGTCCTTGATGGTGATCAGGCCTTTGAGGATGTTCTGCTCGTCCACCAATGGAAGCTTTTCGATCTTATGCTTTTGCAGGATGGCTTCCGCCTGGTGGAGGGTCGTCCCTACCGGTGCAGTCACCAGGTTGTCCTTGGTCATCACTTCACGGATAGGCGTAGAGAAATCGTGCACGAAACGAAGGTCGCGGTTCGTCAAAATCCCAATCAGGCGGTTTCCCTCGTCTACGATTGGCACCCCGGAAATGCGGTATTTGCCCATCAGCGCATCAGCGTCCTGCACCGTATGGTTTTGGGTCAACGAAAACGGATTGGTGATGACTCCGCTTTCCGAGCGTTTGACGCGGTCGACTTCACTCGCCTGCTGCTCGACGGTCATATTTTTATGGATGATCCCGATACCGCCCTGGCGCGCCATCGCAATGGCAAGGGCTGATTCCGTCACCGTATCCATGCCGGCACTGATCAGGGGAATGTTCAAAATAACGGAATCGCTCAATCTCGTTTTTAAGTCAACATCCCTTGGCAACACTTCCGATCTTGCCGGAATGAGCAATACGTCATCAAATGTTAGACCCTCTTTTACAAATTTATCTTCCCGCACAGTAGCAGTCTCCCCTCGGTGATAGTTTAAGACAGTTTAGCAAACGCCATAATTTACTGTCAAGAAATGCGTACAACGTTCGGGTATGGAGTAGATTATCCAGATAAATCAAAAAAATCACAGGCAATTGCATCTTACATACGAAAATTATCGAAGGTGAATTCTAATGGACCATGCGTGGAAAACGTTCCAATTTTTGGAGGCGGAGCCGACGGCGCGGAAGTTTTTGACTGCCTGCTATGAAGGTATAGAGTTGGAACACGCCGATCGGTTAGCCTTTCAAAACAGCACGCGTTTCCTCTATTTTTGGAAGCAAGCCCGACAATATTACAGGACTGCCGAAACAGCCGAACTATCTGTACGGCCGTTGCTCCTATTTTATGGTTCTGCCCATTTGCTAAAAGGAATGCTTTTGACCCGTGATCCCGCCTATCCGCAAAACAGCCGGGTGCTTCAGCATGGGGTTACGACCAGGAGGCTCAAGCGCAGCACGTACTCATTGATTGAGGACGAGATCCGACCGCAAAAAGAGGGTTTTTTTGCCCATCTTGCCCATGTATTCGAGCTTTCTCCTTTGCAGGACCGCTATGTCGTCCGCGAACTTGTGACCTCGATGCCCGGGGTCAGCCAGACGATCGCTTTGCTCACCCATGCCCAACCGCTCTGGCTTCGCCTGAAGCTGAACTCATGCATCCATTCGCCTTCAGCGGACTCTGCCGACGGGCATTCTATGGGTTCATGCGAGTCCTGGATGTCCATCGTTTTCCCGGAAAAACAGGACGGCCCTTTGGCTTACTCGTGCGATACGTTTGCGCAGTACATCCGCCGCCTGGCACCTGCTGGGTGGCATGCAGAACGACTTCATTGGAAAAAGGGAACGGGCAAAGAACTGCTCCTTCCTCATTCCGCCCTTTATACCCTGGAGCAACATCCCTTGTTCCGTGTTCTGGGTGATGAACTGTTTTTTTGGAACGGTTCCGCAAACACGCTGCCCCTTCCTGAATGGGCCAGCCATTACTTGCTGCTATACCTGCTCAGCATGCTCTGCCGTTACGAAACAGAGTGGTGGGGCGAAATCACGTTCACTCATGATTACGCAGAGCGTGTCCTTCTTGAGGAGTTTCTGGAGTACCACATCGAATCTTTTCCCACTGTTATTATGAGGCAAGTTCAACAAAAAAACTCGCTCTATGCGCATCCGTGAACTTTGTCTCAGTCAGATACACGTTTCTTAGAAAAAAACCTTCTCGCTGCCGAAAGCAAGAAGGTTTTCTTCATCCTATTCTCAACAAAAAAACCACCCTACCCGGATGGCTCGTTCATTCCTTCAAAACTGAATACGCATGTATGCAAGGATTGTGTGGATAAGCCCTCGACCGATTAGTATTCGTCAGCTCCACGCGTTGCCGCGCTTCCACACCGAACCTATCAACCTCATCGTCTATGAGGGGTCTTACCAGCTTAACGCTGTGGGAAGTCTCATCTTGGAGGGGGCTTCACGCTTAGATGCTTTCAGCGCTTATCCCGTCCGCACATAGCTACCCAGCTGTGCCACTGGCGTGACAACTGGTGCACCAGCGGTGCGTCCATCCCGGTCCTCTCGTACTAAGGACAGCTCTCCTCAAACTTCCTGCGCCCGCGACAGATAGGGACCGAACTGTCTCACGACGTTCTGAACCCAGCTCGCGTACCGCTTTAATGGGCGAACAGCCCAACCCTTGGGACCTACTTCAGCCCCAGGATGCGATGAGCCGACATCGAGGTGCCAAACCTCCCCGTCGATGTGGACTCTTGGGGGAGATAAGCCTGTTATCCCCAGGGTAGCTTTTATCCGTTGAGCGATGGCCCTTCCATGCGGAACCACCGGATCACTAAGCCCGACTTTCGTCCCTGCTCGACTTGTAGGTCTCGCAGTCAAGCTCCCTTCTGCCTTTACACTCTACGAATGATTTCCGACCATTCTGAGGGAACCTTTGGGCGCCTCCGTTACCTTTTGGGAGGCGACCGCCCCAGTCAAACTGCCCACCTGGCATGGTCCTCTCGCCCGATAAGGGCGACGAGTTAGAAACTCCGTACATCAAGGGTGGTATCCCACCGACAGCTCCACAGAGGCTGGCGCCCCTGCTTCTCAGCTTCCCACCTATCCTGTACATGATGCACAAAGTTCCAATACCAGGCTACAGTAAAGCTCCATGGGGTCTTTCCGTCTTGTCGCGGGTAACCTGCATCTTCACAGGTATTATGATTTCACCGGGTCTCTTGCCGAGACAGCGCCCAAGTCGTTACGCCTTTCGTGCGGGTCGGAACTTACCCGACAAGGAATTTCGCTACCTTAGGACCGTTATAGTTACGGCCGCCGTTTACTGGGGCTTCGGTTCAAAGCTTCGCTTGCGCTAACTCATCCCCTTAACCTTCCAGCACCGGGCAGGCGTCAGCCCCTATACTTCGCCTTGCGGCTTCGCAGAGACCTGTGTTTTTGCTAAACAGTCGCTTGGGCCTTTTCACTGCGGCCCCCTCGGGCTATAAACCCTACCGGGGCGCCCCTTCTCCCGAAGTTACGGGGCCATTTTGCCGAGTTCCTTAGCAAGAGTTATCCCGCGCACCTTAGGATTCTCTCCTCGCCTACCTGTGTCGGTTTGCGGTACGGGCACCTTGTTCCTCGCTAGACGCTTTTCTTGGCAGTGTGAAATCAGGGACTTCGGTACTAAAATTTCCCTCGCCATCACAGCTTGCCCTTACGGTGTGCGGATTTGCCTACACACCAGGCTCACTGCTTGGACGGCCATCCAGTAGGCCGCTCACCCTATCCTCCTGCGTCACGCCATTGCTCAAGCGGAACAGAGGTGGTACAGGAATATCAACCTGTTGTCCATCGCCTACGCCTTTCGGCCTCAGCTTAGGTCCCGACTAACCCTGGGAGGACGAGCCTTCCCCAGGAACCCTTAGGCTTTCGGTGGACAAGATTCTCACTTGTCTTTTCGCTACTTACACCGGCATTCTCACTTCCAAGCGCTCCACCGCTCTTTCCAGTACGGCTTCACTGCTGCTTGGAACGCTCCCCTACCCAGTCCGTAAGGACTGCCATAGCTTCGGTGATACGTTTAGCCCCGTTACATTTTCCGCGCAGAGTCACTCGACCAGTGAGCTATTACGCACTCTTTAAATGGTGGCTGCTTCTAAGCCAACATCCTGGTTGTCTGGGCAACTCCACATCGTTTCCCACTTAACGTATACTTGGGGACCTTAGCTGATGGTCTGGGCTGTTTCCCTTTTGACGATGGATCTTAGCACTCACCGTCTGACTCCCGGACATAAGTCATTGGCATTCGGAGTTTGACTGAGTTCGGTAACCCGATGAGGGCCCCTAGCCCAATCAGTGCTCTACCTCCAAGACTCTTATTCCGAGGCTAGCCCTAAAGCTATTTCGGGGAGAACCAGCTATCTCCGAGTTCGATTGGAATTTCACCGCTAGCCACACCTCATCCCCGCACTTTTCAACGTGCGTGGGTTCGGGCCTCCAGTAGGTGTTACCCTACCTTCACCCTGGACATGGCTAGATCACACGGTTTCGGGTCTACGGCAACGTACTTGCGCCCTATTCAGACTCGCTTTCGCTGCGGCTCCGTCTCTTCGACTTAACCTCGCACGCTACCGTAACTCGCCGGTTCATTCTACAAAAGGCACGCCGTCACCCTTTTAACGGGCTCCGACTATTTGTAAGCACACGGTTTCAGGTACTATTTCACTCCCCTCCCGGGGTGCTTTTCACCTTTCCCTCACGGTACTGGTTCACTATCGGTCGCTAGGTAGTATTTAGCC
>NZ_CP134050.1:15000-25000 GCF_031583145.1 Brevibacillus brevis | reverse complement strand
CGTCCTCGATATGGTCCTCATCGACCGTAATGACCGTACGGCGCTCATCCCCGAACTTCTCCTTGATTTCGCTCAATTCCTCGCGAATGATCGCGTAAATCTTGCCTTCGTCAGCAAGAATGGCACGCAGTTCCGCGATTTTTGCCATCAATTCCTGGTACTCGTTCTCGATCTTCTCCCGCTCCAACCCGGTCAGGCGTTGCAGGCGCATGTCAAGAATCGCCTGTGCCTGCTCATGGCTCAAGCTGTAATTGTTCATGAGTCCGTCGCGTGCTTCTTCCGCCGTCTGGGAAGAACGGATCAGGCTGATGATCTCGTCGATATGATCGAGAGCGATGCGCAAGCCTTCCAAGATGTGCGCACGCGCTTCCGCTTGCTTGAGGTCGAACTCTGTGCGTCTGCGGATAATTTCGCGTTGATGCTGCAAATAGTAATACAGCATGTCGCGCAAATTCAGGATGCGTGGCCGGCCGTCTACGAGAGCCAGCATGTTGACCCCAAACGTCGTCTGGAGCTGGGTATGCTTGAACAGGTTGTTCAAGACCACCTTCGGAATGACGTCACGGCGCAGCTCCATGACGATCCGCATCCCTTTGCGGTCGGACTCGTCGCGCAGATCGGTAATGCCCTCGATTTTCTTTTCGCGCACCAGCTCGGCGATTTTCTCTACGAGTCTGGCTTTGTTGACCTGGTAAGGGATTTCCGTCACGATAATGCGCGGTTTGCCCTTCTCTTCCTCAATCAGCGTCTTGGCGCGCATGATGATGGAACCGCGGCCTGTTTCGTAGGCGCGGCGGATCCCGCTATACCCGAGAATTTCTCCTGCTGTAGGGAAATCCGGTCCCTTGATGATCCGCATCAGCTCAGGTATCGTAATGTTCGGATTGTCGATCATGGCAGTCACGCCATCGATTACTTCCGACAGGTTGTGCGGCGGAATGTTCGTCGCCATCCCTACGGCAATCCCTCCAGACCCGTTGACCAGCAGGTTCGGGAAACGGGAAGGCAAAACAACCGGCTCTTCCTTGCGTCCATCGTAGTTCGGCGCAAAGTTGACCGTTTCTTTATCAATGTCGCGCAAGAGCTCCAGAGCGATTTTCGAAAAGCGCGATTCGGTATAACGCATTGCCGCTGCCGGGTCACCGTCTACAGAACCGAAGTTCCCTTGACCTTCCACCAGCATGTAGCGCATGTTAAAATCTTGTGCCATCCGGACCATTGCTTCGTAAATGGAAGAGTCCCCGTGCGGATGGTAGTTGGCCATTACTTCCCCGACCGTGTTGGCCGACTTGCGGAACGCCTTGTCGGGAGTAAGACCCATATCGTGCATGGCATACAAAATACGCCTGTGTACAGGCTTGAGACCATCTCGAACATCAGGCAATGCCCGACTCACGATAACGCTCATCGCATAGCTGATGAACGACTCTTTCATCTCTTGGCTAATATCGACTTTGGGAAACCGAGCAGTTTCTTCTGCCATAAAAGGTAAACCTCCAACTGGTTATCGCAATACTTCATTATACCATATAGAAAGAGGACACGTCCAAATAATCCACGAAGTTGTCTGACTCTCCCAAAAGCCTGGCTTATTGGGCCGATTTTAGACGGTCTCTCACGCGATTTCCTAGTTTTTGTCAGAAAAGTCGTCCGATTACTCTCCATGCCTCCTGCATCTCTGCAGTGCGGCCAACGTTTCTTTGTACTCTATTTCGAGCTTCTCCTTGTCAGCCGCGGGCAATGTCGGCACCGACAGCCTGCCCACCACATCAGTCAGCTTCGTCTCGAGCAGCAATCGTTGCTCCGCACTGCTGTCACGCGTCTTTTTCTTGTGTTTGGCCTCGAGAAATTCCGGATAGGTGCCCGGGAACAGGCTCGGCTGCAGCTCGTCAAACGACAGCACGGCATCGGCCAGACCGGACATCAGCTTGCGGTCGTGGGTCGCAAACAGGATCGCGCCCGGAAAATCGGCCAAGAGCAGCTCCAGCTCCTCCTGCGTGGGGATATCGAGAAAGTTGGTCGGCTCATCCAGCAGCAGGACGTGGTAGTCTCCAAAGAATACTTTGGCGAGCGCCACTTTGACCCGTTCCCCTCCACTGAGATCGGAAACCGTTTTATGGACGGCATCTCCCGGGAAAAGCAGACGGGCCAGCGCCGTTCGTATCGTCGCTTCCGGATAGCGGCTGTCCTTTTTCACGTTTTCCAAAATGGTCTTTTCCGGGTCGAGCGTGGCTTGCGACTGATGGAAGTACCCCAGGCGAATTCCCGGTGAAATCGTGATCCCCTCCACTTTCTGCGCAATCATGGACAAAAGGGTAGACTTTCCGCTCCCGTTTGCCCCGATGAGCGCGACCCTCTGCCCCCTTTGCACGCGAAACGAGAGGTTGCGAACAAATGTTCGAGCCCCTGCATGCACAGTAATGTCCGTGCATTGAATCGCCGTTCTCCCCCGGTGTTCGCTTTCCTGGTGCAGGTCAAACTGGACCCGCGCCAGCTCTTTTGGCTTTTCCTTTTCCTCCAGCTGCGCCAGCCGGCTCTCCAGTGTTTTGGCTGCTCGCTCCACCTTTCCCCGTTTTCCTTGGGCCTTCATTTTGTGCAGCTTCGCTTCTGAGGAGCCCATCCGTTTCGGAGCGTCCTTCATGCCTCTCGCATGCTGCTTCTTGTCGACGATCGCCTGGGTCAGCCGATGTCTCTCCTTTTGATAGGCGTCATACTCCGCCCATTCCCGCTCCCTCTTCTGCTCCTTTTGGCTGCGGTATTCCGTGTAGTTCCCTTTGTACTCGGTCACGCTGCCATTCTCGACTTCCCAGATTCGGGTGCAAATCGCGTCAAGCAGCTCCCGGTCATGGGAAATCAACAAGACAGCTCCCGGATAAGCGTGCAAAGACTCTTCCAACTGCCGGATGCCCGGCAAGTCGAGATGGCTTGTCGGTTCGTCGGCAAACAGCAAGGGGGCCTCCTGCTCGAGTGCGGTGGCGATCTTCAGGCGAACGTGTTCTCCGCCGCTCATGGCTCCATGCACATTTGCGACTCCCCACTTCTGCCTCTCTTTGGCAGTAGTCTCATAGCCCTCCTCCTGCTCCAGCTGGCGAATAAAGGCGGTCGCCCCGTATGAGGAAAGCTGCCCTTGATCGGCAGGCAGCTCCCCCGCCAAGATTTTGAGCAGCGTCGTTTTTCCAGCCCCGTTTGGCCCGACGATGCCGATGCGGTCCCCATCCATGACTTCCAGCTTTTCTGCCCGGAAAATGACTCGGTCGCCGTAGCTTTTTTCTATATGACGTGCTTCCAGTAATAGCATACACATGCCTCCTTTTATCCCTTGCAAACTTCCTTTTCATTCGACCCTGCAGATTCATCCACACTCGCATCCCCGAAGTTTGCCTTTTCGAAAATAAAAAAAAAGACGCCGGAGTATCCGACGCCTCTCATTCCATATGACAAGCGCACCGGTCATGCCGATGCCATTTCCCGAACAAATCAAAAAAGGCACCGACATACCGGCGCCTTGGAATTCCACGTTTGGTCTGCATGTACGTAGACATGCAAAAGAAACTGGCTAATTGGAGAGCACCCGATACGTTTTCGTTACTATGCGATTGGGTTGGGTAGTAACGAAACGCTCTTTCAATGGACGGCCCTCCTGCCTATCTGGCACGAATTTTGTAAACAACAACATTTTATCCCAATTCACCCTGTCATGCAAGCGTCCGTTTTTTGATGAAATCCCCTCGCTTCTCCCATACATTTCTCACAATTCCTTTTTACCATAGTACTCGTACACCATTACCTGACGGGGAGTGAGTCGCATGAAAAAAATCCTTTCTGCAGCTCTGCTGACAACGAGCCTGTTTGCCAGCGGCACGGGAATCATCCACGCCGAAGAAAATCCGGCGAAAACGCCAAAGCTGGGGCAAACTGCCGAATACCAGCAGCTCCAGACCTTGCGAAACCAAACGAAAGAAGTAGATGCTGCACTGAAAGCCCAAGGGGAGAAAAACAAAGCACTGTGGGAGTCGCTCAAGGGAAGCGTTTCTCAGGAAGTCCGCGATCGGGTAAAAGCCGTTTTGGCTGAAATCAAACCTCTGCGCGAAGAAAACAAATCTCTTGCAGTCCAACTGAAAGAAGCAAAAGGCTCCAAAGACAAGGATAAGATCGCTTCGATAAAAGCCCGGCTGGAAGCAAACCATCAAGCTATCGAGCAAAAATTGGCCCCGATCGAAAGCGAACTGGCTCAAGTGAAGGAAATGCACCAAAGCCTGAAGGCGCCTTTGGCTGAGGTCAAACCGATCCGCGAAGCCAAGAAGGCGAGCAAGGAAGCAGCGAATCAATTGAAACAGCAAATCAAGGAGACAGTCGCATCCGCTAAGGAATCGTACAAAAACGAAAATGACGCCTGGCAATCCTCTCTTATCGACGCCATCGACCTGACCCGGCAGCTGGGAGAGATCAAATCCGAAATCTTGACGCAAAAAACCTCCATCTATGAGGCCCTGCAATAGATAAGCGAATACGCTGTTCTCATCTGACAGGCAGTTCCGTTTCGAACGGGGCTGCCTGTCTTGGGCTGCATTCGCAAAAGTATGGGAAAAGTGTGGGAAATCGCGAAGACATCCTGTTCCTTCGGCGATCTGTTGTACAATGACAAGGAGAAAACGAAGGTCTCGGAGGAATCAAGTATGAAGCCTTTTTCCATTGCGATTGTAGACGATGACCCCAATATCAGGCAGATAGTCGAAGCTTATTTGCAAAAGGAAGGCTATTTGACCGTGAGCGTCCACTCGGCAGAAGAGGCGCTGCATCTCAAGGAGACGAACCCTCCCGATCTGTGGGTCCTGGACATCATGCTCCCCGGCATGAACGGCTATGAGTTTTGCCGTCGCATCCGGATGGAGTCTGAGACGCCGATTATCATGATATCGGCGCGAGACGAGGAAGTCGACAAGATTTTGGGGCTGGAGCTTGGCAGCGATGATTATTTGACCAAGCCTTTTAGTCCCCGTGAACTCGTGGCGCGGGCCAATCGGGCGCTGCGACGCTGGGAACGCATGAAGCATCGAGAGGAACCATCCGCACTTCCGGAAGACAATACGCCGGAGCAGTCCGATCACCATCGGAGTGGTTTGCTCGTTTTGGATAAAGAAAAGCGGCTCGTTTATTCCCTGGGGGAGGAAGTCGAGGTGACCCCCAAGGAATTTCAGGTGCTCGCCCTGCTTGCAGAAAATCCGAATCGGGCCTTTTCGCGGGATGAATTGCTTACATTGGTTTGGGGCTACGATTATTTTGGCAGTGACCGCGTAGTAGACGACCTCATCAGACGAATCCGCAAGAAATTGGACAAAATCCCGCTGGAAACGGTTTGGGGATTTGGATATCGTCTGCGATCAGGCGAGAGGACGCTGGAAGGATGAGTCTGCAGGCACGCATTACGCTGATGTTCGGGCTGTTGCTTATTGTGCTCACGGCGATTTCTGGAAGTTTGATTCACTCCTTCCTCCTCGACAATCTGATCGATCAGCAGAGGAAAGAATTGATCCTGAAAGGCCAGACGTGGATCGATAAAAACAAGGACGCGGAGGAATTGACCCGGTCGGAATCGATTGCCGAGCTCGGTCGCCTGTTAGTTTCCAATCCGAAGGTAGAGGTATTGTTGCTCGGGAAAAAGAAGAAAGTGTGGTTTACGACTCTGCCCTCCTCCAATTTGAACGAATGGATGGACGCCCTGGAACGAAAGGCGGAAAAACGCAAAGATAAAAATATCTGGCTCGTCGGTGGCGATGATTATGTCGTGGTCAATTTGCCGCTGAAAAACGATGAGAAACAGAGACTGATTCTCGCTTCCCCGGTTCGCGGATTGAAGGATGTGCGGATGGAGCTGACGCAAACCATCTTTCTGATTTTGCTGTTGGGCGCAGGTGGGACGATCCTGCTGAGTTTCTTCATGACCAAGATCATGGTACGTCCGCTGGGTCAGCTAGTAAAGGAGATCAAGAAGGTACAGTTTCGCCAGTTTTCCGAGGTGAAACGTATTCCCGCCCGTGGTGAAATTGCCGAAGTCTCCGAAAATGTCTACTCCATGGCCCAGGAGCTGGATCGGTTCCATGAGATTCAGCGTCAGTTTTTGCAAAATGCCTCCCACGAGCTGAAAACGCCGCTTATGTCCATCCAGGGCTACGCGGAAGGGATACGCGACGGAATTTTTACGGGGCAGGCCGCCGAGCAAGGGCTGGATATCATTGTTGCCGAGACGGGCAGATTGAAGCATATCGTGACAGAGATCATCCTGTTGGCCAAATTGGAGAGCGAGGAAGATTTATTCCACCCTTCCCACCTATCCGTCACCGGGTTGGTCAATCAAGCCATGGAGCGCCTTCATCCGCTGAGTTTGCAACGGAATGTCTCCGTTTCCATGAGCTGCCTGGGTACAGATCCTCTTATCTACGTGGACGAGGGAAAGATTTTACAGGCCCTGCTCAATATCGTCGGAAACGCTTTGCGCCATGCCAAGGAGTACGTAGAAATCCGGATTCATGCCGGGAAACGCCAAGCCACGATCGAAGTCATCGACGACGGTGAAGGAATACCGGAGGATTTGGTTCCCCACCTGTTTCATCGTTTCGTCAAAGGAAAGAACGGCGAGCTTGGATTGGGACTGGCTATTTCCCGAGCTATTGTCGAACGTTCAAACGGGTCGATCGAAGCGAGCAATGGCAGCCTCGCTGGAGCCGTTTTCCGAATGACCCTCCCGTTATGTCCTCCTGAACAAAACTAACCCCCGACGGCTTTGATCGCCTCGGGGGTTTTTTAATTACATATTCCGGGAAACGGATGGGGTGAGCGCGTTCCGTCCAATCCTCATCACCATGAGTGAAGCCAGCAAACAGAAAGCCCCTGCTACGACGAACATGAAGAAGTAGCTGTTGAGCATCGTATAGACTACTCCTCCGCCGTATGCGGCGACTGCAGCTCCCAACTGATGGGAAGCCAGTATCCACCCAAACAAAACCCCCGCCTGCTGCCTGCCAAAAATATCGGTGGTCAACCTCAATGTAGGTGGTACAGTGGCCACCCAGTCCAAACCGTAAAAGACGATAAACAGTCCCAAGCTAAACGTAGAAGAGGACAAAGCTGTCGGGAGCCACATCAAGGAAAGGCCGCGCAAACCGTAGTACCAGAATAGCAGCCAGCGATTGTTAAATCGATCCGACAACCAGCCGGAAAAGGTCGTGCCGATGATGTCGAAAACGCCGATCAAGGCGAGCAAACTGGCTGCCGTGACAGCCGGAATCCCATGCTCCATGCAGGCTGCAATAAAATGCGTGCCGATCAGGCCGTTGGTAGACAAGCCGCAGATAAAAAAGCTGCCTGCCAGCAACCAAAAGTCAAACGAGCGAACACCAGTCAGCAACCCTCGAATGGCCGTTTGAAACGGGTTCTCTGTAGAGGGGGCAAACTCGTGGTCCGCTTCGGAAGCTCCATACGCTTTCAGTCCCTTGTCACTTGGACGATCCCGCATGAACATCAGGACAATTGGCACCATGACGAGTGCAACCGAGGAGATAATCCAGGTGGCCGTGCGCCAGCCCGCCATCTCAGACATGCTCGCCAATAGAGGGAGAAACAACAATTGTCCCGTCGCTCCGCTCGCCGTCAAAATCCCCATGACCAGCCCGCGATTCTTCACGAACCAGCGGTTGGCAATCATGGCCCCTAGCACGGATGCTGTGCAGCCAGAGCCGAGTCCGACAACGATCCCCCACAATAACGTCAATTGCCAGGAAGCCTGCATCCACGAGGTCAAAGCAGAGCCACATGCAAGCATCAGCAGAGCAATGACCGTGATGCGCCGAATTCCAAACCGATCCATGACAGCAGCTGCAAAAGGACCAGCCAACCCGTACAGCAAGATATTAATGGACAAGGCAAAGGAAATCACCGAGCGACTCCAGCCAAACTCCTGTTCAACCGGCACCATAAATACGCTTGGGGCAGAACGAATGCCAGCGCCGATCAAAAGAATAAAAAACGTGACTCCCGCAATCACCCAAGCATAGTGAAAACGAATGGAAAAAGCCTGTTTCATATTCATTCCTCTCCTACTGAAACGTCTGAAAATTCCGCATCGCCATTTCATATCCCTACTATAGAGGACCCGTAGGTAGAAGTAAAAGCATTGTTTTCCATGCACCCCATCAAAATGTTCGATGTCTCCGCCGAAAACAAAAAAACCATCCTACCCGGATGGCTCGTTCATTCCTTCAAAACTGAATACGCATGTATGCAAGGATTGTGTGGATAAGCCCTCGACCGATTAGTATTCGTCAGCTCCACGCGTTGCCGCGCTTCCACACCGAACCTATCAACCTCATCGTCTATGAGGGGTCTTACCAGCTTAACGCTGTGGGAAGTCTCATCTTGGAGGGGGCTTCACGCTTAGATGCTTTCAGCGCTTATCCCGTCCGCACATAGCTACCCAGCTGTGCCACTGGCGTGACAACTGGTGCACCAGCGGTGCGTCCATCCCGGTCCTCTCGTACTAAGGACAGCTCTCCTCAAACTTCCTGCGCCCGCGACAGATAGGGACCGAACTGTCTCACGACGTTCTGAACCCAGCTCGCGTACCGCTTTAATGGGCGAACAGCCCAACCCTTGGGACCTACTTCAGCCCCAGGATGCGATGAGCCGACATCGAGGTGCCAAACCTCCCCGTCGATGTGGACTCTTGGGGGAGATAAGCCTGTTATCCCCAGGGTAGCTTTTATCCGTTGAGCGATGGCCCTTCCATGCGGAACCACCGGATCACTAAGCCCGACTTTCGTCCCTGCTCGACTTGTAGGTCTCGCAGTCAAGCTCCCTTCTGCCTTTACACTCTACGAATGATTTCCGACCATTCTGAGGGAACCTTTGGGCGCCTCCGTTACCTTTTGGGAGGCGACCGCCCCAGTCAAACTGCCCACCTGGCATGGTCCTCTCGCCCGATGAGGGCGACGAGTTAGAAACTCCGTACATCAAGGGTGGTATCCCACCGACAGCTCCACAGAGGCTGGCGCCCCTGCTTCTCAGCTTCCCACCTATCCTGTACATGATGCACAAAGTTCCAATACCAGGCTACAGTAAAGCTCCATGGGGTCTTTCCGTCTTGTCGCGGGTAACCTGCATCTTCACAGGTATTATGATTTCACCGGGTCTCTTGCCGAGACAGCGCCCAAGTCGTTACGCCTTTCGTGCGGGTCGGAACTTACCCGACAAGGAATTTCGCTACCTTAGGACCGTTATAGTTACGGCCGCCGTTTACTGGGGCTTCGGTTCAAAGCTTCGCTTGCGCTAACTCATCCCCTTAACCTTCCAGCACCGGGCAGGCGTCAGCCCCTATACTTCGCCTTGCGGCTTCGCAGAGACCTGTGTTTTTGCTAAACAGTCGCTTGGGCCTTTTCACTGCGGCCCCCTCGGGCTATAAACCCTACCGGGGCGCCCCTTCTCCCGAAGTTACGGGGCCATTTTGCCGAGTTCCTTAGCAAGAGTTATCCCGCGCACCTTAGGATTCTCTCCTCGCCTACCTGTGTCGGTTTGCGGTACGGGCACCTTGTTCCTCGCTAGACGCTTTTCTTGGCAGTGTGAAATCAGGGACTTCGGTACTAAAATTTCCCTCGCCATCACAGCTTGCCCTTACGGTGTGCGGATTTGCCTACACACCAGGCTCACTGCTTGGACGGCCATCCAGTAGGCCGCTCACCCTATCCTCCTGCGTCACGCCATTGCTCAAGCGGAACAGAGGTGGTACAGGAATATCAACCTGTTGTCCATCGCCTACGCCTTTCGGCCTCAGCTTAGGTCCCGACTAACCCTGGGAGGACGAGCCTTCCCCAGGAACCCTTAGGCTTTCGGTGGACAAGATTCTCACTTGTCTTTTCGCTACTTACACCGGCATTCTCACTTCCAAGCGCTCCACCGCTCTTTCCAGTACGGCTTCACTGCTGCTTGGAACGCTCCCCTACCCAGTCCG
>NZ_CP134050.1:0-10000 GCF_031583145.1 Brevibacillus brevis | reverse complement strand
ATCTGCAATACCCGAGCGTTTCAGGCCTCGACTCTCTTTTGCAACAATCCTGAAGCGCAAGAGAAATCAATGGCGGAGCTGACGGGACTCGAACCCGCGACCTCCGGTGTGACAGACCGGCGTGAACTCCAACTTCACCACAGCTCCATATTTGCATGGTGGAGGCTGACGGGATCGAACCGCCGACCCTCTGCTTGTAAGGCAGATGCTCTCCCAGCTGAGCTAAGCCTCCAGATCCCAACTTGTTGTTGGGGTCCCGCGAAGCATTCGGTGATTTCCACTTCACTTCGCTGGGTGTTTTATGGTGACCCGTAGGGGATTCGAACCCCTGTATGACAGCGTGAAAGGCTGCTGTGTTAAACCGCTTCACCAACGGGCCATTTGGTTTTGTTTCTGGTGCTCCCGACAGGAATCGAACCTGCGACCTCTTCCTTACCATGGAAACGCTCTACCGACTGAGCTACAGGAGCGAAGGTGGCTCCTCGGGACGGACTCGAACCGCCGACCGATCGGTTAACAGCCGATTGCTCTACCAACTGAGCTACCGAGGAATAATTCGACTTCCAGGCAACAAGCCTTTTAGAAAAGGTGGAGCTGAACGGGATCGAACCGATGACCTCCTGCTTGCAAGGCAGGCGCTCTCCCAACTGAGCTACAGCCCCATGAATGGGTATATAAAGTGGTGGGCCTAGGCTGACTCGAACAGCCGACCTCACGCTTATCAGGCGTGCGCTCTAACCAACTGAGCTATAGGCCCGCATTTCCTCTTGGACTTTTAATCTAGCATATATTTTCTTTCAATGCAATAGAAAACAATTACTTTTTTTTCGATTTGACTCCATTTTTTTCGGAGGAAAAGGAGCACAGCATTCTTTTCGTCAGCCATGCTCCTTTTCCCTGCAAGCCTTATTGACGTTTTTTGAACCAGCCGCTCGGCTCGACATTCAGATTGACGTTAATTTGTTTGATCTCCAAGTATTCCTCGAATCCAAACGTACCCAACTCCCGTCCGATTCCGCTCTGTTTGTATCCTCCCCACGGTGCCTCGTTAAACGTCGGATGGTACGTATTGATCCAAGTAATCCCCGCCCGCAGCTTTCGGATCACGCGGTGAGCCTTGGCGACGTCCGTGGTAAAAACAGCTCCGGCCAGCCCGTAACGGGTGCCATTTGCAAGCGCGATCGCTTCTTCCTCCGTTTTGAAGGTCTGGATCACCAATACGGGTCCAAAGATTTCTTCCTGGACGATCTTCATTTCGGGAGTCGTCCCGGAAAAAATGGTGGGTGCCACGAAGAAACCTTGATCCATCCCTTCCTCGGTCAGACGATACCCTCCGCAGAGCAATGCCGCTCCTTCCTTTTTTCCTTCCTCGATGTAGGAAAGAACACGGTTCATATGCTCTTCGGTAATCAGCGGCCCCATTTCGCTTTCTTCATCCGTTCCCGGCCCTACTTTGATGTGATTCGCCCGCTTTACCAGCTCGGGAACAAAACGGTCAAACAAGCTTTCTTCCAAAAGCAGGCGCGATCCCGCAGAGCAGACCTCTCCCTGATTGGCAAAGATGGCGAACAGTGCATAATCGACAGCCGTTTCAAAATCGGCGTCGGCAAACACGATGTTTGGCGATTTGCCGCCCAGCTCGAGCCCGACCTTTTTGATCGTATCAGCTGCCGCTTTCATAATTTTGATACCCGTATCAGTCCCGCCGGTAAAAGCGACTTTGTCTACCAGCGGGCTTTCCGCCAGCTCTGCTCCCACAGTTTCCCCCGCTCCCAGCACCAAATTGACCACGCCAGGCGGGAATCCTGCTTCGTCGATGATTTCAAAAAGGCGGATCAGCGACAACGGTGTCTGCTCCGCAGGCTTGATTACGACGGTGCAGCCTGCCGCAATTGCGGGAGCGATTTTTTGAGTGGCCATGACAAGCGGATAGTTCCAGGGGATGATCTGGCCTACCACGCCAATCGGTTCCCGGACCACCATCGCCTGGATTTGATCCGGCACATCGTACGTGACCCCATGGGGTTTGGTACAAAGGCCCGCGTAATAGCGGAACTGGTTAACCGAATCGGTGACGTCATACCTCGACTCTCGCAGCGGTTTGCCATTATTGAGGGTGTCGAGAGAGGCGAATTCCTCTATTCGCGCTTCCAGCAGATCGGCTATTTTGTACAAAAGCGCTGCCCGGTCGCGGGCTTTGCTCTCCTGCCAGCCATCCTTGTCGAAGGCACGCCTCGCTGCCCGTATGGCCGCTTGCGCATCTTCCCGGCCGCCTTCCGTGACGATCCCGATCACTTCTCCATTGGCTGGGTTGATGACTGATCTTGTTTCCCCGTTCGAGCTCTCCACCCATTGTCCGTCGATATACATTTTTTGTACGGTGTCCAAAGCAGTTAGATAGGATTTTGCTTGCATCCTTTTACCTCCCTTTGGAAAACTGTTCGATCAGCTTCCGAATTCGGTGAATCAACGCCATCGTATCTTGAATTTCTTGTTGATTGGGCCTGCGGGCATATTTGACGGGCGGCAGCAAAATCCAGATATAGTCGCCGTAATTCGGCCTCATCGTCACCCGCCATCTGCCTTCCTCTTTGGAATAATTGAGCCGAATGGACTCGTAATCGACCGTTTGGCAAAGACGCTGGACCTTTCTGTCGCCATTGAACGCTTCGAGGATGGGAGCTGATTGCTTGGATACAAACCGTACCGTTTTGGCCCCCGTCTTCCCGGAATACTTGCATGTAATCTCCATATCGGCTGCAGGCGTCGGATCGGAGAACGACCAGGTCCAGGTGTACACATAGACCCGGCCCATCCATTTGTTGATGACCCGGTAAGAGGCTTGCAGATCATCGACCCCAAGCTTGCCTCCATCGAGTTGAATGCGATTGTCTGAAACATGCTCAATGACCGCAAAGGAGCAAAAGTCCGCTGCTACCGTCCGCAGCACCTTCCACGCACGATTGTCAATGACCGAGTAGATCCCCATCAGACCCTCCCTCCTGCGTCAGGATACTTCGCCTTTGCTCTCGCCCTGCAAGGCAAAGCCCGAGTCGAATTCGCTGCGTTTCCGAATCCCCGCAAACACATTTTCCAGAGGTACAGGCTCAAACAGCTTTTGCTTTGTCACCTTCAAGTAAAGGACGCCAAAAATGACAATCGCTGCGATGACGTACAACGAAATGGTCATGACCCGTTGATCCTGGTATTGCGTGTAAATCATGTACAAACAGGAAATGATTCCGATAATCTGAGGCAGAGGATACAGCGGCGTCTTGAACGGCCGCGGAACGTTCGGATACTTCACACGCAGCACAATCACGTCGATCTGCGTAATGATGTACGACATCAGCCAGGTCACACACGCGACTGCGATCATCATCGTCACGAAGTCGATATTGGCATTGTTGATGACAGCGTAGATGAGGACCACCAAAATCAGGCCTACCACGAAGAAGATGCCATACCACGGGGTGCGAGTCTTGGGATGGAGCCAGGCAAACATCTTGGGCAGCAAGCCTTCCTTGGACAATCCGTACAGCATGCGCGGCACCGCTACCAGATAGGTGTCGCAAGTCGTCACGGCGGCGAGAATCGAGACGATGCTCATGATTACCAGCCCCGGCTTGCCGAGCATGGCTGCAGCGCCTTCCACGTGCGGAATCGTCGACGCCGCCAGCTTGTCCAATGAAATGTATTTGGTGACCCCAAGTCCGAACAGCAAATCGACTAGCCAGATGGTGAAACAGCCAAACAGCATGGCAATCGGGATCGTCTTGCCCGGATTTTTCACCTCTTCCGCGAGCGGCGCCACAAACTCCATCCCGATGAACAGCCAGATGGCCAATCCGAGAGCACCCGCTTGTTCCTGCCAGGTGATCGGGGAAAAGGGCGGTTGGACCGCAAGCGGCTCCATCGTACCGATGCCCGACAAACCCCAGAGACCGATGAGTCCCAGAAGAGACATCATGGAGATGGCCAAAACGGATTGTACCTTCCCAAACACTTCGACTCCCATCAGATTGACAATCACGAGAAAAATGAGAATGACTGCGACGCATATATACCAGGGAACCCCGATCAATGCCTCAAGGGATTGGCCGCCGACGATCATGTTGGTACCTCCGTCAGTCCCTACCAGTACGATGTAACCGGCCAGAACGGCAAACAGGGCGGGGAGCTTTCCAAGAGCAGGCAGGGTATACTCGCCCACCATCCCCGCTCCTGGAATCATGGCGGCCATTTCCGAATAAGACAGAGCGATGCACAGAATCACGATCAAAGCCCCAAAGGCTACAATGCTGTAGGCAGGCCCGCTTGTCCCGTAACCATTTCCAAGCGCCACCATCGCCGTACCGGATACAACCAACCCGACGGAAGCGGAATAAGCTGCCCAGAATCCGAGCGTTCGGCTTAACTTCAGATCACTCATACACATCTACCTTTCCACAGCTCATTTTTATTCACCTTCATACGCTTTGTGGAACAATACCAGGTAATCTTCCATGCCGGCTTGCCGCGGATTGCTTGGTGCGGAGACATTTTTCGTGGCTGCTTCGGCCAGATAGGGGAAATCGGCAGGATCTACGTTGCCTAACTCTTTCATTTTGGGGATCTGTACGGTTTCGGCGAGCTTCTTTAGCAGCAGGACTCCCTCCTGTGCCGTTTCCAGGGCACTCTTGCCCGCCCGAGTCGCTCCCAGCCGTTCCGCTACCACCGCATGCTTCTCGACGTCTGCCGGGATGTTGTATTCAAACACGTAAGGCAGCAGCATCGAATTGGCTACACCATGGGGCGTATCATACAAGCCGCCCAGGGCCTCCGCCATGCAATGAACACCTCCGACATCGGAATTCCCGAAAGCGATTCCGGCAATCAGACTAGCGGCCAGCATGTTTTTTCGAGCCTCGATGTCGCTCCCATCCCGTACAGCGACCGGCAAATATTTGACGATCAGATCAATCGCATAGAGCGCCAGCGCATCTGTAATCGGCTCGGAAATGGTGCAGGTGTATGCCTCGATGGCATGTGTGAGGGCGTCCATACCGGTAGAAGCAGTTACGTGTGCGGGCAATGTAACCGTCAGTTCCGGATCGAGCAAAGCGATTTTCGGAGCCACGCGAATATCCAAGATGTTCATCTTCAATTTGGTGTCGGTATCGGTAATGACCGAAAAAAACGTAATTTCGCTGCCGGTGCCTGCTGTGGTCGGTATGCAAATCAGCGGGGAAATGGGACGCTGCAGGACGTTGAGGCCATACCAGTCGCGGATTTCTCCGCCGTGGGTCAAAAGCGTGCCGACAGCCTTTGCCGTATCCATCGAGCTGCCGCCTCCCAGTCCGATGAGCAGGTCCGCCCCGCTGTCCTTTGCCAGCCGATAGGCATCCATGCAATCGACATCCCGGGGGTTCGGCTTTACCTGGTCATACGTCACAAATTCAATCTGCCCACTTTCCAGGATGTCTGTGACCTTTTGGAGAATGCCCGACTTTACGATTCCTTGGTCCGTGACGATGAGGACCTTCTTTCCCCCTAACTCGTGAACACGATCCGCCAGTTCTCGTACTTTTCCGCTGCCGAATTCAATTTTCGTCGGCAAGTGAAACTGAAAGTCCCAGATCATTCCGATCCCTCCCCAATCCATCAACAAAGTATGTAGCTCTATTATAGTAAATTTCCGATAATTCCGATTTTACAAAACAAAAGATTGTCCGTATTAAATTTCTTACATAATGTCACTTTTCTATCTATCCAGTTGAAATAGAAAAAAGCCTGCCCTTTGAGGACAAGCTTTTTCGGCTTTCGATGAAACTATTTTTTATAGGCGTTAAATGTCAAGATCCCGTACCGTAGCTGCAAACTGTTCAATAAACTCTCTGCGCGGCTCTACCTCGTCACCCATCAGCGTTTCAAACACGCCGTCCGATTCCATGATGTCTTCCAGATTGACTTGCAGGAGTGTACGCGCGCTTGGATCCATCGTCGTCTCCCACAGCTGGTCTGCGTTCATCTCGCCCAATCCTTTGTAGCGCTGGATATTCGGTTTCGGTGTGGTTTTCAGCGTAGCCAAAATTTGATCCCGCTGCTGATCTGTATACGCGTAGTGCAGCTGCTTTCCTTGCTTGATGCTGTAAAGCGGCGGCTGCGCGATGAAGATGTAGCCGGCTTCGATCAACGGTCTCATATAGCGGTAGAAGAACGTCAAAAGCAGCGTCCGGATGTGCGATCCGTCCACGTCCGCGTCCGTCATGATCACGACTTTGTGGTAACGCGCCTTGGAGATGTCGAAGTCTTCTCCGACACCGGTCCCGAGCGCCGTAATGATCGCCCGGATCTCGTTGTTGGCCAAGATTTTGTCCAGACGGGATTTTTCCACGTTCAGCACTTTCCCGCGGAGTGGCAGGATCGCTTGGAAGTGGCGGTCACGGCCCATCTTCGCGGAACCGCCCGCAGAGTCCCCCTCTACGATGAACAGTTCGGATTCGGACGCGTCCTTGGACGAACAGTCCGCGAGTTTACCCGGCAAAGCGCTGACTTCCAGAGCGCTCTTGCGTCGCGTCATCTCACGCGCCTTGCGAGCCGCTTCACGAGCGCGGGATGCCATCAAGGCTTTCTCGACGACCTTCTTGGCGATGCCCGGATTTTCCTCCATGAAGGTATTGAAGCGTTCGCCGAACACCGATTCGGTAATGCTGCGCGCCTCAGAGTTGCCCAGTTTGGTTTTGGTCTGTCCTTCGAACTGGGGCTCCTGGATCTTCACGGAAATGATGGCGGTAATTCCTTCGCGCACATCGTCCCCGGACAGATTCGGGTCCTTTTCCTTCAGGAAGTTGAACTTGCGGCTGTAATCGTTGATGACACGAGTCAGCGCCGTTTTGAATCCGGTCTCGTGCGTTCCGCCTTCATGCGTGTTGATGTTATTGGCAAAGGAGTAAATATTGCTAAGATAGCCATCGTTGTATTGAAGGGCTACTTCGACAAACAGTCCGTCTTTTTCCCCTTCGCAATAAATGACTTCCTCGTGCAGCGCTTCCCTGTTTTTGTTCAGGTACTCGACGAATTGGACGATACCGCCCTCGTAATGGAACGATTCTTCCCGCTCCTGACCCGGACGCTCGTCTTTCAGCGTGATGCGCAATCCTTTGTTGAGGAATGCCAGCTCACGGATGCGTTTTTGCAGCGTATCGTATTCAAACACGGTCGTTTCGGTAAAAATAGTCGGGTCTGGCTTGAAAGTGACCTTCGTTCCGGTCTCTTCCGTATCGCCGACGATGGCCAGGTCGGCATCCGGCGCACCCATGGTAAAGCGCATGAAGTACACGTGACCGTTCTGTTTGACCTCTACTTCCATCCACTCGGAGAGTGCGTTCACGACCGAGCTGCCGACGCCGTGCAAACCGCCGGACACTTTGTATCCGCCGCCGCCGAACTTACCGCCGGCGTGCAAGACGGTGAGTACCGTCTCCACCGTAGATTTCCCGGTCTTTTCGTGAATGCCGGTAGGAATCCCGCGCCCGTTGTCGGTTACCGCGACGGAATTGTCCGGCTTGATGGCTACCAAAATATTGTCACAATAGCCGGCAAGCGCTTCGTCGATCGCATTGTCTACGATCTCCCATACCAGGTGATGCAAACCGCGGCTACTGGTCGACCCGATGTACATCCCGGGACGTTTCCGAACTGCCTCCAGACCCTCCAGTACCTGAATCTGACTGGCGTCGTAGTTTGTATCTTTCGTCGTCACTTGATCCACTACTTACGTCAACTCCTCCACTTCAGCTTGTGCAAAGGGAACCTGATCCAAGCTGTCCACGAACTGAGCGCGTCGCTTCAGCGTCAGAGAAGAAATAGGTGAACAGTATATGGCGTCCTGGGTGATCACATAGGACTTCGTTTCTTCCTCGCTATGATCTACGATCGTCTTTCGTTTCTCATGCAGGAAAGCCTTATTGATTTTTGAAGATTTCATCGTCTGGTGATCGAGGATGGAAATGACTTCCTTCGTGCTCACCACAGTATCCCCACCAATGTGAATAAACATTCCTGTCTTCCCTACCTTTCCCCCGATATGGTCCCTTCCTTCACATAAAAACGAGAGGCTTGCTGGAGAACCTGATGTTTTAAGCCTTCCACTCCCGTGGTGCTTACAAACGTCTGTACGCGATTCTGGATCGTCTCGAGCAGCAAGGTCTGCCGATGTTCATCCAGCTCCGACAAGACATCATCCAACAATAAAACGGGGTACTCGCCCACTTCTTCTTTAATCAGTTCGATCTCCGCCAATTTGATGGACAGCGCGCTCGTGCGTTGCTGCCCCTGCGAACCGTACGTTTGCACATCCATGCCGTTCACTTTGAGTGAAAAATCATCGCGATGCGGGCCAATCAGTGTGCTCCCGCGCATGATTTCCCGGTCGCGCACTTCTTCATAGGCAGCCAGCATGTTTTCCACTGCCTGCTCAGGCGCCAGTCCTTCGGTGACCGGCGACGAGTTTTCATAATGCAAAGAGAGCGTTTCCTTGCCGTCGGTAATGCCGGTGTGGATGTCCCTCGCCCACGACTCCAGCTTCCGAATGAACTCAAAACGCTTTCGTAACAATTTTACCGCTAAATCGGCTAATTGGGTATTCCAAATTGACAGCATTTCCAGAGATTGGCTCTTTTTCATCGCCAAGTCTTTCAACAGCTGGTTTCTTTGAGCCAGCACTTTGTTGTAATTGCTCAAATAATACAGATAGGTCGGGGAAACCTGACCGATCTCCATGTCGATAAAACGCCTGCGCTGGGCCGGCGCTCCCTTTACGATCGACAGGTCTTCCGGAGCGAACATAACCACATTCAAAGCCCCTACATAGGCGCTGAGCTTTTGCTGCTCCATCCCATTGATTTTGGCCCGCTTTCCCTTCCCTGTCAACTGCAGCTCCAAACGAACAGATCCGTAGCGACGAAGAACATCGCTACGGATGGCAGCATAGTCGGCCTCCCACGCAATCAGCTCCTTGTCCCGGGGCGTGCGGTGGGATTTGGCCAGGGCGAGTACGTATATAGACTCGAGCACATTGGTCTTTCCTTGCGCATTGTTGCCGATGAACAGCTGGATCGGGCCATCGAACGACAAGGACAGCGATTCGTAATTGCGATAGTTGGTTAGCGAAAGGTTCTTGAGAAACAAGAATCACGCTCTCCTCTCAGCGGCTGACCACCTGATAGCGGCCATAACCTTCGATCGCCACTTCGTCGCCCGGATACAGCTTGCGGCCGCGTCGATTGTCCAATTCACCGTTGATGTGAATGGGCACTTCCGCGAGAAATGCCTTGGCCATGCCTCCCGTATCAATGACGTCAGCCAGCTTTAAAAATTGCCCAAGGGCGATATATTCGGTGTTGATGGAAACCTCACGCATGGCAGGGCCCCTTTCTTTTACGCAAAAGCCATCTTTTACGAAAAAATGCTTAGTAGGTGCGCACCGGAAGAATCAGGTGAAGCATCCAGTCGTGATCGGTAGGCCGGATCACGAACGGGCTCATCGGGCCGGAAAAGCTCGCTTTGATTTCGGTGCTGTCGATTGCACGCAGAGCGTCAATCATGTATTTGGCATTGAAGGAAATCTTCAGCTCTTCCCCGTTCATCGCTTTCGGCATCAAGATGTCCGTGACTTTCCCGATCTCCGGCGCGTTGGACGTAATCTCCACGCTTCCGTCAGACAGTGTTACCAGCTTGACCACATTGGATTTGCCTTCCCGGGAAAGCAAGGAAGCGCGCTCGATCGATTGCAAAAATTCCTTTGTGCTGACGGTGATTTCCGTCTTGCTGCCTTGAGGAATGATCCGGGTCGTGTCCGGATACGTGCCTTCCAGCAGGCGGGAATAGAACAAAATGTGCTTGGATTTGACCAGAATCTGGTTTTCCGCTACGACGATGTCCGCCGGATTTTGCTCGTCATCCAATATTTTTACCAATTCGTTGCAGCTTTTACCCGGTACGACGACATTGTGGAAGG